>JAGWBN010000032.1 GCA_021295875.1 Pseudomonadales bacterium
CGTCGCCACGGTTGTCTGGCTCGCCACGGGCTACTTCGGTGGTGCCGACGCCGTCGCGGATCATCCAACGATCGAGGAGGCCAACGCGCAGAACGGTCGCGAAGCGGAGGACGGTGAGCCCACGGCCGTGAGGACGCGCGTCATCCGCGCCGAATCGTTGCCCGAGCGGGTCAAGATTCGCGGCCACACGGAGAACAAGCGCACGGTGGAAGTGCGCGCCGAAACCGTCGGCCGGGTGGTGGAACGCCCCGTGGAGAGAGGTTCCCTGGTAGACACCGGCGACCTGCTCTGCCGGCTGGATCCCGCGGACCGGCAGGCCCGGGTGAAGCAGGCCGAGGCGGCCGTGAACCAGGCCCGCATCGAGCACGAGGGCAGCCTGCGCCTCAAGGATGGGGGCTTCCAGTCGGAGACCGCCATCGCCCAAGCCAAATCTCGCCTGGCAGCCGCCGAGGCCCAACTCGAAGCGGCAACGCTCGACCTCCGGAGGACGTCCATCCGCGCCCCATTCGAGGGTGTCGTCGAACAGACGCTGGTCGAGGTGGGCGACTACGCCCAGCTGGCCACGCCCTGCGCCCGGATCGTCGACCTCGACCCCATGCTGCTCGTCGGCCAGGTCTCCGAACGGGAAGTCAGCCGATTGTCCATCGGCGAACCCGCCACGGGTTTGCTGACGAGCGGTGAGATCGTTACCGGCCCGATCAGCTTCATCGGACACCAAGCCGATGCGGCCACCCGCACCTACCGGGTCGAAGTGACCGTGGCCAATCCCGACCATCATGTGCTGAGCGGCACCACGGCCGACATCGAGATCGTCGTCGGCGAGGTCGACGCCCATCAGATCAGCCCCGCCGTGCTGGTGCTGGACGACGAGGGCCTGCTCGGGGTGCGACTCGTGGACACCGACGGCCGCGCGCGGTTTCACCGCGTAGTCATCGTCGCCGACGGGTCCGATGGCGTGTGGGTGACGGGACTGCCGCGCGTCGCGACGCTGATCACGGTTGGTCACCAGCTCGTGGTGGACGGCCAGCGGGTCACGGCGGCCAGCAAGGAATCCTCCACGAGCCACTAGTCGCCGAGGGGGCGCACTTGAAGGACTTCCTCATCGATGCGGCGATCGACCGCCCTCATGCCACGTTGTCGGTGATGGCCCTGTTCGTGCTGGCGGGCATCGCCGCGCGGTTCGCCATACCCATCGAGTCCGAACCCAATATCGAGGTGCCGTTCTTCATGGTGTCGGTGGCACACGAGGGAATCTCCCCCGAAGACGCCGAGCGCCTGTTGCTGAAACCCCTCGAATCCGAACTCCGGATCATCGACGGCGTGGATGAAGTCCGGGCACTCGCCGACGAGGGCTCCGCCCGGGTGCTGGTGGAATTCGATGCCAGTCACGACCTCGACGATGCCCTGGCGGACGTACGCGAAGCCGTGGACCGTGCCAAGCCGGAGTTCCCCGCCACCGCCGACGAGCCGGTGGTCCTCGAACAGACCGCGAGCGACTTCCCCATCCTCCAGGTCAACCTCGTCGGCGGACGTGAAACGGGCGTGTCGGAACGGATCGTGTTCGGTCTCGCCCAGGACCTGCGGGACGCCGTCGAGACGCTGCCCGCGATCCTCGCCGCCGAATTGCAGGGCCACCGGGAGGAGCTCCTCGAGGTCGTCATCGACCCGGCCGCCCTCGAGTCCTACCAGGTGTCCACCGAGGAACTCATCCGCACCGTGATCCGCAACAACCGGCTCATCGCGGCGGGGTCCCTGGACACCGGCAGCGGACGCATGGCGGTGAAGATTCCCGGACTCATCAAGACCGCCGACGACCTCCGGGATCTGCCCGTGAAGGTGAACGGCAACTCGGTGGTCACCCTCGCCGACGTGGCCTCCATCCGCCGAACGTTCAAGGACCGTCAGCGCTTTGCGCGCGTCAACGGCAGGCAGGCGATCTCTCTCAATGTCTACAAGCGCCAGAACGCCAACGTCGTGGACACGGTCGACGCCGTCAAGCAGGTCGTCGAGGCGTTCCGTCCTCGGTTGCCCGGCCGACTCGACCTGACCTACACCCAGGACCAGGCGCCCTTCGCCCGCTCCCAGGTGACGGAACTGCAGGGCAACATCATCACCACTCTCGTGCTGGTCATGGTTCTCGTCGTCGCCGCCATCGGCGGACGCAGCGGCGTGATCGTCGGCACCGCCATTCCGGTGTCGTTCCTGTTCGCCCTGCTGTGCCTCTGGGTGCTCGGCTTCACGTTCAACTTCATGGTCATGTTCGGCATGCTGCTCGGACTCGGCATGCTGATCGACGGCGCCATCGTCGTCACCGAACTGGCCGACCGGAAGATGGCCGAGGGCACCCCGCCGAGGGACGCCTACGCCGAGGCGGCCAAGCGGATGTTCTGGCCGGTGTGCGCCTCCATCGGCACGACCCTCGCCGCCTTCCTGCCCCTGGTCTTCTGGCCCGGGGTGTCCGGCAAGTTCATGAGCTTCCTGCCGGTGACCGTGTTCTTCGTACTGACGGGCTCGCTCATCTATGCGCTGTTGTTCGGGCCCACCATCGGCGCCCTAGCCGGTCACTCGCGCCGATGGGACGAACATGCCCGACAGATCCTGGTGCGCCTGGAAGACGACGACCCGCGGACCTTCTCGGGCTTCACGGGTGCGTACGCGAGATTCCTGGGCGTGGTCTGCCGGCATGCCGGGCTGACGCTCGTCTTCGTCGCGCTGGTTCTTGCCAGCATCTACTTCGCCTACGGTCAGTTCGGCCAGGGCATGGTGTTCTTCTCGGACGGCGACCCGGTTCGCGCCCGCGTCGCGGTAAGGGCGCGCGGCAACCTGTCGGCGACCGAGGCCTACACCCTGGTCCGCGAGGCGGAAGCGCGGATCATCGGTATTCCCGGCATCAAGAGCGTCGTGCTCCAGACCCAGGTCGGCGGCGGCGGAGCCGGCACCCCCGGACTCACCGATGCCAACGACACCGTCGGCCGGATGTACGTGCAGATGCATGAAGAGAACGAGCGTTCCTTGAGCGGCCGCGAGATTCTCGAACGGGCCCGTGCGGCGACCGCCGACCTCGCCGGCGTGACGGTGGAGGTCCGCGAAGCCGAGCGGGGTCCGCCGGTCGGCAAGCCCATCCAGATCCAGTTCTCGGCCGAGGAGAAACGACTCCTCGACCCAGTCGTCGCGATCATGCGCGATCACATGGAAAACGCCATGAACGGTCTGCGCGACATCGACGACACCCGCTCGCTACCCGGCATCGAGTGGGAACTCACCGTGGATCGTGCCCAGGCGGCGTTCTACAACGCCGACGTCTCGCTGGTGGGCGTCGCCGTGCAACTGGTCACCAACGGCGTCAAGGTCGGCGAGTACCGACCGAACACCGCCGACGACGTGGTCGACATCCGCGTCCGCTACCCCACGGATGCCAGGGGCGTGAGCGCACTGGACGAGTTGAAGATCACCACCGCCAAGGGACGCGTGCCGATCTCGAACTTCGTCCGGCGGACGGCGGTGCCCAACGTCGACGCCATCGAACGCATCGACGGCCAGGTCGTGGAGTTCATTCGCGCCGACGTCTCGCCGGGGGTTCTGGCCGACCGCAAGGTGTCCGAACTGCGGGCCTGGCTCGATGAGACGGATCTCGACCCGCGGGTGGAGATCACCTTCCGCGGCGCCGACGAGGAGCAGGCCCGCTCCCTCGACTTCATGGTCCTGGCGCTGTCGGCGGCGCTCTTGCTGATGTTCGTGCTGCTGGTGATCCAGTTCAACAACACCTATCAGAGCCTGCTGATCCTGGCTGCCGTCGCCATGTCCACGGCCGGCGTGCTGCTCGGCCTGCTCATCACCAACAGCACGTTCAGTGCCATCCTGACGGGCGTCGGCCTCGTCGCCCTCGCGGGCATCGTGGTCAACAACAACATCGTCCTGATCGATACCTTCAACCACATCCGGCGCCGGCACCCGGAACTCGACTACGTCTCGATCATCGTCCGCACCGGCGCACAGCGGCTGCGGCCCGTGCTGTTGACCACGGCGACCACGGTCCTCGGCCTGCTGCCGCTCGCGAGCCACTTTTCCATCGACTTCATCAACCGCTCCATCGTCTACGGCGGGCTGTTGTCGAGCTTCTGGGTGCCGTTGGCCCAGGCGATCGTCGCCGGCCTGACCTTCGCGACCTTGCTGACGCTGTTCGCCACGCCGGCGCTGCTTGCCATGCCCTACCGGGCCGGTACGCGCCATCTCGTCGAGTTCGGGCAGCGCCTCAGGGCGGGCGCCAGCGGGGCGTTCCGGCGTGTACGCCAGGGTTGGTCACGCAATCCGGCAGGTTCGACCCCCGATGTCGCAGAGGCGCCGGCGGCGCCTCGCGGGAAAAATAAGCCCCGGCGATAAGGGGGGTTTGGGGGAGGGAGGGAGATATCGCCGGGGCTGTTCAAACCTAAGGTGGGGACGGTTGGCGTCCTCTTCAATGCCGTACAACCATTTCCTCTATCGTTCCTTTTTCGGCCTTCGCCGTCTGTACGAACATTGCCTTGACGTTCATTGAGACGCGCTACCGGGGAGAAAGTTCAATCTCGCCAACGGTGACGAGGAACACGTCGGCGACCACCGACGCGACGTTTGAGGGTTGAGGGAGCACTGGTTATCGTAGCCATTGCTCTGCACACGGGTTTTTTGCGATGTCCATATCCCTCGGCGTCCATATCGGTCAACAGAACCTCGGCATGGGAGAGTTGCGCGCCCTGTGGCGCCACCTGGAAGACGCCGGCGTGGATTGGATCTCGGTGTGGGATCACTTCTACGAGGCACCGTACCAAGGCGCGACCCAACCGCACTTCGAGGCGCTCGCCACCCTCGGCGCACTGGCCGCGGAGACCGAACGGGTGCGCATCGGCTGCCTGGTGTTCTATGTCGGCTACCGGAATCCGGCCTTGCTGGCCAAGGCGGCGACCACCCTGGACCACCTATCCGGCGGGCGCTTCGAGCTTGGCATCGGCGCCGGGTGGCACATCTGGGAGGCGTCCGCCTACGGTTATCCGTTTCCGGATATCGGCACGCGTCTCGACATGCTCGACGAAGCCGCGCAGGTACTGCGCAGGCTCCTGGACGAGGAACGCACGACCTTCTCGGGCAGACACTTCCAGGTCGACGATGCCACCTGTTGGCCAAAGCCCGTGCAGGAGCATCTGCCCCTGTGGATCGGCGGACGGGGTGAACGCCGTACGTTGGACATCGCGGCGCGGCACGCCGACGGCTGGAACGCCGCCTATGTCAGCCCCGCCGAGTTCGCGCGCCTGAACGGCGTGCTCGACCACTGGTGCGAGGAGGAAGAGCGCGATCCGACCGACATAGCCCGAGGCGTCAACGTTGCCTTCGCCATGGCCATGGACGACGCCGGCGTGGCCCGGGAACGCGCAGCCCTCGATCGCGAGTGGGATGCCGAGGCCGAGCGCGTCGCGGCGGGGTCGCTACTGTGCACCCCCAACGAAGCCCTGGACCAGATCATGGCCTACGTCGACAGCGGCGCCCACGCCGTCAACGTCGCGTTGCGCGCGCCCTGGGACCGGGATGCGTTGGATGTCTATCTCGGTGAGGTGCTGCCCGCAGTCCGGAAGAACACCGCGTAGGACGAGGAACTCGCGCCCGTTCGGGCGCGTCAGCGGCCGATTTCGAAGCCCTTGAAGCCCGCCAGCAGCGGCTTGCGCTCGGCGAACTCGCGGCTGCCCCGTTCGCACTCCCGGGTGGCCTTCATGCGGCAACTGTATTCCGACAGGACGGGGATCATGGCGAAACCGGCGAGCAGCAGACCGGCGGCGTGGACGGTGTCTGAACCCCACAGCCAATACCAGCCGGGCTGCAGTGTCGGGACCAGGACGAAGAACTGGCCGAAGTAGCAGAACAGCACGCCCGCGGCAAAGAAGGCCATCACGCGAACGACCCATGAACTCAAGTAGTGTTTCAACGCGACGGCGGCAAGGACCGCGCCGAAGATGAACATCGCCGCGCCGGACGGATCGTCCCGATTGACGAGTGCCAGCACCAACAGCGCAACGGCGACTACCGCGTTGACATACTGCATAAGTCCTGAGGGCCCTCCAGCTACCTCGGTCTTGCAGGGCGGATAGTCTGCGAATCGCGGCCGAGTTTCAACACCTTTGTAACCAATCCGCTGACAGGCCGTTACCGTAGGTGACACAAACCGCGGTCCTTGACGCTAAGATGCTCACCGACTGGGGCACGGTAGGACGGACTATGGCGGTACGCACCGAGAAGCACGGCGATCTGCTCGTGATCACGATCGACCGCCCGGAAGTGCGCAATGCGGTCGACCACGACACGGCGGCCGCGCTGACCGAGGCGTTCCGTGCATTCGACTCCGACAGACAGCGCCTGGCCTGCGTGCTTACCGGCGCGGGTGGTCACTTCTGTGCGGGCGCCGACCTCAAGGCGGTCGCCGCCGGGCGGGGCAACCGCGTCACCCTCGACGGCGACGGTCCGCTCGGACCCACCCGCATGACCCTGTCGAAGCCCGTCATCGCCGCGGTCGAGGGCTTCGCTGTGGCGGGTGGCCTGGAACTCGCCCTGTGGTGCGACCTGCGCGTGGCCGCGAAATCAGCCGTGTTCGGCGTCTATTGCCGGCGCTGGGGCGTGCCCCTGGTGGACGGCGGCACCGTGAGGCTGCCCCGGCTGATCGGCCAGAGCCACGCCCTGGACATGATCCTGACCGGTCGCGGCGTCGGCGGCGAGGAAGCCAAGCACATGGGCCTCGTCAACCGCCTCACCGACGACGGCGAAGCGCTGCACGGGGCCGTACAGATCGCCGAGGCCCTGGCGCGGTTCCCACAGCGCTGCCTGCGCAGCGACCGCCGCTCGGTCCTTACCCAATGGGGCAAGCCGATCGACGAAGCGCTGCAGCAGGAGACCCTGCTCGGCCGCGAGGTCATCAAGTCGGGGGAGACCATCCAAGGCGCGACCCGCTTCATCGATGGCGCGGGTCGACACGGCGACTTCTCTAACATCTGATTCAGCAACAAGCAGGAGCAACACCATGGCCTTCCGTGGACTCGAAAACGCGCAATTCGGCGTGACCATGTTTCCCACCGACACCGCCATCGGCCCGGTGGAGATTGCCAGGGCGGTCGAGGAACGCGGTCTCGACAGCCTGTTCTTCCCGGAGCACACGCACATTCCGGCGAGCCGGGCGACGCCGTTCCCCGGCGGCGGCGAATTGCCGGAGATGTATTGGCGCGCCCACGACCCGTTCGTCGCCTTGGGCGCGGCTGCGGCGGCCACTGAACGCATTCGCCTCGGCACCGGCATCTGCCTCGTCATCGAACGCGATCCCATCACCCTGGCCAAGGAGATCGCCTCGCTGGACACGATCTCGGAAGGCCGCGCGATCATCGGCATCGGTGCCGGCTGGAATCGGGAGGAGATGGAGAACCACGGCGCGGACTACAAGAACCGCTGGGCGGTGGTGCGCGAGAAGGTGCTCGCCATGCGGGAGATCTGGAACAACGCCGAGGCCGAGTTCCACGGCAAGTACGTGGACTTCGACCCCATCTGGTCCTACCCGAAGCCGGTGCAGGACAACGGCCCGCCGATCTGGATCGGCGCCAACTCGAAATGGGTGTTCGACCGCATCGCCGACTACGGCGACGGTTGGATGCCCATCGGCGGCCTGGGTTCCGGCAACATGGAACGCCTGAAGGGTGCCCTGGAGGCCCGAGGCCGGGACCTCGAGAGCGTCGACCTGGCGCTGTTCGGCGCGCCTCCCGACCCCGGCGAAGTCCGCGGCCGCATAGCCCAGGGCTTCGACCACGTGATCTTCGTCGTCCCACCCGCCGGTGAGGACGTCGTCCTGCCGTTGCTCGACCGGTACTCGTCCGTCGTCGCCGACCTGAAGGCGGGATAGCCGGCAGGTAGCGCGGGAACCCACCCGGTGCAGCGAACCGCCGGGGATTTCGTTTCAATAGTGGTGAAATGATTTTGTGATTTGGACGCCTAATCCAACATAATCATTGACATAATCGTTTAGTGGCAAGAAGGCCGATCTGGCACCCCTCTCGTTCACAACGATGGACGACCGGGAATACATCGATGGAATGATTGGAGTCTACGAGCTCAACAACGTCTCACTGCTTCGGCAGATCTACGTCGACGCATACCTCACGTCTGCCAGGAACTACGTCGTCGTGCGCGCCGAGTTGGACTCACCCGAACCGCCCGCCCTGACCTACCGCGAATTCGTCCGGGATGCCGTGCGCCGCAACGTCCTAGCTAGAGTGGCGTGGATTCCACCGCAGCCGGACACTGGCCATGGCTCGCGAGGCAGGCATTCCCAATGCTGACCACGACCAAGTCGCCGACTACGTCGCGAACGAGATCGGGGGCCTCCACGAAGGCAACGCGATTCGATACCGCCTGACGACCGACGACCTCGCCCTGATGGGCACTGGCCGTCATCTATGACGCCAGCTGGGCGTCGTAGCCGGCCTCGCGGAGTGTCCTGATGACGACGTCGCTCTGTTCTTCGCCGCGCATCTGCAGGACGAACTCGATCCGCGTGGCGCGCACCGACGAGGTGCCGAACGCGCGTTGATGGACCACGTCGACGATGTTGCTGTCGAGGTCGCCGAGAATCCCCGTCAACCGCGCCAGCGAGCCCGGGACATCCGGTGTCTCGACCGCCAGGCGCACGAGCCGCTTGGTGCGTACGAGACCCCGCTGCAGCACGGACGACAGCATCATCATGTCGATGTTGCCGCCGGTGAGCACCAGGGCGGTCTTGCCCACCGCCACGGAAGGCTCGGCGAGTACGGCCGCCAGTGCTGCGGCCCCGGCGCCTTCGGTGACCGTCTTCTCCACCTCGAGCAGCTTGAAAACGGCGGCTTCGATGTCGTGCTCCGACACCGTCAACATGCGGTCGACACGCTCGCGGATGATCGCCAGGGTCTTGACGCCGGGCGCCTCCACGGCGATGCCCTCGGCCACCGTTCCCGGACGTGCGGAACTCGGCTCCCGGCCCTCCCGGCGATTGAAGAGGTCGGCCGCGGCGCTGAAACGGTCCGCCTGGACACCCACTACCGAGACCTCCGGATTGATCGACTTGCAGGCCACCGCGACGCCGGCGATCAGTCCGCCACCGCCCACCGGGACAATCACCGTATCGAGCTCCGCCACCTGCTCGAGCATCTCGACACCCAGGGTCCCCTGGCCCGCGATGACCGCCTCGTCGTCGAAGGGATGCACCAGGGTGTAGCCTCTTTCCTCCGCGTGGCGACGGGTGAACTCCAGGGTTTCGCCGAACTGGCTGCCGTGCAGGATGACCTCCGCGCCGAATACCCGGGTCTGTTCGACCTTCGCGTTCGGCGTGTACCTCGGCATGACGATGCTGACCGGGATGCCCAGCCTCGAGCCGTGGTAGGCGAGCGCCTGGGCGTGGTTGCCCGCCGACATGGCGGTGACGCCCCGTGCGCGATCCTCGTCGTCGAGCAGCAACAGCCGGTTGAGGGCGCCACGCTCCTTGAACGATGCCGTGAACTGCTGGTTCTCGAACTTGAGGTAGAGCTCGGCACCGAGTTGCGCCGACAGGGTCTCGGACTTGGCGAGCGGCGTGAGCACCACCTGGCGACCCAACCGCGACCGGGCCGCCTTGATCGCATCGAGCGTGACGGGCTCCCCGTGCATCGTACTCACCCTGTGGGCCACCGCAGGGAGGATCACCTCGGCGGCTGTGCTATTTTCGCTGCGCGATTGTACCGCTTAAGTCTCCCTTCCCACGCCCAATGAAGCACCTACTGATCGTCTACCACACGATGACCGGCCATACCGGGGCGATGGCCGAGGCGGCCTACGAAGGGGCCATCGACCCACTGGTGGAAGACGTGGAGGTACGTCTCAAGAAGGCGGCGGACGCCGGCCCGGAAGACCTGCTCTGGGCCAACGGCCTGCTGCTCGGCACGCCCGAGAACTTCGGCTACATGTCGGGGGCGATGAAGGACTTCCTCGACCGCACGTTCTATCCGGTCGAGGGCAAGCTCCAGCCCCTGCCCTACGCGATGTTCATCAGCGCCGGCAACGACGGTCGGGGCGCACTCGCGGCGATTCGGCGCATCGCCGGCGGCTACCCGTTCACGGAGGTGCAGGAACCGGTCATCGCCCGGGGAGAACTCGAGGAGTCCAACCTCGAGGCCTGCCGCGAACTCGGCATGGCGCTGGCGGCGGGCCTCGAAGCAGGCATCTATTGACCGCGACCGCGGTAATTCTCTACGGTTCTAAGTCCGCCTTGGACTATGCGAATCCGTTCCTTCGCAAGGCACTCGGTGGGGCGTTAGTTTCGCGCCCACAGGGCAATGGCCACATCGACACGGATTCGGCGAGAGGAGAACACAACCATGACTGCGTTCCAGCATGTTTTGGTCGGACTCGACGTCCACCAGCAGACCGCCGCCGACGCCATTCTCGGCAGGGCCTGCGAGTTGGCGCAACCCGACCAGATCGAGGCCGTGCACGTCTGCAACCGCTTCCACCGCGAACACCGCGACTATCCGGAGGGCAACTTCGAGACCTCCGAGGCTCTCGACGAAGCCATCCATCGTCAGGCCGGCCAGTACTTGAAGCAGGTTTCCGGCCGGCGCGGCATCACTCGCGTGCGCGTCCTCCAGGGCAACGCCGCGGACGCCGTGCACGCCTACGCCAAGGAGAGCACCGACCTCGTCGTCGTCGGCTGTCACGGTCACCACGGCGCGCGGACGCTATTCGGTTCGACCTCCAACGCCATGATCCACGGCACGCCGTGCGACGTGCTCGCGGTGCACATCGACGAAGGCCACGACGGCCATCTTCCGGCCTACGAGAAGATTCTCGTAGCCGTCGACCTCGGCGACGAATCGTTCCAGGTGATGGAGGAAGCGAACCGCGTGGCTGAGCACTGTGGCGCCGAACTGGCCGTCTGCAACGTCACCCAGGCGGACTACGACCCGCTGCTCGACGAAGCCGCCGAACGCCTCGCCCACCTGGCCGAGAGCTACGGCATCGACGAGGAGAACATGTTCGAGGTCGCGGGCAGCGTCGCCCACCGGGTCCACGCTCTCGGCACGGACATCGGCGCCGACCTGATCGTCGTCGGCACCCACGGCAAGCACGGCCTGCAGCTACTCACAGGATCCACCGCCAACGCCGTCCTGCACGGCGCCCGCTGCGACGTGCTCGCGGTGCGGATGCATTAGGCCGCCGATCACGTCGTGTCCTGGGCGACCGCCACCGGTCGCGTTTGCCATCGTGTCGCGCCATCGTCGCGCCAATGGAGAATTCGCAGAGCGAATTCTCCGGGCGACCGCGTAGCGGTCGCGTTCTACTCCCCCCGCAACGCCACCGTGATCGGCAGCAGCGCGGCTCGGATCGCGGGTAGGAGGCCACCGATGGCACCGAGGCCGAGTGCCCAGACCAGGCCATCTCGGAGGAGTTCCGGTGTCACGGCGAAATCGAAGGCGATCTGCGAGAAGGAGGCGTTGCTGAGCGTCGACACCGTGTAGCCGTTGAACCCGAAGTACGACACCGCGGCACCGAGCAGGCCGCCGAGAAGCGCCAGCGCCATCGACTCGATCATCACCGACACGATCACCGGAAAACGGCCGAAACCGAGTGCCCGGAGCGTTGCGATTTCGACCGTGCGGCTGACCACGGCGGCGTACATGGTGTTCAGCGCCGCGAACACGGCGCCGATCGCCATGATGATGGCGACCGCGTAGCCGAACGTGCGGATGGTACCCGTCAGGCCGCCCGCCTGGCGCGAGAAGAACTCGACCTCCCCGTACAGTTCGAGGTCGAGGCGAGGATCGTTTTCGATCTGTTCGGCTAGTTCGTCGATCCTGTCGGGCGAGTCGAGGCGCAGGCGCATCGAACTCGCGCCGCCGCCCGTGCGGAAAGCGGACTGAGCCACGGGAAGGTCGACCCACAGTTCGGACTCGTAGGCGGAACCATCGGCCGCGAAGATGCCGACGATGGTCCACTCGGAATTGCGCAGCCTGACCGTGTTGCCGATGTCGATGCCGGCGAACTCGATGTGGGCACCACGGCCGGCGATGATCTCGCCCCGCCCCGGCTCGAAGCTCCGCCCCTCGACGATCTCCACCTCGTCGTGCAACGCGAAGCCGCTCGCCGCCACACCCCGCACGATCAGGTTGGCGTCGGTGCCGGTGGAACGTTTCGGCACGTCGGCCACCATGTAGAGTTCGGGGCTGGCTTGGACGACCCCCGGCAAGCTGGCGACGATGTTGATCGCCTCCGTGCCGACGAAACTGGAGAGCTCGTTGTCCGAGCCGCCGCGCAGCACCACCGCGCGTTCCGGGTCGCCGCCCTGGTCGAGGGTGCGCTGGAAACCCGCGGCCATGGCCAGGATCGCCACCATGACGCCCACCACGCCGCCGATGCCGACGACGATCACCGAGGAACTGCCCAGCCGGCTCGGCAGGTTCTTGAGGTTCATCATG
>JAGWBN010000033.1 GCA_021295875.1 Pseudomonadales bacterium
ACCAGATCCGGCGGGCCGTTCCGTACGCCGTGGAGGAGTTCGTCGCCGACGACATCGACACCATGCACGTCGCCTGCGCCGAACTGCGACGCGGCGAGCCCGTGCATGCCCTGATCGCCGCCCGCGTGAGGATCGAGGACTGGCTCTCGGGGGTATCGGCGGCGGGTGCCGTGACGGGCCACATGACGGCGGATGCCCTGGGGCTTGGCGGTCACGACGACACCGTCGTCGCGCTCATCGACGGCGACCGGGTGCTGCTACGTGCGGGTAGCCAGATCGCCAGCGTGGATCGGCCCAACCTCGCCACCGCACTCGGGGAATTGCGCGCCGGACTCGGCGGACAGGCCGGGCTCCGTGTGGTCAACGGCGCATTGTCCGACACGGAACTTGGCCGCAACGGATTCGCTGGCGACGACGTGGAGCAGGTCGGCTTGGACCGATCCCTGCTGGCGTATCTGGCGAGCGAGTTCGATGCCGGGCAGGCGATCAACCTGCTGCAGGGCGACTTCACGGTACGCCGTCGACCCCGGGGCGTGTGGGGACGGTGGCGGCCGGTGGCCGCCGCGGCCGGCGTGTGGCTGGCGATCGGCCTGGGCTTCCTGCTGGCCCAGGGAATCTGGGCGAACCACCAGGCCGACAAGCTGCGCGGAGCGGCGGTGGAACTCTACCGGGAGGTCTTCCAGGTTGAACGGGTGGCCGGCAATCCCGCCGACCGGATGCGACGTCAGCTCGGTCAAGCCCCGCTGGAGGCACCCGGGTTCCACGACCTGTTGAGCCAGCTCGGACTTGGCCTCGACTCGATCGTGGGACGTCACGAACTGCGCAGGCTGCAGTACTCGGCCCGACGCGGGCTCGATGCCGAATTGGTGGTCGACGACGACGCCGTGCTGGAGAGGCTTGGCGGAGCGCTGCGCGAGCAGGGTTTGAACATGGAAGTGCTGTCCACGGACTCCGCCCAGGCGGGGGGCCGGATCGGTGCCCGTGTGCGGGTGACACCTCCGTAGCAGAAGATGGCCAGACTCGTCGACACCTTGCTCAGTAACTGGCGGGCCTCGCCCGCCGCGCGCCGCTATCAGGGGCTGTCGGGGCGTGAACGGGCTCTGGTGAACGTCTTGGTGGCGGCTGTCGTGATTGCCGGAGTCTATTCGTTGGTCGCCTCGCTGGTGGACTTCCGGCAACTCGCCGTCACACGCTACCTCGAGGAGGAGACCGATCTGGGATGGATGCAGGACAACCGCGGCAAGGTGAGCGTCGGCCAAGGGCAGGGCACGGCACGTTCCGACACCTTGCTGTCCACCGTGGTCCGCACCACGGCGATCGAGTTCGGCTTCCAACCGCGACGTACGCAGACGGAGGGTGACGGCGTTGGCGTCAGAATCGAGGCCGAGGCCTTCGACAAGGTCCTACGCTGGGCCTACGCGTTGGAGACTCGCCACGGCGTGGAGATCACCAACGCCGACATCGACGTGCACAGTCCGGGTAGGGTCAACGCGCGCTTCAGTCTGCGCTGAGCCTACGCTTCTTGTCCAAAGATGGTCCGCACGGAATTCGCGCAGCACGCGCATGTGCTCGCAAGGTATGAAGAATGTGTGGTAGGTAGCGGACTTTACACGGGAAAGAACATCTCGCATCAGGTGCCTACGAGAAACCCAGCCTGGCACTTAATTTAACATAATATACATTATGCGAACTTTAGGATGAGCCTTCGTCCGGCGAAGGAGACGCCTCCACGCAGTCCAGTTCGATCATGAGCGGGTTCGGATGGCGGGCATTCAAGGCGCCCGTTGCCAAATCGACGCCCGCCGGAATCCCGGCCACGAGAATCGGCACCCACAGGTTCGCGTCCTCCTTGACTTCGACCCGGGGGCAATCTTCCGGTTCTCCTCCCACGATGCGTACCGGCGTACAGGCGATCGCCGTACCGATGGCACTTCCCACCTCGGCCGCAACCTCTTTCGTGTTCTCGTACACCAGACCGCCGAGGAACAACGCGCCGTAGCCCGCCAGCGTCCAACCACCGGCGCGGTCGACCTCCGATGCGACATAGACCGTGGCCGACTCGCAGCCGCCGAAGGACGCGGTCACGGAGAGTGGACCACGCCGCTTCACCTCGATCTCGCATGGAGACGTGCATTGCGCGCCGGTCGACAAGGATACCGACGCGCCAGGAGGGACCGTCGCAATCTGCAGGATCTCCGAAGAACCCCGGGATGCTGTGGCGCAACCCCAGCCGAGTACTGCAATGGGGAAAAACAAGGCGGCTCTGTATGGCATGGATCAGCTCCTATCAGGATTTTCGCCCACCGCCGATCCTAGTACCCCTCGTGGCTGCGCGCCGTTACCGTCGGTGTCAGTTGGTATCGCACGTCGACGTGCGGCCAAATTAGGTAGTGCAAGCCACTGAATTTGTGATACTTAGTCCCGCTGGACGTCCTCCAGAAGCGCCTTGCCGACCACCTTCAGCGCGAGGGTCTCCTCCGCACCTTCGAAGATCGACAGCACCCGCGCATCGACGAAGTAGCGGCTGACGTCGCTTTCCTCCGCATAGCCCATGCCGCCGTGAATCTGCATCGCTTCCCGGGTCACCCATTCCGCCGTCTTGCAGGCGACGAGCTTGACCAGGCTCGCGTCCAACTGGCCGTCCCCGGCGTCCATGCGGCGGGCGGCGGCGTAGGAGAACTGCTGACAGGCGGTGATGGCGGTCTGCATCCTGGCAAGCTTCTGCAGGGTCAGTGGGTAGCTCGCCACCGGATGATCGAACACCACCCGCTGTTCGGCATATTCAAGGGCGCGGTCGAAGGCCGCGCGCATCAGACCGCACGCCCGGGCCGCGGTCTGCAGTCGACCGCCCGAGAATCCCCGCATGGTGTAGTAGAAGCCCCTGCCCCGCCCGCCGGACTCGCCCACCAGCGCGTCGTCGGGGACGACGAAAGCGTCGAAGAAGAGCTCGAAGGAGTGCATGCCGCGGTAGCCGATCGTCGGAATGGCGCGCCCCGTCAGCCGACCGCCTAGGGGACTGTCGTAGGTGAACTCGTGTCCGTCATGGGCGGGCTTCTCGACGACGAAGAGCGACAGGCCCCGGTGCGGTGGTGACGCGTCCGTGTCCGTTCGCGCCAACACCAGGATCGCGCCGGCCTTGCCGGCGAACGTGCACCACGTCTTGGCACCACTCAGGGCCCAGCCGTTCGCTTGCAGAACGGGCGTTGCCCGTAGTGCCACCGACGCCACGTCCGAGCCCGTCCCCGGTTCGGTGACCGAGATGGCGACCAGCGGCTCGCCGCGCGCCATGCCGGGGAGCCAGCGGGCCTTCTGCGCCTCGGTGCCGCCCTCCAACAAGGCGCGGGCCATGATCTCCGGGCGCGTGATCAGGCTTCCGGCGGCTCCCAGGGAACCTCTCGAGAGTTCCTCGGTGACCACCACCATGCCGAGGCTGTCCTCGTGGTCGTCCGGTTTCAGGCCCCCGTAGCGTTCCGGCACCGACAGTCCGAAGCAGCCGAGTTCTCGCAGCCCATCGATGATCTCGTCCGGGATCATCCGGTCTTCCCGGTGAATGGTCTCCGCCACCGGCGCGACCCGGTCTTCGGCGAACTGGCGAAAGGCTTCCCGCATGAGCGACTTTTCGTCGCCGAGATGATCCACGGGTGCCCGACCCTGCCGCGCCCGGATGGTCTCACCCAGCGTCGCCAAGGCGGCCGGCTTCAAGTACTCGTCGGCGAATGCCGTTGTGCCGTCACCGAAGTCGGACAAATTCAGGCCGAATGCCGAAGGTCTCGCACGCAACCGATTGTTAACGTTGGCCACGGTGTCAGCACAGAAGACGTGCGCGAGGGACGCCTTGAAGGCCGCCTCGTCGCCGGCGGCGGGCTGCAAGGCGTAGTCGAGCATGGTTCGTGCTGCCTCGAGTTCCGCCCAGGAGAAGGCCAGGTCGTAGACCTCCATCTGCACCTCGTCCACGTTCCTGCCCGCGAGATGCGCCCTGCCCCGCTCGACCAGCGCCGCGGTCGCGTCGACGACGCGTCGTGTTCGATCCATTGGTTTCCGCTGCACCGCCAACAATGCTGTAATGGCCGATTCTAACGGCAAGGCGTGCAGACGCCGGAGGAACGGCCAGCCACATGCGCCCACTGAGTTCATCATGACTGAAATGCCCGACCTCAACGTCGTTGCCACCGGTTTGCGTTTCCCGGAAGGGCCCGTGGCGATGGACGACGGCTCGGTGCTCGTGGTCGAGATCGCCCGCGGAACCCTGTCCCGGGTGACGCCCGACGGCCGCATCGAGGTGGTGGCGCAGACCGGCGGTGGTCCGAATGGCGCCGCCATCGGCCCGGACGGCAAGTGCTATGTCTGCAACAACGGCGGGTTCGAGTGGGTCGAGCGCCGCGGTCGCACCTATCCCGGCGATCAGGCCAGCGACTACCGCACCGGTCGCATCGAGCGCGTCGACCTCGACACCGGCGAGGTGGAGGTGCTCTACGAGTCCACCGGCGACTTCCAACTGCGCGGCCCCAACGACATCGTCTTCGACGCCACGGGCGGTTTCTGGTTCACAGACCACGGCAAGACCCGGCCCCGCGAGCGCGACCGTACGGGTGTGTTCTACGCCAAGGCGGATGGTTCGCACATCGAGGAGGTCATCTTTCCCCTGGAGGCGCCCAACGGCGTCGGCTTGTCGCCCGACGAGAACGAGCTCTACGTCGCCGAGACGCCGACCGGCCACCTGTGGGCGTTCCCCTTGGCGGGCCCCGGCCGGCTCGGGGGTGAGCGTGCCGACCGTCCGGATGGCGGTCGCCTCGTCCGCGGTCGCGACGGCTACTTCATGTTCGATTCCCTGGCCGTGGACGCCGAAGGAAACGTGTGCGTCGCGACGCTGATCGACGGCGGCATCACGATCCTTTCGCCGACCGGTGGAGAACCCGGGTTCGTGCCGATGCCCGATCGTCTTACGACCAACATCTGCTTCGGCGGCCCGGAGCTGGCGACGGCGTACATCACCCTCTCCGCGACGGGCCAGCTCGTGTCGATGCCCTGGGCGACCGCCGGACTGCCGCTCAACTTCCTCAACAGGTAGGTCGGCAACAGGTAGGTCGGTGCCCACTTGGCTCAAGCTGGCGCTGGTCGCCGTAACCCTGTGCGTGTGGTCGGTGGCGACTGCCGCCGAACGCGTGCATATCGTGATACCCGCGGGCCCGGGTGGGGGTCTCGACGGCACGGCACGCGAGGCCGGGCGCGTCCTGGTTGAACTCGGGCAGGTCGAACGCATGTCCTTCGAGAACGTCTCCGGTGGCGGTGGTGGCCGGGCCATGGCGTACTTCCTCGAGAATGCGGGTCGCTTCGACGCCCCGCTGCTGGTGAACTCGACACCGTTGCTGGTCCGCAGCCTGCAAGGCGTCTTTCCCTACGGCCACCGCGACCTGACACCCGTTGCCGCGCTGGTCGCCGACTACGGCGTGTTCGTGGTCCGCGCCGACGACGCCCGGGCGGACTGGGACGCCGTGCTGGGCAGCCTCGGAACGAATCCACGTGCCGTGACGGTCGGCGGCGGATCAACGCGGGGCAGCCTCGACCACATCGTCCTGGCGATGGCGCTCCGGGCAGCGGACATCGACCCGCTGGGAGTTCGCTATCTTCCTTACGACGGAGGCGGCAAGGCCATGCTCGCGCTGCTCGGCGGCGAGGTCGATTTGCTGTCGACCGGGCTCGGCGAAACCATGGCCTACATCGAGGCGGGCGAGGTGCGGGCCTTGGCGGTTACCTCTGCGCACCGGATTCCAGCCATCGCCGAGGTACCGACGCTGACCGAACTGGGCCATTCGCTGGTCTTCGCCAACTGGCGTGGTCTCTTCGGCCCGCCGGACATGCCGGCCGCCGTGCTCGAGGAACACCTCCGGCGGCTGGACGCGATGCGCGATTCGAGTGCGTGGCAGGCGGTTCTCGAACGCCGCGGCTGGGACGGACTGGACACTACCGGCGACGACTTCGCGGCTTTCCTCGACGCCCAGGAGGCCGAACTCCGGGAGATCATGGAGGCACTCGGCTTCGTGCAGTCGAGGCCGGAGCGGTGAACCGGCGGTTGCCGTCCCTGCTGCTGGCGGCCTTCGCCGGCATCTATCTCTGGCAGGCACTGGCGATACCGCTCGATCCCTGGTCGGCGTCGGAGTCCATCAACGCCCGTACCCTGCCGATCACATACGCCGTGCTGCTGCTCCTCGTCGCCTTGGGCCTGGGCATCCGCCCTGCCCCTTCCAGCGAGACCGGTTCGATCCACTCGGCGCTCGGTTGGCGACGGCTCGCCAGCCACGCCGTGGTGATCGTCGCCTTCGGCCTGTTCATTCCCGTCGCCGGTCTGTGGGTGTCCCTTGCGGGCCTGCTGCTGGCGTGCCTTCTCATCGCCGGTGAACGCCGTCCCCTGGTGCTGGTGCTCGCGCCCCTCGGAACCGCCCTCCTCGCCTGGTTTCTGCTGGTCGTCGCCCTCGGTGTCTACATCGACCCGGGCCGTTGGTTTTCCTGACGTGGGTGCGTGGGAGGGCATCGCCACCGGTCTCGCGACCGCTTTCAATCCGGCCAACCTCCTGTGGGTCGTCGCCGGCTGCCTGGCGGGCACGTTCATCGGCATGATGCCCGGACTCGGGCCGATCACCGCCATCGCCCTGATGATCCCGGTGAGCTACTCGCTCGACCCGGCGGCGGGACTCATCATGATGGCCGGGGTGTACTACGGCGCGGTCTTCGGCGGTTCCACGTCGTCGATCCTGATCAACGCCCCGGGTGTCGCCTCCACGGTGGCGACCTCGTTCGACGGCTACCCGATGGCACGGAGAGGCCAGGCCGGGCGGGCACTTGCCTTGGCGGCCCACGCATCCTTCGCCGGTGGCACCATCGGCGCGGTGGCGCTGTTGGTTTTCGCCCCGGCGTTGGCGGCACTCGCCAAGGAGTTCCAGTCCCCCGAATACGCCCTGATGCTGGTGTTCGCCCTGTCGAGCATCGCCGCGTTCGCCGATCGCGGCCAGGTGCTGCGTTCGCTTGCCGCCGCGCTGGTCGGCTTGATGCTCGGCACGGTGGGCACCGACCAGTCCGCCGGGGTGCAACGGTTCACGTTCGGTCGCCTGGATCTGACCGACGGCTTGAGTTTCGTGCTGGTCGCCATGGCCACCTTCGCCCTGGCCGAGGCGTTTCGCATGGTCCTTGCCGGAAATGGGGACGCGCCGACGCCACGGGTCGCCCACGCCCGTCTGCATCCCGGCGACCCCAAGGCGATCGCACCCACGGTGGCGCGCAGCTCGGTGCTGGGCTTCCTGGTCGGTGTGCTCCCCGGCGCCGGAGCGACGCTGGCGAGCTTCTTCTCGTACGAGTTCCAAAAGCGTTTCCGCCGTCGGGACGGCGTCGACGATGCCCGCGGTGTGGCCGCCCCCGAGGCCGCCAACAACGCCGCCTGCACGGGTTCGTTCGTCCCCCTGCTGACACTCGGCATACCGGGATCCGGCACCACGGCCGTGCTCCTCGGCGTCATGCTGAGCTACGGCGTGCAGCCCGGACCGCGGTTGCTCGAGGTCGAACCCGCCATGTTCTGGGGCGTGATCGTTTCCATGTACATCGGCAACCTGGTGCTGCTCGCGCTCAATCTGCCGCTCATCCCCCACCTGTCGCGCATCATCCACCTGCGTCGGCGGGTGCTCGTGCCGTTCGTCATCGCGTTCTCGCTGCTCGGCGTCTATCTGACCTCGCTGAACGCCTTCGACATCCACCTCATGCTCGGCTTCGCGTTGGCGGGCGTGGTGCTTCGGCTCGCGGGCTTTCCTCTCGCACCCCTGCTCCTCGGCTTCATCCTGAGCGGCATGCTGGAAGACAACCTGCGGCGCACCATGCTCCTCGCGGACGGTTCACTCGCGTTCTTTCTCGACCGCCCCGTCAGCCTGGGTCTCACCGCATTGTGCGTCCTGGTTTGGCTCGCGCCGCTCCGAAGGCTGACCGCAAAAGCGCGAAAGCCCGACCGATCCACTGCATAATGCACGGCTTTGCGCCGGGAGGACGGGGAGACATGACGATTCTGCGGGACATCCGCGTACTGGATTTCGGCCGCTACATCGCCGGCCCGTTCTGCGGAGCGTTGCTCGGCGACCTCGGCGCCGACGTGATCCGCATCGAGAAGGTGGACGGCAGCGAGGATCGGTACACGGCGCCGGTGACCGAGGATCGCCAGGGAAGTGGCTATCTCGCGCTGAACCGCAACAAGCGCGGATTCACGCTCAATCCCCGCAAGCCCCAGGGCCAGGAGATCCTGCAGCGCCTGGTCGCCACGGCGGACGTGGTGATCGCCAACCTGCCGCCGGACACGCTGAAGTCCATGGGCCTCGACTACGAGACCCTTACGGCCATCAAGCCGGACATCATCCTGACCACGACCACGGCATTCGGGGCCAGCGGGCCCTACGGGACGCGTGTCGGGTTCGACGGCGTGGCCCAGGCCATGTCCGGCAACATGCACCTCACGGGCCACGACGACGAGCCCATGAAGAGCTATGTGCCCTATGTCGACTATACGACCGCGTCCCTGAACACGATGGCGACACTGGCCGCGATCATCCACCGCATGAACACGGGCGAAGGGCAGCACGTCCAAGGCTGCCTGCTGGCATCGGCGCTCACCGTCGCCAACGGCACGCTGATCGAGCAGGCGATTCTCGACAAGAACCGCATCGCCACCGGCAACCGCGGCCAGACGGCGGCACCGATCGACGCCTTCAAGACCCGCGACGGCTGGATCCTGGTGCAGGTGGTCGGCAATCCGCTCTACGAGCGCTGGGCCAGACTCATGGGCGAACCGCACTGGTTGAGCGATCCGCGCTACGCCACCGACGAGGCCCGGGGCGACAATGCCGTCGACATCAGCGAGCGAATGAGCAAGTGGACGGCAGAGAGATCGACCGCCGAGGCCATGGCCGAACTCGCCGAGGCGCGGATCCCCTGCGGTGAAGTGCTGACGCCGGCCGAAGCGCTGGTCAACGAGCAGGTCGTCGACCAGCGGTTCCTCGAGCCGACGCCCTACCCCGGCCTGACCAAGCCGGCGCCCGTTGGACGCATGCCGGTGGAGTTCTCCGGCGCGGATACCGGGATCCAGCGTCGCGCCCCGACCCTGGGTGAGCACACCGAGGAGATTCTTCGCGAACTCGGCTACGGCGATGCCGACATCGAGGAACTACGTGCCCAACGGGTGGTGTGACGAACCCATCGGACCGCCGGGGCTGTGGAAAACTCTGTGAGTGAATCTGGTCATGCGCAGTCCACGCTGCACCGGCCCCGGCCTGTTGCGGGCAGACAGGATGACTTTCTAACTTATTCAATAAGTTACAAGGCTATTGTATCATCGTGACGGCATTTGTCGCGCAACTGATGGCCTTGTGGCGTGCCGATGGGATGTGGACAACCCGGCATCGGGCGGTCATTCGCTCGTGCGGCGCTGGGGCATAGTTAGCCGATCCACGACCCGTTCGACGTTGGGCACCAGCGACGCGATCTCTAGGGCGCGTCTACGTTCTGTTTCCGATGCGACCTCGCCGATCAATTCCACGACCCGGCGGTTCACTTCGACGTTGATGCGCATGCCGCGCACGTCCGGATCTCCGATCAAACGCCTTTTCACCAACAGTTGAATGGTCGCATCGTCGGTGAATTGCCCGACGGTTCGGGTCCCTGTGCCTTCGGCGTAGTTCTGGCACGCGCCGAGCACCGATACCAACAGCAGCGCCACGGCCGCGCCGGCGCACCACCCCACCTTTTCGCCGAACCGACCCAAGAACGTCGACCGCGACGATCCCGTGCCTCCATTCGCTTCGTGCATGGTCTTCATGTGCTTCGCCTCGTCCGTGAGAGCTCCTCGAAGTTTGCCGTCGGCGGCCGCCCAGCACAACACCCGTGTCATACCCGTCCCGACCGGATGACGTATTGTTGTCCCCTACCCCACTGACGCGGCGAGGTCCGGGTTTGTCATGAACGTAACGATCTTCGGCAGCGGCTACGTCGGGTTGGTAACGGGTGCCTGCTTCGCGGAGATGGGCAACGAGGTGGTCTGCGTCGATGTCGACGCGGCCAAGATCGCCGAACTGCGCCGAGGCGAAGTGTCGATCTTCGAACCCGGCCTCGAACCGATGGTACGCGCCAACCTCTCGGCCGGTCGTCTCCGCTTCACCACCGAGGCCGCCGAGGGCGTGGATCACGGCACCGTGCTGATCATCGCTGTGGGCACACCGTCCGACGAGGATGGCTCCGCCGATCTGGGCCATGTGCTCGCCGTCGCCGAGACCATCGGCCGGCACATGACCCGACCCGGGGTGATCGTCGACAAGTCCACGGTTCCCGTGGGCACGGCGGATCGAGTGCGGGAGACCATTGCCGCCTGCCTCCGCGGACGCGGTCTGGAGGTCTCCTTTTCGGTCCTCGCCAACCCCGAGTTCCTGAAGGAAGGTGCCGCGGTGCCGGATTTCATGAAGCCCGACCGGGTGGTCATCGGCAGCGACGATCCCGAAGCGGCGCAGCTTCTCGAGCGCCTGTACGCCCCCTTCGGCCGGAACCGCGACAAGATCATGCACATGGACGTCCGTTCCGCCGAACTCACCAAATACGCCGCCAACGTCATGTTGGCGACGCGAATCAGCCTGATGAACGAGTTCGCCAACCTCGCCGACCACCTGGGCGCGGATATCGAGGCTGTGCGCCAGGGCATCGGCGCCGATCCCCGGATCGGCTACCAGTTCATCTATCCGGGATGCGGCTACGGGGGGTCGTGCTTTCCGAAGGACGTCCGCGCGCTGGCACGGATGGCAGTCGATGTGGGCTTCGACGCCGAGATCACGCGCGGCGTCGAGGCGGTCAACGAACGCCAGAAGCGGATCCTGGTGGACAAGATCAACGCCTACTTCGGCGGCGACCTGCGTGGACGCACGCTCGCCCTCTGGGGTCTCGCCTTCAAGCCCAATACGGACGACATGCGCGAGGCGCCCAGCCGCACGGTCATCGAGGCAAGCCTCGCGGCGGGAGCAACGATCCGTGCCTACGATCCGCAGGCCCGCAACGAAGCGGAACGCCTATACGCCGCGTCTCCCGACGTCACGCTGTGCGACGGCCGCGACGACGCGCTCGCCGGTGCCGACGCCTTGGTGGTTGTCACGGAATGGAATGAATTTCGCAGTCCTGACTTCAATATCGTCGGCAACCTTCTGAAGAACAAAGTTATTTTCGACGGCCGCAATCTCTACGACCCGGCGGTGCTGGCGCAGAACGGTTTCCACCACATCGCCATCGGGCGCGGCAACGTGCGCGGTGCCGGTTAGCCGCCCTCGATCCGCTCCATGAAGAAGACCTCGCTTCCCGGTGCTATGGGCTCCAGCCAGGCGTCCTGGTAGATCTGTCCATTGATCGCCACGGCGGTCTTGGTCAGCACCTCTTCGATGCCGGGCCACTTGGCTTCCAGTGCCCGGACGAGGCCGCGGTAGTTGCCGCACTCGATCTCGGTTTCGCGCACACCGTTGGTGTTCGCCGTGAGATGGTCGGGAAAGACGACCTTCACCTTCTGCATCGCGATTCCGCTCCTTCAAGAACGCCACGGGATTCTACCGTACGGACAGGTCGCCACCACGTCCGCCCCCCAACCCGCCAGCGTCTTGGCGACCGAGAAGCCGATCGACCCCTTGGATGCGCCGGTCACGAGGACGCGCCGTCCCGTCATGTCCACCATCGGCGCGGTCGGCTTGGGCAACATCAAGCGCACCATGTGGATCAACGCATCGCGGATCGGCCGGCTGCGGGTCATGCCCCCCCGGTCAAGCAGACCGACTCGCCGGCGCGTGCTTGCGGACCAGAGTCTCGCTCGCTTGCCACAGCTTCGCGCCGGCCACGGGATCCTTGGCCAGTTCTCCCGGTTCCTTCTCCTGCATCATGTGCAGGTAGATTCCACTACGCCGTCCCGCTTCCTCGGAGCAACACAGGTAACTGACCGGCCTGGCGGCCCTTGCGGGGCTTGAGAACAGCAGCTTCATGACAGGAACGAGAATCGGTTTCATGACGAGCGGCGCATTCCGGGCGATGTTCGAGGCGATCGGCCCCGGACACATGGCGTGCACGGCGACGCGCAACTCGCGGTCCGGATTGAGGCGACGGTGGAGTTCCCTTGCGAACGTGCACGAGTGCAGCTTGCTCAGGCCGTAGTACTTGATCCCGTCCCGCACACCGTAGTCGGCGAATTCGGCGAAGCGTTCGAAGTCGATCGCCTCGGCGGAGCGGTGGGTCTCCGAGGTGATTTGGATGAGCCGGGGGCGCCTTGCGGGGTCGGTCGAGGGTTCGACCACGCCGTCACGAAGCCAGCGGTCGACGAGCACGCGGTTGGCGAGGAAGTGCACGGCGAACATGATCTCGTAGCCCTCGGCCGAATGCTCGGAACTCCGCGGCATGAGGCCCGCGTTCAGGACGGCCACGTCGAGCTTGACGTT
>JAGWBN010000034.1:0-12428 GCA_021295875.1 Pseudomonadales bacterium
TCAGCGTGTTGACGATCAGCGGCGGATGCGGGCGCGGAATCGGATAGTGGCCGTCGTCCTGGTGCATGCGCTGGCGACGATCCCCTGGTCCGGGTCGCATCGCCGCGACGCCGGAAACTTGGAAGTCGGGACCGAGAACGGCTTCGATCAGCCCCAGGAGCCGGTCGTCCACGAGAACTTCGTCGACGGCACGGGTCTTGGCCAGCAGGTTGTGCGTATGCAGCGTCTGCTGGCCGTAGTCCTTGTCCGGGCGACTGCCGATCGCATCGAACACGGGCGCGAGCCCGCAGCGCAATCGTTCCAACGTCTGTTCGTCGAGGAAGTTCGGCACGACGGCATAGCCGTCCTCACGTATCTGGCTTACCGCTTGGTCGATGTCTACAGGCAACTTGAGTATCCGTGGCTGTTTCTCGTTGAGCGCGGCAGGGTACCAAAGCCGCCGTTCGCCTTGTAGCGCATAGCCCGTTGCACCCAGCCCACCAAGGGCGACCAGCGCCGGAAACTTGAGCGTCGTGTGTTGTCTCAAGTACGCTGCACCGGTGACCGGCAAACCCAACATCGTGTTGATCTTCACCGATCAGCAGCGCGCGGAGACGTTCGGCTATGCCGGTGATCCGGTGGCCAGCACGCCGATTGCCGACCGCCTGGCCGCCGAGAGCGTTGTCTTTCCGAGGTGCTGCGCGAGTGCGCCGGTCTGCATGACCACGCGCGCGAGCCTGATCTCCGGCAAGCCGGTCCACGAGCACGGTGTGTGGACGATGGCCAACCCTGAACTGAGGCACGGGACGAGTCACGTCCGCAATATCCGCGACGCCGGCTACCACACGGCGGTGGTCGGCAAGACGCACTTCAGACACGGCCAGCGTCACACGATGGACCATTTGGACGAAATGCACGACTGGGGATACGTCGACCCCGTGGAGATCACCGGTCCCGTGGAGTCGATGACCACGGACTCTCCGTACACGGATCACCTCGCGAAGAAAGGCCTTCTCGATGTCCATCGGGAGTACCTGCGCAACTACACCCGGGGTGAGCGGCTGCGCGTACTGCAACCTTGGGAAACCCTGCCGAGCCTCCTGCCCGCCGAGGATCACCTGGACACGTTCATCGCCCGGACGGCAACGGATTGGATCCGCGGCTACTCGGGGGCGGAACCGTTCTACCTGCAAGTGTGTTTCGGCGGTCCGCACAACCCGTGGGATTCACCAGCGGAATACCGCCTACGCTACGATGCCGACAGCATGCCGCTGTCGATCACGGAGAAACAGAAGGGTCCCGTGGCACCGCTGGTGGCCACCATGCTCGCGGGCTCGGCCGCGCAGCTCGACCAGATGAGCGCCGCGCAGAACCGGGTCATGAAGAGCTACTACTACGCCAAGGTGTCCATGATCGACGACGGCATCGGCATGGTCCTCGATGCCCTGCGCGAAGGCGGGCACCTGGACAACACCTGGATCGTCTATTCGGCGGACCATGGCGAGATGCTCGGCGACCACGGCCTGATTGCGAAGAAGGTCTTCTACGAGGGCGCGGTCAAGGTGCCCTGCGTCGTGCGTCCGCCCGGTGGTGTCGACGGCTGGGTGAGCAATGGACTGACGGATCACCTCGATATCGCCGCAACATTCATGGACGCGGCCGGTGCCGAGTCCATCGAGGGCAGTCCCGGACGTTCCCTGGTGCCGTTGGTCACTGCCGGCGCCGGCGATGCAGGCGCCCAGCAACACAGACCCGCGGTCTTGAGCGAGTTCGCCGGGCAGGATCCGTACTCCATGGTTCTCACGGACGGCTACAAGATGACGGTCAACACGCGCACGCGTGAGCCGCTGGATCTGTACGACATGGCAGACGATCCGCACGAGTTGCACAACCGCGTCGACGATCCGGCGCTCGCCAGCGTCCGCGACGGGATCTGCGAGGAGCACCTGCCCGAGCTACTGGCGAACGTCAACTGGGCAAAGCTGCCCTGACGGTCGCGGCGATCATGTCGTCGCCTACCGTGCCCCGCCGTAGCGCGTACCGCCATGGAACGGGTCGCGTCTCACACTACGCGCCACCACGGAACGGCGAGGACGTCCGGGGCAAGCCATTCGACGCGGTCGCCGGCGTGGAGCAGCAGACCCGGGCGCGCTAGCTCGGGGTATTCCCTACGGAACGCCCGCAGGCGGGTGCAATCCCCTAGGCGCGGGTTGCCCGTCGCCTTGACTTCGATTGGTAGCAGGGCGTCGCCAGCTTCGATCACGAAGTCGACTTCCTGGCCGGCGGTTGTACGCCAGTAGCAGACTTCGGCCGGATCCCGGCGCGAGTCCCGCCAGGCGAGCAGGTCACAGAGTACAAGGTTCTCGAGGTGGGCAGGCGCAGGGTCCACGCCGCCAATGCGTAGCGCGAGGCCGGTGTCACACCAATACAACTTGGGCGACTTGATGAGCCGTTTGGTCCGATTGATGGCATACGCCGGCAGCCGAACCAGCAGGTACGAGGTCTCGAGCAGGTTCAGGTACCGGTGGACGGTCGGTTGCGGGAGACCGATGTCGCGTCCGATCTCCGTTTGATTGACCACCTGACCGACGCGCAGGCACGCGGCTCGCACAAGCCGGCGGAAATCGACCAGCGAGGCGACGGAGGATAGTGCCGCCAGGTCGCGTTCAAGGTAGGTGCGCAGATAGCCATCGAACCAGATCGCGCGATCGGCATCGTCCGCGAAGTGGATTGCGGGATCCGGAAACCCGCCACGACGAGCAACCTCGCGCCAGTCCTCGGGGTCCCCCGCCTGCGCCATCACCACCTCCTTCCATGCCGAGTCCGACGCGGCGAGCAGTTCGTCCCAACAACCGGTTCGGCCGAGACCCTGCCGTTCGCGCCGAGTCATCGGCCAAAGCGCCAGGTATCCGGCTCTCCCCGCCAAGGACTCCGATACGCGGGCAATCAACGCAAGGTTCGCCGAACCGGTGAGCAGGAACTGCCCCGGTCGACGCTGCTCGTCGATATGGCGTTTGATTGCCAAGAGGAGGTCGGGTGCGCGTTGTATCTCGTCCAGCGTGATCGCTTCGTCACCGAACAGGCTGTCGGGGTCTCGCTGGGCAGCATCCAGCACGTCGAGGTCATCAAGCGTTGCGAACTGCCTGGGTCCCGGCACGAGTCGTCGCGCGAGTGTGCTCTTCCCGGTCTGACGGGCGCCGCTGACGACAACCGCAGGCATCACCCGGAGGTGAGCGGCGAGGCGGTTCTCAACGGCCCGCGGAAAATAATCATTCATCTATTGAATGATAATCATTCAAGTGACTAATGGAAAGCACGAGTGGGTGCCCCGTTCTGGACGGCGCTGGCACAAGCGTTCGAGGATGGAATTCAGACGTTGCACGCGATCGATCCTGCGTCCAGCAACGAACCCTGGGACGTCGGCAGGCCGGACGGAAATGGATCCACGAGGATCTCCCGGTGGCCCGCCGTTTGTCGGGCCGCCACGGAAGGCGGCCCCACGCGTTGCCCGGCGATCAGACGGGATCGAACCGGTCGAGGTTCATCACCTTGTCCCACGCCGCCACGAAGTCGTCAATGAACTTCGCTTCGGAGTCCGCACATCCGTAGACCTCCGACAACGCCCGAAGCTCCGAGTTCGAACCGAAGATGAGGTCGACACGGGTGCCGGTCCACTTGAGTTCACCCGTCCGGCGGTCACGCCCCTCGAACTCGTCCTCGGACTCGGAAGTCGCCTGCCAGGTGGTGCCCATGTCGAGCAGGTTCACGAAGAAGTCGTTCGTGAGCGCCTCGGGCCGACGGGTGAACACGCCATGCCGCGGCTCGCCGACGTTCGTGTTCAGGACCCGCATGCCGCCGACGAGCGCCGTCATCTCGGGCGCTGTCAGCGTCAGCAGTTGCGCGCGGTCGACCAATAGCCGCTCGCCCGGCGCGGCGCATCGAGGCTTGTGGTAATTGCGGAATCCGTCCGCGACGGGTTCGAGCACCCCGAACGAGTCGACGTCCGTCTGGTCTTGCGACGCATCCGTGCGACCCGGCATGAACGGCACCGCGACCTCGTGCCCGGCGTTGCGGGCGGCTTGCTCGACGCCGGCGCAACCGCCGAGGACGATCAAATCGGCGAGTGTGACACGCGTGTCATCCGCTGCCGCATCGTTGAACTCCGCTTGGATGCCTTCCATGACGCCAAGGACCTTGGCCAACTGAACGGGTTGGTTCACCTCCCAGTCCTTCTGCGGCGCAAGGCGGATGCGGGCACCGTTGGCACCGCCACGCAGGTCGGAGCCTCGGAAGGTCGAAGCCGAGGCCCACGCGGTCGCAACCAGTTCGGAGACCGACAGGCCAGAGGCAAGGATCTTCGCCTTCAGGGCAGCGACATCCTCATCGCCAATCAGTTCATGGTCGACGGTCGGCACCGGATCCTGCCAGATGAGTTCCTCCGCCGGGACCATCGAGCCGAGATAGCGCGAGCGCGGTCCCATGTCGCGGTGCGTCAGCTTGAACCACGCACGGGCAAAGGCATCGGCGAACTCGTCCGGGTTGTCGTGGAAGCGCCTCGAGATCGGCTCGTAGATCGGATCCATCCTGAGCGCCAGGTCCGCCGTCGTCATGATGGGGGCGTGGCGCTTCGATGGATCGTGGGCGTCCGGCACGGTGTCCGCGCCAGCACCGTCCTTGGGAATCCACTGGAACGCGCCCGCCGGACTCTTCGCGCACTCCCAGTCGTAGCCGAACAGGACATCGAAGTAGCCGTTGTCCCACTTCACCGGGTCGGCAGTCCAGGCGCCTTCGATCCCGCTGGTGATCGTGTCGCCGGCCTTGCCGGTACCGTGGCCGTTGGCCCAGCCGAGCCCCTGCATGGCGATGTCGGCGCCCTCGGGCTCCGGACCCACCAGCGCGTCATTGCCGGCGCCGTGGCACTTGCCGAAGGTGTGTCCGCCGGCGACCAGCGCGACGGTCTCCTCGTCGTCCATGGCCATACGGGCGAAGGTCTCGCGGATGTCTCGGCCAGAGGCGACGGGATCCGGGTTGCCGTTGGGCCCCTGGGGGTTCACATAGATCAGACCCATCTGCACGGCACCTAGGGGATTCTCGAGGTCGCGCTCGCCGCTGTAGCGCTCATCGCCCAGCCACTCGTCCTCGGTGCCCCAGTAGATGTCGTCTTCCGGCTCCCAGATGTCCTCGCGACCGCCACCGAAGCCGAACGTCTTGAGGCCCATCGACTCCAGAGCGCAGTTGCCCGCGAAGATCATGAGGTCCGCCCAGGAGAGCTTGCGACCGTACTTCTGCTTGATCGGCCACAGCAGCATGCGCGCCTTGTCGAGGTTGGCGTTGTCGGGCCAACTGTTGAGTGGTGCGAACCGCTGGTTGCCGGTACCGCCGCCGCCGCGGCCGTCGCCGATGCGGTAGGTGCCAGCGCTGTGCCAGGCCATCCGAATGAACAGCGGCCCGTAGTGACCGTAGTCGGCCGGCCACCAATCCTGCGAGGTGGTCATCAACTCGAATAGATCCTGCTTGAGGGCATCGAGATCCACGGTCTTGAACGCCTCGGCGTAGTCGAACGCCTCGCCCATGGGGTTGGACAAGGGTGAGTGCTGGTGCAGAACGCCCAGGTTCAAGCGGTTGGGCCACCAGTCCCGGTTGGTCGTCCTGTCGTGAGGGACGCCGTGGGCCGCGCCCGTCACGGGGCACTTGCTCTCGTTCATGGATCTCTCCTTGTGAGTCGTGGTTGATTTGACCTTTTGGTCCGCGCGTTGATCCGCGCTTGAGAGAGTAGAATTGCCACATCATTCGTGTACAACGATAATTATTTGATAATATGATCGTGTTGCACGAATAATAGGACTCGAACAAACAGGTCCCGGAGAACATCCGTGAAGCGCGTGCCTTCGATGAAGCAACTCCAGTACCTGGTCGCCCTGGCCGACACTCGGCATTTCGGCCAGGCCGCCGAGCGATGCCACATCACCCAGTCGACGCTCAGCGCCGGTATCCGCGATCTCGAGACGGTGCTCGGTACCGCGGTCGCCGAGCGGTCGAACCGGCGGGTGGTCATGACGCACGCCGGTACTAAGATCGCGGACAGGGCGAGGTCGGTACTCCGGCAGGCGGAAGAGATCATGGAGCTGGCCAAGGCCGATCGTTCACCCATGACGGGGGACATGCGCCTTGGCGTCATCCCGACGATCGGGCCATTCCTACTCCCACGGGCTCTGCCTGCGTTACGCGATCGCTACCCGGCGCTGACGATCTACTTGAGGGAGGAGCAGACGGCGCCGCTGCTCGCCCGTCTGGACAACGGCGAACTGGACGTCGCCTTGATCGCGCTCCCCTACGAGACTGAGGGTCTGTGCACCGAAGTCGTGCTCGACGATGAATTCCTGTTCGCCTGCCACCGTAGCCATGCGCTCGCCGGTCGGCCCGAGGTCCCGGTGGAGGCACTCGCGGGTACGGAACTCCTGCTCCTGGAGGAAGGCCATTGCCTGCGCGGGCATACATTGGACGCCTGCCAAATCGGCGATGACAGGGCGCGGGCACAGTTCGAGGCTAGCAGCCTGCACACGCTCGTGCAGATGGTCGCCGGCGGCATCGGCGTCACCCTCATACCCCGGCTCGCCGTGGACGCGCAGATCACCCGGGGATCGGACATCTCGCTCGCCCGGCTCGGAATGCCGGCTTTCCGTCAGATCGCATTGGCATGGCGGCAAATGTCCTTGCGCTCCGAAGACCATCGAGAGTTGGCCACCGCGCTTCGTGAGCTGACTCATTGCACCACGCGCTCCGCCACACCGCGGTAGCGGTGGATGATCGACGTCTCGTCGACATGGCGATGGTCCTGGACGATCTTCGAGAACAGCAACTTCATGACAACCAAGTGCCGACTCTCAGCGCCATTTGGACCAGATTCGCGGTCCGTCCGCATGCGTTTGCACACCGGCGAGACGGACTTCGGTTCACGTTGCCGTCGAACCACCCGGAAGTTCAGTGGTACGGGCGGTCGCCCTTGACGGTGACGCGGAAGCCGCTGCGGGTGTTTGGAAAGTAGTCCCAGACCGCCATGTGCTGGACGCAGCGGTTGTCCCACATGGCGAGCGAGTACGGTTCCCACCGGAATCGGCATTGGAAGGCGGGATTCTTCACATGCTCGAACAGGAACCCGAGCAGGGCCGCGCCTTCCGCGCGGCTCAACCCCTCGATGCGACGGGTGAATCCGGCGTTCACGTACAACGCCTTGCGCCCGGTCACCGGATGGGTGCGGACCACGGGGTGCGAGGCCCGGGGAAAGTCCCGTTGTGGCGGATGATCCCCGTAGTAGCCGGCGTAGTCGGACTCGTGGCGCGCGGTCAGGCCGTCGAGGAAGGCGCGCATCGGCTCGCTCAAGGACTCGTAGGCCGCGTACATGTTCGCGAACAGGGTGTCGCCGCCCTGCGACGGCACTTCGTGGAGGTGCAGGATGCTGCCGAGCGGTGGTTCTTCGTCGGCCGAGACGTCCGAGTGCCAGCCCGAGCCGTTGTTGCGGTGCGAGTCCTTGTCGGTGTGGATGACCATCAGCGCGGGTTCGTTGTGCGCGTAGGGGGCGGCGGGATGGATGTGCAGTTCGCCGAAGCGGCGGCCGAAGGCCAAGTGCCGCTCGGACGACATGTGCTGGTCGCGCATGAACAGCACCAGGTGCCGCATCCAGGCGTCGTGGATCTCCTCGACGACGTCATCCTCCAGGGGCGTTCCGAGGTCGACGCCATGCACGGTGGCACCGATTCCCGGCGTCAGCGGTTCGACCTCTATTCGGCGATAGCTGTCAGGCATGGTTCTCCTCGACGGTTTCGAGCAGCGCTTGCCGCAGGCGACTCGCGGTCTCGGGCTCGTCGACCACGAGATTCTCGCGCTCGTGCGGATCGTTGTGAAGATCAAAGAGGGCGGCGTGTGTCTCCGCGGGATCGAAGTCGCTGGCCACCGAACCGCGAGCCGCCTCGGGATCGAAGTTGTGCACGTACTTCATCCCATCCTCGTAGATCGTCCGCCAACCGCCGAGGCCGACCACCTTTCGGGACGCTAGGGCCCCCGCCGTCAAGACCTGGCCTTTGCCTGCGGGAAAGTCGGCGCCGGCAAGGTGCAGAACGGTCGCGGCGACATCCACGAGATCGACCCAGGCATCGCAATCGGGTTGCGCATCGATGCCGGGGCCGGCCATCACCAGGGGAATGTGCACCGATGGCTGGTACGGCACGACCTTGCCCCACCGGTCATGGTCGCCGAGCATCTCGCCATGATCGGAGGCGTAGATGACGACCGTCCGGTCGCCGTAACCGCGGCTCGCCAGGTAGTCGAGGTAGCTCCCAAGATGCCTGTCGATGTTCTCGATCATGGCGGCGTAGTTGGCGCGAATCGCGAGGTGTGCCGTGGCATCGTACTGGCTCGACGCCACCGGCGGTGGCAGGTCCGGATCCGGCCAGCGGGCCTGCATCGACGCGGTCACGTCCATGGGCTCGTGGGGACCGTTGAAGTTCACCTGCAGGAACCAAGGCGCATCGTCCGTCACCCCATCCAGCAACTTCAGCCCGTTGCCGGCGATCCAGTTGTCGCCGTAGGCGAAGTCCGGCAGCGGGGTCGGCGCGGTGTTGGTGTAGTTGGCGCGCTGTCTACCGGTCCGCCCAGTGTAGTCATCGAGATGGATATCGAGCAGGTCGTTGTCGCGCAAGAACGCCTGGAACGGTTCCGCCCGGCCCTTCCCCTGGCCGATGACGAAGTCGTGTTTGCCGGCGTTGTCGATGCCGTCGGTGAAGCCGAGCTGGTGGATCTTGGCATCGTCGCCTTCGCCGTGGCGGCCGGACTCCCCCCAGTCCATCGAACCCTTCAGGAGATCGAACTTGCCGCAGCCGAGTACCTGGTAGCCGGCGTCGCGCAACGCCTGGTAGAGATTGGGCTCGGCGGGGTCGACATCGTGCTGGTTGTGCTTCACGGGCTGCGCGTCGTAGGGCGCAACCGCCGCCATGCAGGCACGCGCGGGCGAGCACAGCGGCGAGGGGGTAAGCGCGTTGCGGAAGACCTGGCCCCGGGCGGCGAGCCGGTCGAGATTCGGTGTCCTGACACCCTGCGTTCCGAAATAGCCCGTCCAGTCCCCCCGGTGCTGGTCCGGGAAGAACAGCAGGATGTTCGGCTTCACGATCGCACGCACCGGAATCCCGCGTTGCCCGTGGCGGAGTCCGGCGTGTTGGCGTAGCGGGCGGCGACGCGGTAGCGGTTGCAGTAGCTGTCGTGGCAGAGGTAGGAACCGCCTTTGAGGACCTTCGTTTCGCCGTCCTCGGGACCCGATGGATTGTCGAGCGGATGGTGTCTGTGCCAGTCCACGCTGTGGAAGTCCGAGCACCACTCCCAGACGTTGCCGGCCACGTTGTAGAGCCCGAAGCCGTTGGGCCGGAACGACTCCGCGGGCGCCGTGCCGAGATAGCCATCTTGCAGCGTGTTGTCGTCCGGGAACGTCCCCTGCCAGATGTTGCACAGGTGCCGGCCTGCGGGTGTCAGTTCGTCTCCCCAAGGGAGCCGTTTGCCGATGAGTCCGCCCCGCGCCGCATACTCCCACTCGGCTTCCGTGGGCAGGCGTTTGCCAGCCCAGCGGCAGTAGGCGACGGCATCGTGCCAGGAGACGTGGACCACGGGATGGTGCAAGCGACCCTTGAGGCCGGACCCGGGGCCTTCGGGCCGGCGCCATGAAGCACCATCCATTGCGTGCCACCAAGGCACCGTCCCGATGTCGCGGCCACGGGGCAGGCGGCGCTGTTTCGCCCTGGGCAGTAGACCGCGGAAGACGTAGGACCAACCGATCACCTCGGCCTGCGTGCGATAGCCGGTGGCATCCACGAATTCGGCGAAGTCACGGTTCGTGACGGCTGTTGGGTCGACCTCGAAGGCGTCGACATTCGCTTCGCGTACAGGTCCCTCGCCGTCCTCTGGTCGGTAGTCGGCATCCTCCGAGCCCATCAGGAAGGTGCCGCCCGGAAGTTCGACCATGTCCGTGCCGGCCTCGCCCCGCCCACTGACCGTCGGCGGCACCGAGGCTTCACCCGGACGGGAAGGTCCGCAGCAGGCGTCAGGCATACCGCGTCCAGAAGTTCGAACCCCGGCCCGGGTGGCCGGCCTCCCAATCGTCCCGGTAGCGGATCATCTCGGCACGCAGGTCGGCGACGATGGTCGCCGACTCCGGCGCGTCGGCGAGGTTGTGGGTCTCCCACGGATCGTTTTCGAGGTCGAACAGCTGGGTCCGGCGCTCCCGGTCGCGGACCGCGTACTCGATCAGCTTGTGGGTGCGATTCTTGACGGCCCGCTGGGAGGAGACGTAGGCGAAGTAGAGCGTGTCCCGGACGGACGCTTGCGGATCGTTCATGGCGGCAACCAGGCTCTCGCCTTCGACGCTGGCCGGCTTCGGAGTCCCGGTCAATTCGCACAGGGTCGCAAAGATGTCGAACAGGTAGACGTACGCCTCGCTCCGCCGACCTTCGGGAACTCCGGGCCCGGCGAAGATGAGCGGCACGCGGACGCTGTGCTCGTAGCAGTTCTGCTTGCCCATCAGCCCGTGTTGCCCCACAGCCAGGCCATTGTCACCGGCCAGCACGATCAGCGTGTCGTCGGTGAGGCCCTGCTCGTCCAAGGCATCGAGCACGCGGCCGAACTCATGGTCGAGGTGGCTGATCATGGCGTAGTACTCGGCGATGTGGCGGCGGATCTCCTCCGGCTCCCGGGGAAATCGGGCGAGCAGTTCGTCGCGGATGCGCAGCGAGCCGTTGTCGAAGGGATGGCCGCCTTGGAAGTTCGGCGGCAGCTCCATGTCCTCGGGCCGGTACATGGTGCGGAAGCGTTCCGGCATGGTGCGCGGGTCGTGGGGTGCGAGCAGCGAGACATAGGTGAGGAACGGCGTGCTGCCGTCCTGATGCCGGATGTGGTCCACCGCGGCATCGCACAGGATCTCGCTCGAGTGCCGCCCGGCATGGATGTGATCGGCCTCGCGCCAGGCGATCTCGTTGTTGCCGAACGCCGGCGGATCGGCAATGTACGCAAGGCGCTTGTCGTAGGCGCCGTTGGGATCGTAGTGATACACGGGCACGTTCCAGTGGTCGGCCATGCCGCCGAACATGATCTCGTCGCCGTCGGCGAAGCCCCGGTTGAACGACTCCCGGCCGTTGTGCCACTTGCCGCATCCCCAGGTGCCGTAGCCCGCTTCGCGCAGCGCCTCGCCGAGCATCGTGTGCGCCGTCGGGATGCTGCTGCCCGAGTCGTGCAGGTGGAACAGCGACCGACCCGTGTGCAGCATCGCCCGGCTCGGCATGCAGATGGCGCCGTGGGTTCCGCAGGGGATGTGGGCGTGGGTGAAGGTGGTGCCGCGCGCCACCAGGCGATCGATATTGGGCGTGTGGATGGTGCCGTTGCCCAAGGCTCGAATGGTGTCGAAGCGCTGGTCGTCGGTGAAGAACAACAGGACGTTCGGCTGCTTGGCTCGGGTCATCGATCGAGGCCTCGGGAGTGCAACCGTCGATTGAACCACACGTGCCCGTCCCGTACACGTGGGGCCGTTGGGCTATGCTGTGGTCCTTCCAACCGAGGCTCACAGCGCTTGTCCGAAACCGTCCGAATCGTGCCGTGCCCCACCTGCCGCAAGCCGGTCAAGTGGTCGCCCGCGAACCGCTACCGCCCGTTCTGCTCGGAACGCTGTCGGTTGATCGACTTCGGCGCCTGGGCCGACGAGCGCTTCAAGATTCCCGGCGAACCGTTGGAGGACATCTCATCGGACGAGTGGGAGGAAGAGCAATGAGACATTCAACGGATGCGGAAACCCGAGGGTTCATCGCAGGGCGCCTCCCAAGCGACATCGACCTGTCGGACCGAGGCGTAGCGCGGCCCCTGCCGACACCACTCGACCAAGCTCTCCACCGCCGTTCCGGGTCCTTCGGCGACGAGTTCGACGCGCCCGTCGGGCAGGTTGCGGACCCAGCCCGCGAGGCTGCGGTACTCCCCCTCGGCGCAGGCCGAGTAGCGGTACCCGACGCCTTGGACTCGACCTTCGATCAACAGGTGGACGCGCTTGATTTTCGTTTCGGACATGGTCGGCGCCGGCAGTGTAACCCGCGCCCCGCACTGGCTTGGCTGGGGTTCGCTACCGCGTTCGCCGTCGCGGCCGCCGCAGCCGGGCAGGAATTACCGCAGGCGCAGCCGGAGGCCGTGGGCATGTCGAAGGAGGGGCTGAACGCGGTCGCGGCGGAAATGGACCGGCTGGTGGCGGACGGCGAGATCGTCGGCATGAACGCGATGATCACGCGCCAGGGCCGGATCGTGTTCGAGCACGCGACCGGCATCCTCGACATGGAGACCGGCGCGCCCATGCGCCTCGACTCCCTGATCCGCATCTACTCCATGACCAAGCCCATCACCAGCGCCGGCGCGCTGATGCTGGTCGACGACGG
>JAGWBN010000034.1:12444-13015 GCA_021295875.1 Pseudomonadales bacterium
CCCGAGTGGCAGGACCAGACGGCCTACGACGGCGACCGGATCGTCCCCGTCGATCCCCCGGTCACGGCAAAACACCTCCTGCTGCACACCTCGGGGCTGAGCTACGGCTACGTCGGCAACACCCCGGTCGACAAGGCCTACCGGGCAGCCGGCCTGATCGATGATTGGGACTATCTGGTCCGCGACACGAACCTACTGGTCGAGAAGCTCGCGGATATCCCGCTGCTGTTCCAACCGGATACGCGCTGGCACTACAGCTTCTCGACGGACGTCCTGGGGCAGCTCATCGAACGGGTGAGCGGCAAGCCCCTCGACGAGTACCTCGAGGAGCGCATGTTCCGACCTCTCGGCATGACGGACTCCTACTTCGACGTGCCTCCGGATGTCCTCGACCGGTTCGGCACGGACCACGAGTTCAAGAACGGCAAGTTCGTCGTTCAGGACAGCTCCCGGGAGGATCCGGAGTTCATCGGCGTCACGTTTCTCTCCGGCGGCGGCGGGCTGGTGATGCCCACGGAGAGCTACGTCCGCTTCTGCCAGGCGATCCTCAACGGTGGCGAACTGAACGGCG
>JAGWBN010000034.1:13395-18560 GCA_021295875.1 Pseudomonadales bacterium
CATTGTTCGACGGCGTCTCGGTCGATGTGGGCGCCGTATTCGACGAGGGGCTCTCCGGACGGCTCGCGAAGCGAGACGCGCTCTGAGCCAGAGTTCGATGGCGCCGTTCTGAGCAGCGTCAAATACATCCGCGGCTCAAAACCCTTCGCGCCGTTTCGGCTTCACCTTGGCGACGCTCAGGAGCGACTCCACGCAGTCCCGTAGCGACTCGTCGAAGGGCCGGAACTCGACACCGGTGACGGCCTTGATGCGGTCGTTGCGCAATTCGCAGCCCGCCCAGATGCGGCGGTACTTGCCTTCACGCTCCCTGATGTAGTCGGGGAAGTTGTCGGTCACTTCCGGGGTGTCGTGGCCGAGCTCCGGCAGCAGCCGGTCGATGCCGGCGCAGATGTCCTCGACGTTCACCATGTCGGTGGACCAGGCGATGTAGCGCTCGCCGTTCTTGACGTGGACGCTCTCCAAGAGGCCGATGTGGCAGTCGGCGTCGTCGCGCACGTCGACGGTCATCCAAGGACGGTAGGCGCCCGACTGCGAGCACTCCCCGAGCAGCATCATCTCGATGTTGTGCTGCCAGGGACCCCGGTCCTTCTGATGCGCGGATTGGATGGGTCCGACGTTGTCCGCCGGGCAGCAGGTGATCGCCTCCCAGTCGCCGTTCTTCTCCGCCGCATCGGAGAAGGCGCGCTGGGCGATGACCTTGGCCATGGAATAGCCCTGGCGTTCCGGTGTGCGCTTCGGGTTGAACTCGTCGGGATAGCGGTCTTCGTAGAACACCGGTCGGCGCGCGAACTCGTTCATGTCCGCGTCGGACATGACCGCCGCGACACTGGAGGTGACGACGACTCGGCGAACCGTACGCGCCTTGTTGACGCTCTCGATGATGTGGTTGCAGACCCGGTTGACGTACTCGTGGTCGCTGTAGGTCGACACGTGGGAGACATGGGCGACGCCGTGGCAACCGGGGAAGATGTCGTCGAAGCAGCCGTCCTCGTCGACGTCGGCCGAGTGAATGGTGAGCCGACCGGACGCGTAGCCGGGCATCGCCCTTAGGAAGTCCGTCCGTACCGGGTCGTTGGCGTCGCGCACGCAGGCACGCACCCGGTAGCCCTTGTCGAGCAGCCGGCGCACCACCCAGCCGCCGATGAATCCCGCGGCACCCGTCACCGCAACCGTTCCACCCTTGGGAATGGGGCCCATGTGTCACCTCGTGTCAGTTGATGGCAAGCCGCGCAGCATAGTGCGACAGCCGGACAGCGCTCAAGCGGCGCGGCGTGGCGGCGGAGTCATCGGCACCTTGAAAACGTCGACGACCCTGTCCGGCGACAGGTGGTTGATGGCCCCCAGGGTGTCGCCTTCGCCGTGTTGCGATGGATACCAGTCTTCGCCGGCCGCGACCGCCCCGGTCGCGCAGGCAACCAGGATGCAGATGACTCTCATAGCTCCCCCGAGTCCCGAATCGTCGCAGCGACCGATGATAGCGCCTTGACGACCTCGCCCCTGTGCGCCGAGGATTCCCGGCGGGCTCAAAAGCGGACCAAAACGTCGATGCCGAAGCCGAACATCGTCCTGTTCTTCCCCGACCAGCATCGCGGCGACGCCATGGCGTGCGCAGGCAATCCCGTCGTGCAGACCCCGAACCTCGACCGCCTGGCCGCCCAGGGCGTGCTGTTCGAGCGCTGCTGCACGAGTTCGCCGCTGTGCATGCCGGCCCGGGCGTCGCTCATCACCGGGCAGCCGGTGAATGCCCACGGCGTGTGGGGCAACAACCTCGTGGAGGCGGACCGCCACGGCCCGAGCCATGTGCGCAGCATCCGCGACGCGGGCTACCGCACGGCGATGATCGGCAAGACGCACCTCTACGCCAACCATCGCAACGACGGGCACACCCGCGAGCACGCCCACAAGCTGGAGGACTGGGGCTACCAGGACATCCACGAGCTCCGCGACGTGGTGCCTTCCGAGCGCTGCTCCTGCCATTACGCCGACTTCCTTGCCGAACGCGGCCGGCTGCGCGTCTACCAGGACTACACCCGGTTGTGGTGGACCAACGCGTTCCGCGGCGCCCAACCTTGGGAGGATCCGCCGTCGCCACTGCCCACCGAGGAACACATCGACATCTACTGCGCCTCCCAGGCGGCAACGTGGGTGCGAGACTACGAGGCGGATGCGCCGTTCTACCTCCAAGTCTGCTTCACGGGGCCCCACACCCCCTTCGACGCAACGCCCGAGTTCCGCGCCCGCTACAGCCCCGAGGACGTGCCGCCGCCGATCCTCGATGCGCCCGCCGACCCGGTCTCGCCCCAAGTGGCGCAGATGCTGAAGTCGAGCCGCCTCGACGCCATGACCGAGATGCAGGCACGCATGATGGTGAGCCACTACTACGCCAAGGTGAGCCTCGTCGATCACGGCGTCGGCATCGTGCTCGACGCACTGGCCGACAAGGGCATCCTCGACGACACCTGGATCGTCTACACCTCCGACCATGGCGAGATGCTGGGCGACCACCGCCTGAAGCAGAAGAAGGTGTTCTACGACGGTGCGCTGAACATTCCATTGATCGTCCGGCCGCCCGTGCGCGGCTCCAACCATCACGTTGGAGCGTCGGGATCACGGCGCGACGAACCGGCCGACCATCTGGATATCTGCGCCACGCTGCTCGAAGCGGCCGGCGCGGCACCCCTACCGGAGAGGGCGGAGAGCCTTGGCCGACCGCTGGTCTTCGCCGCCGGCGAATCCACCGCGTCCGGCCGCGACCGGAACTACGCGTTCAGCGAGGTCGAGGCCTACTACTCCATGGCTCGAGACGAACGCTACAAGATGACAGTCGACTCGGCGAGCCGGGCCCCGGTGGAGCTCTACGACATGCTCGAAGACCCGCGCGAACTGACCAACCTGGTCGGCGACCCCGGCCACAGAATCGTGCGCGAACGGTTCCTCGACGAGGCGTTCACCGAGCTCGGCTTCGACGAGACGAACCTAAACGCGTTTCGCGACCGGCTGGCGGCGGGTCCGTACCGCGACACGTTCGCCAGCGACCTGCTGCGGCAGTTCAACTGAGAATGGTCAATCTCGCCAGACGGTTGGCCGAATGCGCGACGCCGTCTCGCAACGATATTGGGTAACTTATTGATCCAGATATGGCTTTCTACTTGGCACGCGTCTTGATCGCCGATGGGCGTGAAGCCAAACCTCAGGAGTACCCATGCGACATGTATTACCCAAGTGCACATCCGTTTTCCTGGTCTCGCTCATGACCTCCACCGCCGTCGCCGAGACTGTCGAGCGGTCGTTCGAGGCGATGGCCGGCGGCCGATTCGTGCTCGACGCCGATTGGGGACACGTTGAGATCGAGACCTGGGAACAAGATGCCGTGGACGTCGTCGTCGAACATGCCGACAAGCTGGACCTGGAATTCGAACAGCACGACGACACCGTGACGGTCCGCGGCGAGCGGAAGGAACGGGGTCTTGCGCGCTGGTTCGGCGGGGAGCGGCGCGCACCGACGTTCCGCGTCTCCGTCCCGCAGCGCTTCGACCTCGAGTTGACCACGGCCGGCGGCAATATCCGCATCCCCGATCTCGACGGCGAGGTCGTCCTCCGGACGGCGGGCGGCAAGCTCGCGATCGCCAACATCTCCGGCTCGGTGGCAGGCCGCACGTCCGGCGGGTCGATCCATCTGGAGTCGGCCGGCGGTCCGGTGAACGCCCGTACCTCCGGGGGATCGATTCGCATCGGCTCCGCAGCCGCAGCCGTCGATGCGGTCACGTCGGGTGGCTCGATTCGCATCGATGGAGCCGCAGGCCCCACCGTTGCCCGGACGTCAGGGGGCTCCATCGAACTCGCGAACATGGCCCGCCACATCCAGGCGCGCACGGCCGGGGGATCCATCAAGGCGACCCTCTCCGGTCGACCCGACGGCGAGTCCTCCCTGCGCACGGTGGGCGGGGGCATCACCGTCGGTCTCGCCGAAGGCATCGCCCTCGACATCGACGCGCGAACCACCGGCGGCCGGGTAACCGCAGAGCTCGCCAACATGGAATCGACCGCGGTCGACAGATCGGCCCTGGTAACCGCGGTCAACGGCGGTGGACCGACGATGACCTTGCGCACGACGGGCGGGTCCATACGATTGCGGAACCTCTAACCCGCGTTTCTCACCAGGTCGCTTGTGCGAACTAATGTATGCCTCGAATATCATTTGCTTGCGTCGGCGTCCCGAGGTTTCGGTATTTGCAGACTGCGCTGGCCGCGCCCGCCTGCGCTTCGCGCAGGAGACCCTCGCCGGTCTTTTGGCCCCATGCGCGCACGTGCAACCTCAACCGTAGTCCCCGCTATGCTCTCGGTTGCGAGCACGCGCATGGGGCCAAAATCTTCGGCGATCATCGCGGCCCCTGGTGAGAAAAGCGGGCTAACCGCTCAACCGACGGAGAAACCATGAAATTGATGAATCCCTGCGGCGCCTTCGACGTCAAATCGATCCCCCTGGCACCGCGCATCGCCATCGGCCCCGACACGATCGTGGGGATGTTCGCCAACGACAAGAAGAACGCCGACGTACTGCTCGAGCACGTCGAGCGTGGCTTGCGGGAGTCCCACGGCGTCGGCCGGTTCCTCTGGTTCCGCAAGGAAGCCACGCAACCCGCCGCGTTCACCGATGCGTTCCTCGACGGCTGCGATGCCGTGGTGGGTGCCGTCTGCGACTGAGGGTCGTGCACGTCGTGGTGTATCCATGACTGCATCGAACTCGAAAAGCGCGGCCTTCCCGCCGTGGCCGTGTGCACGGACGAGTTCTTCGCCCTGGCGAAGACCGAGGCGATGGGCTGGGACATGCCGGGGCTTCCGCTGGTCGTGGTCCCGCATCCGTTGGCCAAGCGCGGGGACGCCGAGTGTCGCGCGTTTGCGGCGGATGTCCTCGACGAGGTTGCCGCGGCACTGACCGCGGATCCCGAAACACTCGAAGCCAAATACCGCGCGAAGACGCTCCAAGGACGAAGCGGTCGACGCTACCGTTCACTGTTCGAGAGCGAGTTCAACGCGCCCGACGCTCCGCCAACACTCAAGGGTCCGGATTCCATCGAGGCGCTGAACCGCCTGTTTCTGAGCCGTGGCTGGACCGACGGCCTGCCGGTCCTGCCACCGACGCCGGCACGCTGCCAAGCCATGCT
>JAGWBN010000035.1:0-27605 GCA_021295875.1 Pseudomonadales bacterium
ACATTCTGGAGGATCTTGGCTACGGCAAACGGCGCGTTGAGGCATTGCTCGACGCAGGCGTCGTCAGTTCAGCCTAAGCGAGCCATCAGCCGTCATACGAACTGCTGGTGAGCGCCAGCCTCACTCGATCCACACAGAATCCGCGAATTCCTCGATCACGAAGCGGTGCGTCAACATGATCCGGGGCTCGTCCGTCGCGTTGGGCGCGAGGGTGTGCAGCAGGCGCATGTCGGTCAGGTAGACGTCGCCGGGTCGACCGCAGAGTTCGACAACCCGCAGCGGGACCTCACCCGCATCGGGATCTTGCGCCGACCCCGGCTCGATCAGGAAGCGTTCCCGATCAACGGACTCCTTGGACATCAACTCCCGGAAGTAGGGCAGCCGCCGCAGCCTTTTCCTGATGTCCTTCGAGCGTACGCGCGAACCGTTGTTCAGGAGGCGATGCGAGCCGGCGACGACGAGCGTACCGCCGCCGCCGGCTACGACGTCGCTTAGGAACGTGAAGACCTGGATGCCGACCAGGCAATTGCTCGGAAGGCGTGGCAGGTCGACGTGCCAGGGACCGACCACTCGTCGGCGTTCGGCATCGTCACCAGGTATTGCCCTCGATTGCCCATGGGGCGCACCGAGCGTCCGCCCGCGAGTTCGACAATGGTGTCCATGAGTGCCACGGTGAACAGGCCGCGTACCGGTCCCGATTCGCTTGCGCGGCGCAACTTGAGCTTTGGCGGAACCGCAGGCCGTGCCGGGCCATCGACGTTGGCGGCCGCCTCGTCGAAGACCCGCCTCGTCGCCGCACAGGCGGCGGACACGTTGTCGGCGGGCAGAAACCCTTCGAGATGAACGAGCCCCCGATGGCTAAAGTGACGATGTTGTTCCGCCGAGAGCATCGCGGCTCAACCTGCGCTATCCGTCGAGGAAGCAATGTTAGTTGCGAAGGGATGGGCGTCCAACCGCCCCCCCCCGTTAGATCTGAGTGTCCGTTACCCGAAGTACGTGCTCACTATGGCGTCGTGCATCTCACTTAGATGTATTTGGCATCCGTTGATGAACCGGTGCAACTCCACGCTGTGTTCCAACCCACCCAATCCCGCGACATCCGTGTCCCGCAACGCGCGGAGCGCGCCGTCGCAGGCGGCCACGGCGTCGCCGTTGCGGGGCAGTTCGCGCAGGCTGCGGCGGACGGAGTTCAGGCAGCGCAGGTAGGAACGCGGCAGGCGCTCGTCCTTGAACAGGAACTGGAGCACCAGCGGCGCCTCGACGGGTTCGCGCACCGAGGCGTGGTAGGCCTGCATGGCGTAGAACGAACGCAGGACACTGCGCCACTGGATGTCCTGGAACGGTTCGAGCTCGTGATGGCCGGCGATGAGGTCGACCGTGCGCACGTCGATGAGGCGCGTGGTCATGTCGGCGCGCTCGATGTAGTTGCCGAGCCGGAGCAGTTCCCAGTGCGCGTCGTGGAGCATGTTCTGGGAAAGGAATCCCTCGAGTTGCTGGGCGAGGCGGCTGATCTGGGTCAACGCCTCGCCGCGGCGGCTGCGCGACTGCCCTGGAGTAAGCGCCGAGCGGGCGAACAGGTAGAGTTCGTTGATGTATTCGAAGGTGATTCTGGGCAAGTTCTCGCGAACCGTACGGGCGTTTTCGCGAACCCCGATGATGGAGTTGATGATCGAGCCCGGATTGCGGGTGTCCGTGGCAAGAAAGCGGCAGACATTGTGTTCGGTGGCGTGCCCCTTGCCGTGCAGCGATTCGAAGAGCTCCCCGAAACCGGTGATGTCGATCAGCGGTCGCCAGCCGAGCGGCAGACGCACGGGCAGATCCATCATCAGGTTGCCGTTGACCGTGATGAGCCGGGCCGTCGATTCCGCGCGTTCGAGGTGGCGGCCGAGCCAGTACATCCGCTCGGCGACCCGGGACAGGACGTTGGCCGTCACCGCCGGTGCTCCTCGGTTGCGGGTTCCACCACCCAGGTGTCCTTGCTTCCACCACCTTGGGACGAATTGACAACGATCGATCCCTTGCGCATGGCGACCCGTGTGAGGCCCCCCGTGGTGACGTAGACGTCCTTGCCGGAGAGGATGAAGGGCCGGAGGTCGAGGTGCCGGGGTTCGACGGTCTTGCCGGCGATGGTCGGGGCGGTGGACAGGGACAGTGTCGGCTGACCGATGTAGTTGCGTGGATGGGCGCGGATGACGCGGACGAACCGGTCGCGTTGGCGTTGGGTGGATTGGGGGCCGATCAGCATGCCGTAGCCGCCCGATTCGTTGGCGGGTTTGACCACCAGGTCCTGCAGATTGTCGAGCACGTAGTCGCGTTGCTCCTTCTCGGCACAGCGATACGACGGCACGTTGGCGAGAATCGGCTCTTCACCGAGGAAATAGCGGATCATGTCGGGCACGTAGGTGTAGATCACCTTGTCGTCGGCGACGCCGCAGCCGGGGGCGTTGGCGAGGGCAACGTTGCCCGCCTGCCAGGCCCGCATCAGGCCGGGGACGCCGAGCATGGAATCCTTGCGGAAGGCGCGCGGGTCGAGAAACACATCGTCGATTCGACGGTAGATCACGTCGACGCGTTCGAGGCCGCTGATCGTGCGCACGTAGACGCAGTCGTCGTCGGCGACCACCAGATCGGAGCCCTCGACGAGGTCGGCGGCCATCTCCAAGGCCAGGTAGGCGTGTTCGAAGTACGCCGAGTTGTAGATGCCGGGGGTGAGCACGACGATGCGCGGCGAACGCACGTTCCGGGGCGACAGCGAGCGCAGACAGGCGGCCAGTTCCGACGGGTAGTCGTCCACCGGGTGAATCGCGTAGTGTTCGAACAGCTCCGGGAAGATGCGTTTCATCACGGCGCGGTTCTCGAGCATGTAGGACACGCCGCTCGGCACCCTCAGGTTGTCCTCGAGCACATACAGCGAGCCGTCGCCGTCGCGCACCAGGTCCGTACCGCAGACGTTCGACCAGACGCCGTGGGGTGGGTCGATGCCGGCGCATCGGGAACGGTACTCCCGCGACTTCAGCACGTAGTCCTCGGGCACCACGCCGTCGCGCAGCGAACGACGATGGTGGTAGACGTCGTCGATGAACGCGTTGAGCGCGCGCACCCGCTGTTTCAGGCCCCGGGCGATCTCGTCCCACTCGCGTTTCATGATCAGCCGGGGAACGATGTCGAAGGGCCACTCGCGGTCAATGTTGGCGCCTTCGTGGTACACGGAGAAGGTGATGCCCATGGACCGGATCGCGAGCTCCGCCGCGGTCTTGCGCTCCACCAGTTCGTCGTCGGAACGAGCCGGCCGGCGCCATGGCGCGCACGGCCGCTTGGCTGGACCAGTTCGTCGTAGAGGCCAGTCGATTCGTAGCGGCGCCAGTCGATGGTCATGGTTTCGCCGCCGCGATGGTCTCGTGCACGAAGCCGAGCTTGGCGATGACCGACTCGGTCAGCGAGAAGGGATACGCGTCGTCGAGCCCCATGCTGCGGTTGAGGTCGTTCATGGCGGGTGCGAGCGTGCGCCACTGGTCGATGATCTCGGGGAACGGCAGCGGCACATTCAGGGGATCTGCGAGGCGAACGTCGCCGACGGCGAGGCCCTGCTCGGCAGCGGTCTGCAGGGAGTCGACCATGTGCAGGTAGTGGCTCCAGCACTCGGCGAAGTCCTCGAGGGGGTGACTGGCGGCGTAGGCGACGACGTAGTCGTTCTGCCAGCCCGGCGGCGGTCCGTCCCGGTAGTACGCGTCCAGACTGTCCTGGTAGTGGCGACGTTCGTCGCCGAAGCAGGCGCGGAACGCGGCGAGGCCGTCGGCGTCGCGACCGGATGCCGGGCCGAGGGCGACGAGCCGTTGCCAGTAGTAGTGCCCGGACTCGTGCCGAAAATGCCCGAGCAGGGTTCGGTAGGACTCGTTCATGGCGACACGCATCTGCTCGCGCAGGCGGGGGTCCGCTTCGAGCAGGTTGATGGTGATTTCGCCCTGCGCGTGCCCGGTGGTGACTTCGTCGTGGGCGGCGAAGTTCGTGTCGGACTCGTCCAGGCGCGCGTCGGCAAGAATGCGGAACGCCAGACCATCCGGCCGGTCGGCCCGACCTTCCAAGGGCAGGCCAAGCTCGATGAGCGTGAACAAGAGCCGCCGCTTGGATTTCTCCACTTCGTAGTAGAGGCGCACGCGACGTGCATCCGAGAGGTCGGGGATGACTTCGTTGAGGCCGCAGGCCTTGCAGAAGACTCCACCCCCGGTGACCAGCCAATTGCACGTTCCGGGGTAGGCGTGGTGCGCGCAGCGCTGCTCGGACGCGCCGACCACGCGCAACTCCATCGTCGAGGGATCGAATGCGAGATCCCGATTGCAGGCGAGGCAGCGGTCGTTCTCGAAGTAGACGCGGTTGCCGCAACTACATCGAAAGGACCGCATGCTCCGACACCCGATGCGTCCCTCAGGACCCGTTGGTGATCGCCTCCAGCACCTTGGGCGGCGACAACGCCGACCGCGTGGCTGACCGCGTTGCCGACGGCGGCCAGCGGCGCGACGATGGGTGTCTCGCCGCAGCCCCGGACGCCGTAGGGGTGGTTCGGATTGGGCACCTCGACGATCTGCGTGTCGATCATCGGCAGGTCGGACGCCACGGGTACGCGGTAGTCGAGAAACCCGGGATTGTCCAAGACGCCGTGGTCGTCGTAGATGTACTCCTCGTTCAGCGCCCAGCCGATGCCCTGGACCGCGCCTCCCTGCATCTGACCCTCGACGTAGTCGGGGTGGATCGCGGTGCCGGCATCCTGGATGGCGGTGAAGCTCGTCGACCCGTCTCGCGATCGAGTTGGACGTCCGCCAGGTTGACCGAGAAGGCGGGTCCGGCACCTTGGGCGGTGAGCGATGCCCGACCGGAGATCGGCCCCCCGGTGCGGCCGGCCGTGCGCGCCAGTGCGGCCAACGACAGAGGCTCCGCCTCGACGTTGACGCCGGCAACGGGTCGAGCTTCGCCGTCGGACCACTCGACCTGGTCGGGTTCGATCTCCCAGGTGGCCGCGGCCCGGGACTTGAGCTGGCGGATCACATCCTCGCAGGCGCGGATCACGGCGAGTCCCGTGGCGAAAGTCGTCCGGCTGCCGCCGGTCGTTGCGCAATAGCCCGTGCTGTCGGTGTCGGCGACGCGGATGCGCATGCGTTCATAAGGCACGCCCAGCGTTTCCGCCGCCATCAGCGCCATGGACGCGCGGCTGCCGCCGATGTCGGGGCTGCCTTCGACGATCTTGACCATGCCGGTGTCGGTGATGTGCACCTCGGCGCTCGACTGGTTGCCGCCGTTGAACCAGAAGCCCGCGGCCACGCCGCGCCCCTCGTCGTCGCCGAGCGGTCTGGCGTAGTTGGGATGCGCCTTGGCGGCCTCGAGGCACGCTTTCAGACCGACCGGTCCGAAGGTCGGGCCGTAGGCGGCGCGGGTGCCCTCGTCGGCGGCGTTGTGCAGGCGGAAGTCGATGGGGTCCATGCCGATCCTGTCGGCGAGTTCGTCGACCACCGACTCGCCCGCGTACATCGACTGCGGTGCGCCGGGCGCCCGGTAGGCGGCGACCCGCGGTCGGTTCACCACCACTTCGTAGCCTTCGATCAACACGTTGCCCACATCGTAGGGAGCGAAGATGCACATCGCTCCGGGACCCAGCGGACTGCCGGGGTAGGCACCCGCCTCGTAGATGAGCTTGGCGTACATGGCGACGATGGTGCCGTCGCGCTTGCAGCCGATCTTGACGGTGTTGACGGTGCCCGAGGCGGGGCCGGTGGCGCGGAATACATCCTCGCGGGTCATCACCATCTTCACGGGTCGGCCGCTCTTCTGCGACAGCTTCAGCGCCAGCGGTTCCAGGTAGATGGTGGTCTTGCCGCCGAAGCCGCCGCCGATCTCGCTGGCGATGACGCGGATGTCGCCCTCGTCCATGCCCATGGCCATGGCGGTCATGCTGCGCACGCCGAAGTGGCCCTGGGTACTGCACCAGACCGTGGCCTGGCCGTCTTCGTTGAAGTTGCCGACGCAGGCGTGGGGCTCGATGTAGCCTTGGTGAACCATGGGCGTGACGAAGGTGCGCTCGACGATCTCGTCCGCTGCGGCGAAGCCGGCGTCGACGTCGCCCTTGGAGATGACCTGCTTTCTGGACACGTTGGACGCCTTGGTGGGCGGCTCGTCCAGACCCTGGGTGATCAGATCCTCGTGCAGAATCGGGGCGTCCGGGCTCATGGCCTGCAGTGCGTCGGTGACGGGGTCGAGGCACTCGTAGTCCACGACCACGGCAGCGACTCCGGCTTCTGCGGCTTCGCTGGACGTGGCCGCGACCGCGGCCACCGCGTGACCGTGGTAGAGCACCTTGTTGCTCGCCAGCAGGTTCTCGTTGAAGCCTTTGCGCCCGAAGCTGAAGTTCGTCCGGTCGGGAAAGTCCTGGGCGGTGATTACCGCCAACACACCGGGCACCGCCTCCGCGGCGGCGGTGTCGATGGAGCGGATTCGCGCATGGGCGTGGGGGCTGCGCACGACCTTGCCGTGGAGCATCCCCGGCATGGCGTGGTCGGCACCGAAGTTGGCGCGTCCGGTGACCTTCTCCAGGCCGTCCGGTCGCACCGGTCGGGTGCCGATGTACTTGAGTCCTTGCGCGGGGGCCATTCCCTCTCCTGTCCGATCCTGTGTCGCCAACGCGCCCTGCCAGAACGCGACCAACTACTATACGATGGAAATCCGTGGATTGCGTGATGGTATGGCCGTGATGGACGTGATGGCCGGGGTCGAAGCTACCGTGCCGTTGGCCGCATTCCGGATCGGTACGCGCCTTTCGCGTGTGTGAGGTGCCGGCCGATCCGCGGAATCCGAAATGCCAGTCCAGACGGAGACGAATCCCCGCCACGGGATATTGACCAGAACGACCCCAGCGGACGAGGGCTTCGTCGAACGCCCTGCGCTTGCCCCGCACCTGCAATTCCACCGTGTCGGCGAACAGCAGGCGCTGCTGGTTTCCGAGTCGTTCAATACCTTGCTTCACGGTGAACTCTACGGCGAGCTGCTGCCGCGCCTGGACGGTGGGCATCCGCGGGACGAAATTGTCGCGGCCCTTGAAGGTACCCATGCCCCCGCCGATGTTCTTGCCGCCATTGCTTCGCTATCCGCCAAGGGTTATGTCGTCTCCGCCGATCACGGTATGGATCCCTGCCGGGCGGCCTATTGGTCGTCGCTCGGCGCATCCCCTCGGTGGGTCGAACATCGGCTGTCGGAGTCGCGCGTCCTGGTCGAAGGTGACGACGGTCGGCTGCTACGCCACCTGGAAGAGCGCGGCGTTGGTCAGGCCGTGGGCGATCACCGCCTCACCGTTGTTGTCTGCGACGACTACCTCGACGCGCAGATCGCCGAAGTGAATCGACGCCAACTTCATAGGCAGGCACCGTGGACCCTGGTGCGACCCTGCGGAATGGAGGCGCTGTTCGGCCCCGTCTTTCGCGCTGACAGACAAGGCCCCTGCTGGGACTGTCTGGCCTACCGTCTGCGCGGCCACCAGGAAGTCCACGCTCTTCTCCGCGACATCGTCGGCGAGGAGGCCGCCTTCAAGCCGTTCGCGGCCGAGCCCGGTGTGGTGGAAGCGCTATTTGGACTGGTCGCGGCGGAGATCGTGAAGTGGCTGGTGCTCGATGAAGCCGCCCCGATTCACGATCAGGCGATAGCAATGCATGTCGGCACGTTCGTGAGTTCGCAGCACCGGGTAGTACGCCGACCGCAGTGCTTGGCCTGCGGCGACGAAGCGCTGAATCGCCCGGATCGACCGCCGGTTCCAGTGCGTCTCGCGTCGAGCCCCAAAGCCCACTTCAACAGCGGCGGTGCACGCAGTGTGACGCCGGAAGTCACCTTGTCGAGGTATAGACATCTGGTCAGTCCGATCAGTGGCGTGGTTACTTGGCTCAAGCGCACGACCGACGAGGCCGACTCCTGGCTGCATGTCTATTGGTCCGGCAGCAGTCTTGGCGCTAGAAGCCGAAGCCTGAGTTCGCTCAGGCGTAGCCTGCGGAGCAAGAGCGCCGGCAAGGGCAGCACGCGAGAACAATCCGAGGTCAGTGCGCTGTGCGAGGCGGTCGAGCGTTACTCGGGTGCTTGCCACGGAGACGAGATCCGTATCCGACAGCGGCTCATCGACTTCGCCAGTGAAAACGAGCCAATCCATCCCAACGCCGCACAGCTGTTCAGCGACAGTCAACTCGATGACGCCGACGGCATCAACGCGAAGGGCCATCCATACAACAACATCGTCCCGCCGCGCTTCGACCCCGAGGCCGAGATCGACTGGACCCCCGTTTGGTCGCTTACCCAGGAGCGGCATCGCTACCTGCCGACGTCCATGCTCTACAGCATGCCGGCCGAACAGCGCGGTCCGCAGGATCTGATCGCGGATTCCAACGGCTGCGCTGCGGGCAATACGTTGGAAGAAGCGATCCTGCAGGGCTTCTACGAATTGGTCGAACGCGATGCGTTCGCCATCTGGTGGTATAACCGGTTGCGGGTGCCGGCGGTCGACCTTGGGAGCTTCGACGACGAGTACCTCGCGTCGGCCTCGGACCACTACACCCGCTATGGGCGGGATCTTTGGATGCTCGACGTCACCGCCGACATCGGCATTCCCACGTTCGTGGCGTTGTCGCGGAGACCGGATGCCCGAACCGAGGACATCATCTACGGTGCCGGCGCCCACGCCGATCCGCGCATAGCTGCCCTGCGTGCGGTCTGCGAATTGAACCAGTCCCTTACTTGGCTGCCACATCCGGGGAGTGGCGATGGCCGGCCCCGGATCGATGATCCACTGGCGCTGTGGTGGTGGAAGACCGCTCGACTTGCCGATTGCCCTTGGCTGGCGCCGGCGGCCGGCGAGCCGGTCAAACAAGGTGCGGAGTATTCGGTGATCGGATCGACTGACACGCGGGACGACGTGGAGTATTGCCGGGCGCTGGTCGAAGCCGGGGGCATGGAGCTCCTCGTCCTGGATCAGACCCGGCCCGACATCGGGATGCCGGTCGTGCGGGTCATCGTGCCGGGTATGCGGCACTTTTGGGCGCGATTCGCGCCGGGGCGCCTCTATGACGTTCCGGTCAGCATGGGCCGCCGCGAGCACGCCCTTGCCGAAGCCGATCTGAACCCCGCACCCGTCATCGCGTGAGGATCCGATGGACATTGACGAGTGTGCAACGTTGGCCTGCAGCAGCCTTTCTGATAGGTTTCCTGAGGGGTTGTGAGCAGCCGGCACTATTGCTCGAACACACCGGCGACCACAGATACATCATGACAAGTGTGTTCGACCAATAGGACATCGAGACCGACGGTGTTCAACAATCCGTTTCGTCTGGACGCTTTGGCGAGCAGGAACCAGCGCCAGCAACTCGATCACCTGTTGCGCATCACCGCACCGCACGAGCGCATTGCTCTCCTCGCCGTCGGTGTGATTCTGCTGGGGCTTGGCGCTTGGGCGTTCTTGGGGAGCGTTCGGATGGGTGTCGCCGCCGACGGCGTGCTGATCCAACCGGGAAACCGCTACGAAGTGGTCTCCGTCGAATCCGGACATCTCCTTGACTACCTGGTCGCGCCCGGTGATCTGGTTGAGGCCGGTGATCCCATCGCGCGCCAGAGCGTCCCCGAATTGGACCGTGAGGTCGCCGACCTGGGTGCCCGCATCGCCCTCATGGAATCGGAAATCGTCGACGGCGGCGAAGGCGAAGGAGGCTTGAGGTCCCTGTTGACGCTGGCTCGGATCTCGCTGTTGCAGGCCCAGACGCGACGTGCGACGAGGGCGATGCTCGTCAGCCAGATCGATGGCGAGGTGATGTCACTGCGGTCCACCCGGGGCGCGTATCTGCCGATGGACGAACCCGTGGCGCAGATCCGCAGTCCCGGCGAGTCGTCGCTTGAAGCTGTGTTGCTGCTGACCCCGCGCATGGCGCAGAAGCTAAAGGCCGGGATGTCCGCCAGCGTCGACGTGATGACGCCGGAGGGCGACTTGCGACGCCTGGACGGCAAGGTCGGCGGCGTGACGCCCGACGCTGTTCCAGCATGGCTTAGGGCGCTGCAGCCGGGCGCGCCGGACCCGGCGCATCGGGTCGACGTGGTGCTGCGCGAGGCCGATCCCGGCTTGCGGGACGGTACGCCCTGCCGGATCAGGATTCAGGTCGACCGGCGTCCGGCGGCGGCCCTGCTGGATATGGTGCGGTCCTGAATGGCTGGAACCTCGACCCTCGACCCCGCGAACGGGAAGGGCGGACGGCGTATCACCACGCCGCTGTTGATGCAGACCCATGCGACCGAGTGCGGGGCGGCATGTCTCGGCAGCATTCTGGCCTACTTCGGGCGATGGGTACCGTTTACGGAATTGCGCAGCCGCTGCGAGGTGGGCCGCGATGGGTCCACCGCCGCCGCCATTGCCCGCGCCGCCAAGTACTACGGCCTGGACTGCAAGGGATGGCATGGGAACCTGCGTCACCTTCGGACGCTGCCGTTGCCGCTGGTTCTTTTCTGGGAGTTCAACCACTTTCTCATCCTCGAAGGCTTCGATCGCGACCACTACTACCTGAACGACCCCGGCACGGGTCGCCGCAAGCTCACGGTGGTGGAGTTCAGCAAGGGCTTCACGGGGGTCGCCCTGCGTTTCGGCAGGGGACGGGCGTTCGTACCTGGGGGTGTCCGATTCAATATCGTTAGGCGTCTCCCGCAATGGTTTGCCGGCGCCTGGGGCGCTGCGGCCTTCGCCATGGCGTGCGGGCTGGTGTTGTCCGCCTTGGCCCTGGTGACGCCGGCGGCACTGGCGGTGTTTGTCGACCGGGTGCTCGGCGAGGCGGAACCTTGGAGCGGTGTGCTGGCGGGAGTCCTGGCCGCCGCGGCGGTTCTTGTCTATGGACTCACGTGGCTGAAGAACCTGTGCCTGTCGCGCTTGGCGGTGCGGATCTCGGTGATCGCGGGGAACCGATGTTTTACGAGACTCCTGCGACTGCCGGTGGACTATTTCGGACATCGCCTGGTTGGCGAACTGTCGGCGCGGGTGCAGTCCATTGATCGGATCGCCAAGGGATTGGCGCAGAAATTCCTGGGGGTGCTCATCGAAGTCGCGATGAGTGCGGTGTTCCTCGTCGCCATGCTCGGCTACGACGTAGTGCTGGCCCTGTTCGTTCTCGGACTCGCGGTGTTGAACGCGGTCCTGGTGTGGATGCTCACCCGGCTTCGGACCGACGAGGCCCATGCTTGGCGGCGCGAGCAGGGGCTGCTGCTCGGCGTCGGCACGCTGATGCTGCGCCAGGCGGACTCGCTCCGGATGACCGCCGGGGACGATGACTTCTTCGTCCGCTGGGGTGGGCACCATGCGCGCGAACTCGGCGCCCGCCAACGATTCGCCGAACTCGGCCAGGTCAACTCGGCGATGCCCGGCCTGTTCCTCGTCCTGGGGAATGCCTTGGTGCTGGCCGTGGGTGCGACCGAGGTCATGTCGGGCCAGTGGTCGCTGGGTGGCCTCGTGGGGTTCTACATCGTCGCGGCGATGTTCCTGGAGCCCGTTGGACGTTTCGTCGAGTTCTCCGACGAACGTCAGGCGCTGGAGACGGACATGCAACGCCTCGACGACATCCTGGAGACGGCGGAGGATCCCTCGTTCGCGCGCCGGTCGACCCGTTCGGACACCATCGCCACCTTGGACGGACGACTGAGGCTCACCGGAAAAGTGGAGCTGCGTGGGATCACGTTCGGCTACAACCGGGCCAAGCCGCCGCTGATCAGGGACTTCGACCTCGTGATCGAACCCGGGCAGCGGCTCGCGGTGGTCGGGCCGAGCGGGTCGGGAAAGTCGACCCTGGCGAGACTGGTCGCGGGCATCTACCAACCCTGGTCCGGCGAGATCCTGTTCGACGGTCTGCCGCGCCACGACATACCCGAGGAAGTGCTCTCCCGCTCCGTTTCGATGGTGGACCAGGAGGCCGTGCTTTTTTCCGGAACCGTGCGCGACAACATCTGCCTCTGGAATCCGGCCTTCCCCGACGAGGCCGTGGTCGCCGCAGCCAGGGATGCCTGCATCCACGACGAGATTCTCGCCCGTCCACGCGGCTACGAGACCCATGTCGACGAGGATGGCGCGAATTTCAGCGGCGGACAGCGTCAGCGCCTGGAACTCGCACGCGCGATGGTGGGCGGACCAACCGTACTGATTCTCGACGAAGCGACCAGTGCGCTCGACGCGCGTACCGAGGAGCAGGTTGACGACGCGCTGCGCCGCCGGGGGGCGAGTTGTCTGATCGTTGCGCACCGCCTGAGCACCGTGCGCGACTGCGACGGGATCATCGTGCTCGACAAGGGGGTGGAAGTGCAGCGCGGCACGCACAGCGAACTCATGGCGGACGGGAACGGGACGTACGCACGTCTCGTGCATGCGGCGTGAGGCGGCGGGCGATCGTTACGGTATCGGTCGATGGTTGACAAGGACTTGAAAACGGGGCGACTTGGTGACGGCGGCGTGCGGGACCGTGAGAAGGGCGGGCTCGAGTCGCTTCCCGGCCTTGCCCGGGCCTCCGGAGAGGCCGTGGCTTGTGCCGGCAACCTGCCGGTGGACTTGGGCGATCCGGGTTTTGTGTGGTTCATCGAAAAGGGTGCGGTCGATTTGTTCGTGGTTGAGCGACGAGACGGGGTGGAGCGATCGGCGCCCCAACACCTGCTGCGTGCGGGATCGGGACGGCTGCTGCCCGGTGTAACGCCACTCGCCGGCGAGACGACGCTGGGTCTCGTCGCGAAGGGTCTGCCCGACACGGTTCTTCTGCGCATCCCCGTGACCAGCCTGGCCGGCGTCGAAGCGACCGAGTTGGCCGACCACGTCGACACCTGGTTGACGGACCTTTCTGCCATGCTCGCAAGAGATGTCGAACGGCCCGACCCGGACGCCCTCGCGGATCCTTGCGAGTCGGCGACGATGGTCGGGACGATTTCGGCGCGGCGGGGCGTGGCGTGGGTCTCGCCGCCGGGCGATGGACTGTTCTTGGGCCTGATCACGCCCACCGAGGCGGGATCCGGGGAAGACGCTCCCGAAGCGCTACCGGTCACGCCGGACACTTGGCTTTCATGGTCGGAGCATTGGGAATACTCGGTCCGTACCTCGGAAACCCTGGCGGTTGAGGGGCGGCTCCTGTCCGCCATGAACAGGTTCCACGCCGTCGCCTTCGCCTTGGAGCGTCTCAACCGGCGTCTTGCGGTCGTCGACCAGGCGAACCTGGATCGAGAGCGCGCGACCAGTCGGCATGTCGAAGAGGAGAGCGCGAGGAGGCGACTGTTCAACCTCTACGGCCTGCTGGATGAATCGGACACGGCGTCCGCCGATGTCGCGTTGCAGAACGTTCTGCAGGTCATCGGCCGGTTCACGGGAATCGAGTTCAGGTTTCCGCCGTTCGGAGACGCGGCGTCCGCCGCCGAAGCGTTGCGTGGAGTCCTAGACGCCACGGGGGTCCGCGGGCGACGGGTTCGGCTCGCCCGGGAGGACCGGTGGTGGGTCGGCGACAACGGGGCGATGTTGGCTTTCCGCGCGGACGACGGTCGGCCCGTGGCGCTCCTGCCGGGGTTGCTGGGGCGCTATCGGGAGGTGGATCCCACCGCCGGGCGGAGCACCCGGGTTACTGCCGATCGGAGCGAGGCGCTTGGCGGAACCGCGTGGCTTATCTATCGCACCATGACCCGGGGGACGGCGGGTACGAGAGATCTCTGGAGGATTGCCAAGAAAGGACTGTCCCCGGACATCGTGCGTTTCGCCTTGGCCGGGCTCTTGGGCGGTCTCGTGATGTTGCTTCCCGCGTTGGTCCTGGGGTTCGTTGCGGACGAGATCGTGCCGGCGGGTGAAGCGGGGCCCCTGGCTTTCGTCGTTGTGGGACTCGCGGCGTTTGGGCTGTTCGGCGCCCTGTTGCATCTCCTCCAGGGGATGGCGCTGATGTCTCTCGAGGCGCGCGCGGCCTCCAGGATCGAGGCTGCGCTCTGGGATCGACTGCTGCGGCTGCCGGCCGAGTTCCTGCGCCGCTACCCGGCGGGTGACCTCGCCGCCCGTGGCATGGCATTCCAGAACATCCGCGACGCGGTCCAGGGCCTCGTCGTCAATGCCGCGCTGGCCGTTGTATTCCTGGCACCGGCGTTCCTCGTCATCTTCCTGTACGACGCGGTGCTCGGTGGCGTGACCGCGGCTTTCGGCGTCCTTTCCCTGGTCGTCGCCGTGATGCTCGGGCTGCGTCAGATCTCCCCCCACGGCCGTGTCGTCAGGACGGTGCAGGCGCTGGCGGGACGGCTTTTCCAGCTCATCAACGGCGTGGCCACGCTCCGCGTGGACGGTGCCGAGGGCTCGGCATTCGCGGTCTGGGCACGGCACTACCGGGTCCAGAAGCAGGCGGAGTTGGAACTCGGTGTGCTGCAGGGCCATGTGCAGGCGTTCGGAACGGCGCTGCCCCTGATGGCGGGCGCGGTGTTGTTGCTGGCGATGACGTTGCCCGGACGCGAGACGGTGTCGGTGGGCGGATTCCTGGTGGTCTACACCGTCTTCATGGTCTTCCAGACGGCGGTGGCCCGACTTGGCGCGTCGTTCAGCGCGGTGGCGGCCGCATGGCCCGCCTTCGAGCAGATCCGACCCCTGCTCGCGTCGGCACTCGAGCAGGGCTCGGACGGCGAGCCGGTCGAGCGGTTGGACGGCGAGGTCCGGTTCGATCACGTCAGCTTCCGCTACGACCGCGACGGACCCTTGATTCTGGACGATGTGTCGATCGAAGCACGCCCCGGCGAGTTCGTCGCCATTGCCGGTGAGTCGGGAGCGGGTAAGAGCACCCTGTTCAGGCTTGCCTTGGGTCTGGCGCAACCCACCACGGGTGCGGTGTACTACGACGGACGCGATCTCGCGCACCTCAACGTCAACCAGGTGAGGCGCCAGATCGGTACGGTGCCACAGCAGGTCCAGCTGCATCCCCAGGATCTGTGGGACAACATCGTCGGCGATCGCGAGGGCGTCACCGTGGAGGATGCTTGGCGGGCGGCCAGGACAGCGGCGATCGACACGGAGATAGCCGCCATGCCCATGGGCATGATGACACCGGTCGGGGCCAGCGCCAGCGTAACGTCCGGTGGCGAGAGTCAGCGGATCTTGATCGCGCGGTCCCTGATCCGCAGACCACGCATCCTCCTGTTCGACGAGGCCACGAACTGGCTTGATAACGAGACCCAGGCCCAGATCATGCACAACCTGGCGGCGTTGACCTCCACCCGCATCGTCGTCGCCCACCGGCTGTCGACGCTGCGCCTGGCGGATCGAATCTACGTGATGCAGGCCGGCCGAGTCGTCCAGGAGGGATTGTTCGACGATCTCGCGGCAAGTGAAGGCGCGTTCCGGGATCTGTTGCGCCGACAGTTCGAGTGAGACTACCCGGAACCGTCCCGCACAAATTCAGTGGCTTGCGCCACCGAATCTGGCGGCACGTCCCCGCACGGCCCCTGCTCGACCAGGCGGCGGTGATCGCATGAAACGCATGCCCATGGACGAGCTCTGGGTCGCGACGGAGGCCCGCCTCCTCGCCGAGGCGGACTCGCTGGGGGATCTGCTCGTGCGCATCCGCGACAGGATTCCGACCGCGCTTGTCGGTACGGCGGAATTCGATAGACTGGTGGACCGCGCCCGCGACCTGCCCGTGACCATGGCCGCGTTTCCGTTCGGCTTCGAACTGCCGCTGCACAAGCACCGTCCCCAAGCTGATCTCGGCGCCTCGGTCGTCGCGGGCAGCCGGACCGCCGCAACGTTCGAGGAAGGGGGACGATCCGCGTCCCGGGCCGCGACGAGTTCCGCCATTGCCCGTTTGCTCGGTGAGACCGGACGGGAGGCGTCCCTCCTCGGCCGCATCGCCGGAGGCAAGATGGTGCTCGAATACGATATCGAGCTGACGCCGGGCGGCATGCATCCAGACCCGGGCATCTTTCTCTACCCCGATGACGGCGTGCTTGTCGGCGACGGCCAGCGGCTCAACGATGTGGCGGTCGTGGCCGATGCCGTTGCCTCCGCCACCCGATGCCCCTTCGGCGAACCGGAGCTACGGTTGATCGAGCGCGTGTACCGGTCGATGGACGCCGGCACCTCGGTCAGGTCGGTGGGTGCCTTCCCGTCCCGCGACAGCGGCATCCGGATCGTGGTTACGGGTTTTCGCGCAACGGCACAGGTCGTGGCGTTTCTCGAGCGCGCCGGTTGGCCGGGAGATCTCGCCACCGTCACCTCGACCCTGTCGCCCTTGGAACAGGCGGGCGCGTTCGCCTACCTCGGCGTTCACTTCGACGTGTGCCCCGACGCGGTGGGACGCACGCTGGGATTGAGTTGCTACGCCCGGGAACAACAGTGGCTTCACGACATCCGCCATTGGACGATGCTCCTGGATGCCATCGCAGCCCAGGGCCACGTCGTGCCGGAGAAGCTGTCGGCCTTGGCGGCGTCGACCGGTACCGAGAGACTGTTCGGCAGGGCGGGACACATCCATCTGGTGCGCGGTATTCACCACGTCAAGCTGGTGCTGACCGGAGATCGGATCGAGCAGGCCAAGGCGTACGTATTCCTGTTGGTGATCGGCGTCCACCCCTATGGCGAACGATGACTCTCGGGTGCGACTGCGATCGGCATGCGGGGTCGCTGGGCGAACGGCTCCAACGGCTTGGGTCGGGCTGTTGAAACCCACCTCGGCATGAGTGACGTCGTCGAAGAGCTGAACACCAGATCCTCCGATTTCGGCGGCATGATCCGAAGGATGCCGCGCGCCGTGGCGACACCCAGGAGCGCCGAGGAGCTAACGGACCTCGTCCGGAAGGCTTCGCGGGACGGAACCCGGCTGGCTGTCCGCGGCGGCGGACACTCTCAGGGCGGTCAGTGCCTCACGGACGGTGGTCTCGTGATCGACACGATGTACCTCGATCGCATCGAAATCCGGGGTGACGACCTGGTCCGTACTCAGGGCGGAACCCCGTGGAGCAAGGTGGTTGATGCGCTCCGCGGATCGTGGATATCGGCGAAGCCACGGTGGGCGGAACCTTGTCGGCAGGAGGACTCGGTACCGCCTCGTTCCGACACGGCTTGCAGGTCGACCAGGTCGAGCGGCTCGACGTGGTGACCGGGACGGGCGAGCGGGTCGTTTGCTCGCGGTCGCGGAACGCGGCTCTCTTCGATGCGGTACGGGGTGGCCAGGGACAGTTCGGCGTCATCGTCGAGGCTTGGATTCGACTTCGCAGGGCCGGCAGTCGGATCCGCCAGTACCAGCTCCTGTATCGGGACTTCGACCGGTTCGCGGACGACTTCGAACGCGTTGTGGGGGACGGTCGATTCGATCACCTAAAGGCGGAGACCCGGCTCCACACGGGCAAGATCATCATGGCTGCGGGAATCGAATACGATGACGACGTTGACGACGGCGACGCGCTCCGAGGATTGGGACACGATGACGTCACGTCCAACGACGCGGTGGACGTCGGGCGGGCCGGCATCTACCCGGCGTGGGGTTTCAGCCGCAGGAATCACCACCCCTGGAGGGACTGGTTTCTACCGTGGAGCACCCTTCGCACGCTAATCGCGCAGCCTTGGCTGACGCCCCGTTCGGTGCCGCGGGCGCCCTTCAGCTGGACCGGGGTGTACCCGATCCGTGCGGCACCCGAGGCCGCTCCGTTGGTCATGCGTCCGCAGGGGAATCTCATCACGTCCTACTCGATTCTCGCGGTGCTGGGCGACCACGACTGGGCGACCCGGTTGACTGGAAGATTGCGTGAGATTGACCGGACGCTGGTCGGTCTGGGCGCCAAGAGCTACCTGTCGGGCCACGTGGCGTACGCGCACGGCGGGTGGGAAGAGCACTACGGGGACCAGCTCGCACTCGCCAAGCAATGGAAACGTGAATTCGATCCGAACGGGGTGTTCGAGCCGAACGGTTTGCCGTTCGGGTAACTCCAGAGCCCGACCGACCGGGCGTAGCTCGCGGAGTTGCCGGCTCAGAGGCAGCAGCACATACCGGCTGCGATCGCTTCGAGTTGCTCCTCGTCGAGGTCGGGACCGGCGGGCAACGCGATGTAAAGCGTTCTCATGTCGCTCTCCTGGACGACGATGTTGATGCCCTCCGGAACCTCGACGCCGAACTCCTGCTTGATCGCACCCTTGGGATCGGCAAGCAGCTGTTGCCGGAAGTCGGCATCCACGATGGCTTTCTCGGTGAGCTGGGCGCGCATCTCCTCGGCGGTCTGCAGTGCCGTTTGAACGAACGCCGACGGCATTTCCAACGCATCTTCAGGTTGGTCTCTCAAACAACACCCCTGGATCGACTCCGATGACATGATGATTCGGCGGCTCGAAGCGGGTGTCAAGCGATTCTACCGTCTCAATCATCGACTCAAGCCGTTGGCATCGAGGACGTGAACGCGACCGCGATGGCACATGCCGTGGCAACATGGTGGACGGAACGAACACCGTTGATTTGGCGGAGAACCTGCCGAACCATTGCCGGCGGCGTAGGCGGGCGCCGCATTTCATCCCGGCCAGGAGGAACTCCATGAGCTACCAAGCCCTGCACGCCCGCTTCAAGCGGATCGCGGATCTCGACCACGCCCTGTCCATCCTGTCCTGGGACGAAGCCGTCATGATGCCGGCGGGCAGCGGGGTCGTCCGCGCGGAAGCGATGGCGACACTCGCCGGGATGGCGCACGAGCTGACGGCGGCCCCGGAAACCGGTGAACTGGCCCAGGCGGCGGCGGAGTCGGACCTCGATCAATGGCAGGCGGCGAACGTCGCCCGCATCACGAGGGATTGGCGCAAGGCACAGGCCATTCCGGCGGACCTGGTGGTCGCCTTGTCGAAGGCGAGGTCCGCCTGCGAGCAGGCTTGGCGACCGGCCCGCGGCGCGAACGACTGGGATGCGGTGGCCGACAAACTCGCGTCGCTGGTCCGTCTCACCCGCGAACACGCGGCCGCCCTGGCCGAGGTGCTCGACTGCGACCCCTACGACGCCCTGTTGGACGACTATCAACCGGGATTCTCGCGCGCGGACATCGACCCGGTGTTCACGGAACTCGAGACGGTGCTGCCGGACTTGGTCGACCTCGCACTCGCTCGACAGACGCCGGCGTTGGTGCCGTCGGGGCCGTTCCCGGTGGCGCGCCAGGAAGCCCTGGCCAAGGCGCTGATGGCCGAGATCGGCTTCGACTTCGATTGCGGCAGACTCGATGTCAGCCATCACCCGTTCTGCGGGGGTGCGCAGGGCGACACGCGCATCACGACGCGCTACAACCAGGACGACTTCCTCGAATCCATGTGCGCCGCCCTGCACGAGACCGGCCACGCCATGTACCAGCAGGGCCTGCCGGTCGCGTGGCGCGGCCAACCGGTGGGTGACGCCGGCGGCATGGCGCTGCACGAGAGCCAGTCGCTGCTCATGGAGATGCAGGTCTGCCGCGGCGCGCCCTTTCTGGAGTTCGCCGCGGCGATCATCCAGCGTACGATCCTGGGTGCGGAGACCTCTTCGCCGGAGTGGCAGCCCGCGAACCTGCTGAGGCTCGCCACCAAGGTCGAGCGGGGTTTCATCCGCGTCGATGCCGACGAACTGACGTACCCCCTGCACGTGATCCTGCGCTACCGCCTGGAAACCGCCTTGTTGGACGGTGGCCTGAGGGTCGCGGACATCCCCGACGCCTGGAACGAGGCCATGACCGCGTCCCTGGGCCTCGCCACCGGGGGCAACTTCCGCGACGGGTGCATGCAGGACGTGCACTGGTTCGCCGGTCTGATCGGCTACTTCCCGACCTACACGCTCGGCGCGGTCATGGCGGCACAGATATTCCGTGCCGCCCGGGAGGCCATCCCGGACTTGGACAATGCCATCCGCCAAGGCCGCTTCGGCAGCCTGTTCGACTGGCTTCGGGAGCATGTCCACGGACGTGGCAGCCTGACGCCGGCCCGGCAACTGCTCGTCGCGGTGACCGGCACCGATCTGGGCACCGACGCCTTCCTCGATCACCTGCGGACACGATACACCGCTTGAAAGAGGGCCGGGCCACCTACCCCGGCGAATTCCCAACGCGCCCGCAGCGCCCGCAGGGCGCGCCTTGTGGAATGGCATTGACGGGTGTATGTAGTAGGACGAGACCGTGCCCGACGTGACCCGATGAGCATGTGGAAAGCGCCGGCCCGTAGATGGTTGACGATCATCTGTCTGTCGGGTCTGCCTACGGCGATAGCCGCGGAGGAATCCGAGGCTTCGGCCGAGGAAGGCATCGACGACGAGGCCGGGATCACGGTGGACGAAATACTCGCCAACCCGTTGGACGACGACGCCTACGTCAAGTCGTCCCGCTGCCTGTCGCCGAGCAGGTACAGGCGCATTGAGATCATGAACGACCGGGTTGTCGTGTTCCGCGGACGCGGCGGCGACGTGTGGGTCAACTTCCTGGCGAACCGCTGCCTCGGTCTCGGCCCCGACATGATCGTCTCCGTGGAGAAGCACGGCATGCGCCTGTGCTCCCGCGACCGGTTCCGCGGGCTACCCCGATTGCGCGGTGGCGCGGGCTCGATGCCCTGTGTCCTCGGTGACTTCCACCGGGTTGCTGCGGAAAGTGTCGGGGCCATCCACGACGCGATCCAGGCGAGCGAGCGAACCACCACGGTCAAACGCACGGTGGGTTCGGGCAAACCGGCCGGCCCGCAGGAGCCCGAGTCGCCCGAGGAGTGACCCCGAAGACGATCGCCGGGCCAACCCGCTGGATCCGACTCGGGGACGACCGTGACCTACTGCTCGGGCGCGTCCGCCATTAGCCTCTCGCCCAATCGAGCAAGGGCGTGGTCGAGATCCGGCACCGTGGTGAGCAGGTCTGCCATGGGATCACCCATTCGTTTCAGCCGGGCAACCGCGTTCTCCAGATGGTGGTTCGAGTTCCCGAGGCGGCCGGTCAGTTCGGACCACTTGACCGGCATGGATACCGAGGCCGCGACCTCGGCGCGTGCCGAGAACGGCGCCACCAGGAGCTGACCGTGGCCATTCTGAAGATAGTCGATGTAGACCTTGCTGTCGCGTTGGCGCACGACACGGTTGATGGTGCAGATGTCGCCCCGGCGGGCGACGATGACCCGTGCCAGCAGTTCCCCCAGGGTGCGCGCCTGGTCGTGGGTCAACTGCCGCGCCAGAGGAAGCAGGATGTGCAGGCCGCTTGCACCGCTGGTCTTCAGGAACCCGGGCAGGTCGATCTCGTCCAGGAGCTCCTTGATGGCCTTGGCGGCGTCCACGACATGGGCGAAGGGAGCGTCCTTGGGATCGAGGTCGAGGACGCACCAGTCCGGGTGTTCGAGGTCCGTGATGCGGCTGTGCCAGGCGTGGATCGGGATCGCGCCCATGTTGGCGAGGTAGACGAGCGACTCGACGTTCTGCACGACGAAGTAGTGCACCTCCCGCTCGGCGGACTCGCTCCACAGGGTCTTGCGCGTCACCCAATCCGGAACAAAGGCGGGGGCGTCGCGCTGGTAGAACGACTTGCCGTGGATGCCGTCCGGGAACCGCGTCAGGACCAGCGGTCGGTCGGCGAGGTACGGCAGCATCCACGGGGCGATGCTCTCGTAGTAGTGGAGCAGGTCTCCCTTGGTCAGGTTCTTCTCGGGGAAGAAGACCTTGTCGACGTTGGTGACGACGACCTCGCGCTCGGGTTCGGGATCGACCTCCGCGACCACGGGTTCGTCGTAGGTGCTGACGCACTCCGTCGGCTTCTTGTCGTCGCGGAACCTGACGAAGACCGGGTGTCTCAAGTGGCCCTCGCCGGAGTACTCGCGGAATTCCACTTCGCACACCAGCGCCGGATCGACCCAGCGGTAGGTGGCGCCCTCGGTCAGCGCACCCCCTGCTTTCAGGGATGCCAGGCGTTCCCTGGCTTCCCGCCGGTTCGCCTCGCCGAGCCCGGATCCGGCGCGACCGCAGAAGACGAGTTCGCCGCCCCGGTATTCGGCCAGCGCCAGCGCGCCGATGTCGTCCGGATTCGACTTCACGGGAGTCCAGCCGGCGACCACGAAGTCGGCCGATCGCCGAGCGCGGACCTTCCGCCAATCGTCGCTTCGACCGTTCCGGTAGGGTGAATCGGCACGCTTGCCGACGACCCCTTCGAGGCCGATTTCCGTCAGCGCCTCGAACGTCTCGACGCCGTTGCCTTCGACATGCTCGGAATAGCGGATGGGACCGGCGGTGGGGAGCATCCGGGCGAGCAGGTCCTTGCGCACCCTGAGTGGCTGCCCCTTGAGGTCGCGGCCGCAGGCGTGGAGCAGGTCGAACGCGTAGCAGGTCACCGGATCGTGCATCGAGGCGCGGGCGAGAGCGGCCTGGCCCCGCAGTGCGGCGCGTTGCTGCAGGCGCGAGAAGCTCGGTATGCCGCGCCCATCGAGCACCACGACTTCGCTGTCCATGGCGAACTCCCGGTAGGGCAGGGCGGCGGCGCATCTGACGATTTCGGGGAACAACGACGTCAGGTCCACCCCGCGACGCGACCGCAGTGTCACGTCGTCGCCCTGCCGCTCGATCATCAACCGATACCCGTCGTACTTGATCTCGTAGAGCCAGCCGTCGCGGTGAAACGGTTCCGAAGGCGTCGCCAGCATCGGCTCTTCGACCAGGGAGCGCGTCGGTGGCGGTGGTGGCGTGAGGCCACCAAGGCGGTCGACCAAGGCGGCTTCGATGCTCTCGGCGTCGTCGAGATTGTCCACGGTCAGTCCCGAGAACACGGAGTCGTCGGCCAACTCGGCGCCTGGCCGGGCCCAGGCGTCGTGTTCCTTGATCAGCAGCCACTCCTTGCCGGTGTTGGCCTTGCCTTTGAGGCGGACGAGGGTGAAGCGCCCGCGCAGTTTGTGGCCGTTCAGTTCGAACAGCAGCTTGCCGTCCGAGAACCCGGCCGCGAAGTCCTCGAGTTCCACGTAGGTGCCCTGGTCCCAGACGATGACGTTGCCGGCGCCGTAGTTGCCGTCGGGAATGCGTCCCTCGAAGTCGGCGTAATCCAGGGGGTGGTCCTCCACCAAGGCCGCGAAGCGCTTGTCCTCGGGGTCCAGGGACGGCCCCTTGGGTACCGCCCAGGAACGCAGCACGTCGTCGACCTCGAGCCGGAAGTCCCAGTGCAGACGCGTCGCCGCGTGCTGCTGGACGACGAACAGACGTCGACGACCCGTGGCACCCTGGAGACGCGCGGCGTCGAACGGTTCCGGGGTCTCGGATGCGCGGCGCTTCTGTCGATACGCCGTGAGTGGGCCGCTCCCGGATTGCCAGGGCATTGCGTGTGGCCGAAACCCGATCGCGCTACGCGCTCAGGTCCGGTTCCGAAGGCGGGACATCATCCGTTCCGGCAGCGTCTCGGTTGCTTGGTGTGTGCAGCATCTTGATCGCATCGCGCCCGTCAACCTTGAGGCCGAGGCCGAAGGCGGCTATATTCGCTCTCGGCCTGACCACAGGGAGATGTCACATGGCCGCCCGCCCCATGGCTTCCGGAACCATCTCGTTCGGCCTGGTGTCGATCCCGTGCAAGCTCTTCACCACCGCCGACAATACCCGCGCGGTCCGTTTCAACTATCTCAGCAAGGACGGTTCGCGCTTGCGCCAGCAGTATATCCGCGCGTCCGACGGCGAGATAGTCGCCCGCGAGGATCGCATCCAGGGCTACGAATTCGCCAAGGGCCAGTACGTCACGTTCAGCGACGAGGAATTGAAGGCGCTGAACGTCGTCGCCACCAATTCCATCGACATCGACGAGTTCATTCCCTTGGCCGAAGTCGAGCGCATCTACATCGAACGGGTCTACTACCTGGGTCCCGACAAGGGGGCGTCCCGTTCCTACCACCTGCTGCGCGCGGCTCTTGACAAGACCAAGCGCGCGGCGCTGGCGCGCTACGCGGCGCGTGGCAAGAGCTACCTCGTGCTGATTCGGCCGATGGGCGAGGGTCTCGTCATGGAGCAGCTCAAGCATTCCGACGAGTTGCGCAAACAGGACGAGGTGCCCCTCGACACCTGCGACGTCAACGAGGCCGAACTCGAACTGGCGATCCAGATCATCGAGCAGCGTGCCAACGAGGCGTTCGAGCCCGAGAACTACCGGGACGAGGTCAGGGAGCGGGTGCTGGAACTGATCCAGCAGAAGGTCGACGGTCAGGACATCTCGGTGGCACCGGAGGAGCAGACAGAGGCCAAGATCATCGATCTCATGGAAGCCCTTCGGCAATCCGTCGGGGATCGCAAACCCGCCAAGCGGGCCCGCCCCGCGAAGTCGGCGGAAACCTCGAGGAGTACCGCGAAGCAGCAGTCCAGCGGCTGACGGGTACCCGCGTGTTCGGCCACTGGATTCCTTGAGCGTGAACCGGGCGAGGACACCGATGCGGCGCTCTCGTTCTTCCGGCGGTCCGCGAGTCGGCGGCTATCGTACGCGCGAGGTCGCCACGTTGATCGGACTCAAGCCCGACATGATCCGCCGCGTGGTACGCCACGGCCTGATCGAACCGTCGCGTGGCAATGCCAACGAGTTCCGCTTCTCTTTCCAGGACATCATCCTGTTGCGCACCGCCAAGGGCCTGCTCGATGCACAGGTATCGCCCCGCCGGACGATCTCCGCGCTGGTCAAGCTGCGCGACCGCCTCGTCGCCGATGGCCGTCGTCGGCCGCTGTCGTCCATGCGCATCGTCGCTGAAGGCAGCACCGTGATGGTGCGCGAGCAGGATGCCCTGTGGGAAGCGGAGACGGGCCAGGGCTACTTCGCCTTCGATGTGGAGAACCTCGCGGGCGAGGTATGCACGTTGGCGAAACGCAACCTCGATGTCGCCCGGCATAGCGACGATCTCGACAGCGACGATTGGTACAACTTGGGCCTCGATCTGGAGGAGACGGCACCCGACAAGGCGCCCGAGGCCTACCGGCGTGCGATCACGCTCAGTCCCGCCAACGCCGACGCCCACGTCAACCTGGGCCGCCTGTTCCAGATCAGGGGCGATCTGCGGCGTGCGAAGCGGCACTACCAGTCGGCGCTGGAAGCGGTTCCGGAACATCAGTTGGCGCTCTACAACCTGGGCACGGTCTTCGACGAACTCGACGAACTCGACAGCGCCGTCTCCTACTATCGCCAGGCACCGCATATTCCCGACGCGCACTACAATCTGGCGCGCATCTTCGAGGTTCGCGGCGACGAACTCGCCTTCCGGCGGCATATGCGCCGCTACGAATCCCTGGTCGAAGCCGAATAGACGGGTCCGGCGGTCGCCACGTCCTTGCGGAACCGCTTGGACGTGCCACGTCCTCTGCTTTTGAGATTGATTTTCATTAGCAATATCAACAAGTTGCGTTGATCCATCGGGTGTCGGCGGGTATAGTCCCCGGCAGGAGCCGGTGCTCGGACCCGAGCAGGCGCAAGAAAGGACACCGATGAAGCCCCAAGACCCGAAGATCATCGACTACCTGAACCAGGTTCTGAAGAACGAATTGACGGCCATCAACCAGTACTTCCTGCACGCGCGCATGTTCAAGGACTGGGGGCTCAAGCAGCTGGGCGAACACGAGCATGCCGAGTCCATCGACGAGATGAAGCATGCCGACCGGCTGATCGAGAGGATTCTGTTCTTGGACGGCTTGCCTAACCTGCAGGATCTCGGCAAGTTGCGCGTCGGTGAGAACGTCCCCGAGATCCTCGACTGCGACCTGGCCTTGGAGATGGACGCCATGCCGCTGCTGCGTGAGAGCGTCGCCTACTCCGAATCGGTTGCCGACTTCGTCACGAGGGAGTTGTTCGAGGACATCCTCACGTCCGAGGAGGAACACGTGGACTGGCTGGAGACCCAGATCGACCTGATCGGCAAGACCGGTCTGCAGAACTACATCCAGTCGCAGATGGACTGATGCAGAACCATCGGACGGCCTGCGCCGCCATCGCCCGGGGCGACCTCGCGGCATTGCGCACCGCCATCGCTCGGGAGCCGTCCGCGGCGACGCATTGGAAGCCCATCGTCGATGCCGCTTTCGCCGGTCGAGGCGACATGGTGGAGCTGCTGCTGGGGGCGGGTGCCGACCCGAACGTGGTCTCGGGCACCGGGTCGCGCCACACGCCGGTGACCCGCATCGTCCAGTACCACAGTACGATTCCAAGGCATGTCGGCCATGTCCAGGCGTTGCGGGTACTGCTCTCTGAGGGGGCGGATCCGAACCTGGCTGCGGGCCCGGACGAACTGCCGCCGCTCGCGTACGCGGCCGTGGGTCCGTCCCCGCAGTTCCTCGACGTACTCGCCGATAGCGGTGCCCGGATCGACACGCACGGCGCGGCGGCTCTGCTCGACGAGGGCCGACTCGCGCTGGCGTTGGGCACCTCCGCAGAGGCGAACGGGCGTGACGGACGGGGCAGGACGCCCCTGCACTACGTTGCATGGTCGGGATTCTGGAAGTCGCTCGGTAGCGTCGCCGCCATCCGCTCGGCCGACCTGCTACTCGACGCCGGTGCCGATGTCGATGCCGCCGAGCAGATCGACGAAGGGGGCGAGATCTTCACGGCCACGCCGCTTTGGCGCACCCTGAGCAGCCAGCGGAACTACGATCTTGCCGAGTACTTTCTCGACCGCGGCGCGGACCCGTCGCCGGCCGTGTTCGCCGTCACCTTCGCCGAAGGCGGCCGGCAAGGCACGAGAGGTTGCGACCTACTGGACCGCTTCGGCGCCGACTGGGAACAGACCTTCCACGGACGCACGCCGCTCATGGACCTGATGTACTTCAAGAAACCGGCAGCCAGCGCCTGGCTCATCGCGAGGGGCGTCGACGTCAACGCCACGGATCCGAAGGGACGCGCGGCGCTGCACTTCGCCGCCATGCGCGGTGTCAGAGCGGAGGTAGTAGAGGCACTCCTCAATGCCGGTGCCGACCCCGCCATCCGAGATGATGCGGACAAGACACCATACGACCACGCCGCCGAAAACAACCGCGACAAGCTACTGGACCTGCTGCGCCCGGCCCCGTAGCAATCTACGCCGGAACCACCCAGCCGCCCCGGACAGAACATTCGTCCTGCCGAGGAGCGTTTTCCACGGGCTGTCCACGGACGCGATCCCTCAGTAACAAAGCGGCGGTGGGCAGGCGGTGGGAAACGCCTCGTTCACCTCGGGGAAGGCGACGACCTGCCTGATGATCCGAACCCGTCGGCCCGGAACATCGCCCCTTTCGATCGCATCGGGAATCTCGATCCCTTGGGTGTGACCGACGAAGGCTTGACGTACCGGTGGATCGCTGGCCGAAACGCGCGGACCTTCGTCTCGCCGAGCAGCGTTTTCCACGGGCTGTCCACGGACGCGATCCCTCAGTAACAAAGCGGCGGTGGGCAGGCGGTGGAAAAACGCGGTGCCGGATCAACGACAGACCTGTTCACCTCGACGAAAGCGGCGACCTGCCCGATGGTCCGAATCCGTCGGGTCGGAACATCGCTTGTTTCAAACGATCCGGGGCGTTGGGTTGCCGCGCGCCAACGCCGCGCCGTGAACCGGAACTCGCCATTTGCCGAGGTCGTCGATGGGGTTGTCCACCCTTTCCCCACCCCGCCTCGTTTGATTGAGGACCGTCGGCGTG
>JAGWBN010000035.1:27655-28042 GCA_021295875.1 Pseudomonadales bacterium
GGTCGGTTTTTCCGACATCGCATTCGCCACGCCGCGGACGGAACATCGCCCCTTTCAATCGCATCGGGAATCTTGCTGATGTCTCACAATACTGTGGACATATACAGTTATTTGGAGTAAGCTTCCCACAGTAGCAGTACCCCCTCCGGTGACCCCCATGCCCCGCAAGCGTCGCCAAGATCCTAAACAGACCACCCTGGCGTTCAAGCCGTCCGGCCGCGGCGGCGCACGGCCCGGCGCGGGACGCCGGCGGACCCCCGGATCCCGGGTTCCGCACCGCCCCGCGAGCGCATTCCCCGGCACTGCCGGGTGCACGTCACCCTGCGGGTGCTCGACGGCCTGCCGCGGCTGCGCCGGGCGGCGTTCGTGCGGGCGTTCCGGGAGTCG
>JAGWBN010000236.1 GCA_021295875.1 Pseudomonadales bacterium
TCGGAAATCACGAACCAATCTAACTGGAGAGCCTGACTCCGTTCAAGACCCTAAAACGGCTTTCATGCAACAACGCCGAGCAAGATAACGATACACCTGAGATGAACAAGGTCAAAGCGACTTCTGCGCCTCTGACGACAACGCCCTCTCCCGCGCCTTGAGAATGTGCCCAACAATCGCCTCCAGCCCCTCCCGATCCTTGATGCAAGCAAAGACCGTCGGCCCCTCGCCGCGCATCTTCTTAGCGTCGCGATCCATCACCCCCAGATCCGCCCCCACCATCTCGGCCAGATCGGTCTTGTTGATCACCAGCAGATCCGACTGCGTCGTCCCCGGGCCGCCCTTGCGCGGAATTTTGTCGCCGCCGGACACGTCGATGACGTACACCGAATAATCGACGAGCTCGCGGCTGAAATGAGCCGCCAAGTTGTCGCCGCCGCTTTCGACCAGCAGTAAGTCGATACCCCCGGCAAAACGGTCCATCAAATCTTCGAGCGCATTCAGATTCAGCGAAATATCCTCGCGGATCGCCGCGTGTGGACAGCCGCCGGTCTCGACGCCGACGATGCGCTCCTGTTCCAACGCCTCGTGCCGCAGCAGAAATTCGGCGTCCTCGCGAGTGAAGATGTCGTTGGTGACCACCCCCAAGCTATACTCGTCGCGTAGCCTCTCGCACAAAGCCTGCAACAGCGCCGTCTTACCGCTGCCGACCGGCCCGCCAATCCCCACCGTAAAAGCGCGGTCGGCAAAGTCGCGGTGCGGATTCGAGCCCTCGCGCTCGGCAAAGAATCCAGGCGATTCAAAAGGCTCGTGTGTGTGGTCGTGATCGTGCCTCATACATCCTCCTGCGCTCAACTTTGGAAAAGGCGCGAATAAAGATCGTCGTGTACGCTCTGGGCAATATCGAGCTGCGGCGCGCAACGCGTCGCCTGTGCGTACGGTCGTCCCGCGACCTCCGCTAGCAATTCCTCGCAATGCACATACAGGCCCAATTGCCGTCGCGTGGCCTCCATCGGCCCGACAATCCCGAGACGCACCGCAGCGCTCATCTGGTCCCTGAGCACTTGAAACATGTAGAGCTGTTGGGCATCGGCTTGTGCAAAGCCCGCAGCCTTCAACGCTAACCCAAAAACCACCGTGTAGTGCGCGTGCGTCCGCCGCAAATTTGCGAATTTGACCTCCGGGTACAAGCCAGCCATCAGCCGCAACCAGTTCTTGCCCAAGATCAAACTCGCCCGACGCATCGCCGGAGCCGCGATCATCGCGTCGTAGAAATGCAACATCTCCTCCACGATCTCTTCGTCGGATAAGGCATAACAGGAATGGATAAAGGGAATCTCGCCATAGGCCGCGGCCATCAGCGCCGAATGCACGAAATCCTCCAAGGCCCCAGACGCATCCAACAAGCCCAACTGATAGGCCCCTTCCAAGCCATTGGAAAAGGCGTAACCACCAGCCGGCAGCGCACTGTCGGCTAGGTGCATTAACGGATAGAGGCGATTCATTTAGAACAGGTGATACAGTTGCGCCAGCGGCAGTTTCTCCGCCGGTTCACAAGTAATCTCCTCGCCGTCAACGTTCACCTTATAGGTCTCCGGATCAACTTCGATATCGGGCACCACGTCATTGAGCCGCATGTCGGCCTTGCCAATGTCGCGGCAGTGCTCGACGGGCACGACCTCTTTGGCCAACCCGTACTCCCCTACTCGCTCGCGCGACGCCTGTGATACAAAAGCCAGCGACGTCGGCCCAACCGCGTTGCCGTAGGACCCGAACATGGGTCGCGGATACACGGGCTGCGGCGTGGGAATGGACGCGTTGGCGTCGCCCATCTGCGCGTAAGCAATCACTCCACCTTTGATCACCAGCTCGGGTTTGACGCCGAAAAAAGCGGGTTGCCACAGTACCAAATCAGCCAGCTTGCCCGTCTCCACCGAGCCGACCTGGGCCGAGAGCCCGTGGGCAATGGCCGGATTGATGGTGTATTTGGCGACATAGCGCCGCGCGCGATAGTTGTCAGCACCGCCCGCATCTTCGGGCAATAGGCCCCGCTGTTGACGCATCTTGTGCGCCGTCTGCCAAGTCCGGCACACCACCTCCCCCACTCTCCCCATCGCTTGGCTATCCGAAGCGATAATCGACAGCGCGCCCAAATCGTGCAAAATATCCTCGGCGGCGATGGTCTCCTGGCGAATCCGGCTCTCGGCAAACGCCACGTCCTCGGGGATATTCTTGTCGAGGTGGTGGCAGACCATCAGCATGTCCA
>JAGWBN010000036.1:0-442 GCA_021295875.1 Pseudomonadales bacterium
CGCAGGAGTTCGGCGCCTGGCGGCATCATCGGACCGAGGAGGTCCTCGACACCCTGGCGCAGTTGTCGGGCATGTCCGACCGCAAGGAAAGGCGTCGCCGGGTCGCCGAGACGCTGGAGATGGTGGGTCTCGACGGCGTCGCCGACCGCAAGGTGAAGAAGCTCTCCGGTGGCATGGTGCGTCGCCTCGGCGTTGCCCAGGCGCTGGTTCACGAACCCCAGGTGATCATCGTCGACGAGCCCACCGTCGGCCTGGACCCCGAGGAGCGAATGCGCTTCCGCCAGCTGATGAACCAGCTGGGTCGCGACCGCACCATCCTGCTGTCCACCCATATCGTCGCCGACCTGGGCGCCGGGTGCCGCGAGATGGCGCTTCTGGATGGTGGCCGCATCGAGTTCCAGGGACCACCGAGCGAACTGCTGCAGCGCGCGGCGGGCCGGGT
>JAGWBN010000036.1:453-12593 GCA_021295875.1 Pseudomonadales bacterium
GGCGGAGCGGGTCGAGTCCGCCTACGAGATCGTTTCGCGTGCCGTCACCGGCACCGACATCACGCTCCGCGGCGTGACGGCGAACGGCATGCCGGACGGCGCGAACCCGGTGGAGACGGCGACCCTCGAGGAAGCCTACCTCGCGTTCATGGCGGCACGCGGCCGGTCGGACGCGGCACGACAGGACGACGAAACGCCGCCGGCAGACGGCCCGGCATGACCGGCGGGGCGTAGCCGTTGCAGGTCGCGCGCCTGCATCGAAGTCGCGCGAAGCCACGGAACAGGATAAGGGAGCAGCAGTGCATCACCTTCGCGAATTCCTTGCGGTCGCCGCCGCCGAGATGCGCGTCACCCGCCGCCTGGCGCGGACCTGGGTGTTCATCACGGTGGCCCTTCTGCTGAGCTTGTTGTTCTACATGATGTATGCGGTGATGCACGGCCTGGGGTCGGGCGTCTCGGCCACGATGGGTGGCTTCGGCCCGCGCATGCTGGTGTCGTCCGTCGGCATGCCCATGGTGATGGTGCTCATCGTGGGCATTGTCTTCCTCGCCTTCGACATTCGCGCCCGGGACCGGCGTGAACGCATAGCCGAGGTGCTCGACGCCAGGCCGGTCGGGACGATCAAGCTGCTCGGGGGCCGCCTGGCCGGCATCGTTTTCATTCTCTGGCTCACGGTGACCGTGACCCTGGGGCTGATGCAGACGATCGGCCTCCTGGCGGGCGCATTCGACTGGTGGTTCGGCGACACCATGGAGCCGACTTCGATGCTGAGTTTCCTGGTGTGGGACGCCATTCCGACGCTGACGCTCTGGGGTTCGCTGGTCATCTTCCTCGCCGTCCTGCTGCGCAACCGGCTGGTCGTCGCCATCGTCGCCTTGCTGGCGGTCTCGCTGTGGGTCTGGGCGGGCTTCGAGACGCCGTTCTACCTCGCACCGGCGCTGCAGATGTCCCAGGCGTACGTGGCGACCGGGTCCGATCTGCTGCCCGAATTCGCGAACGCCACGCTGGTCGTGCAGCGCATCGCCATCGTCAGTCTCGCCGTCGGGCTTCTCGGCATCGCCGCCGCGCTGCATCCCCGCCGGGACGGCCCGACCGGCAACCGACACCTGATCATGGGAGTGGCCCTTGTCGGCGTGGCCGTCGCGGCCATCGGCTATCTTGTGCTCGATGCGGTGGCCGGGCGTTCGTTGCGTGCCGATTGGCGTGCCGCCCACGAGGCGGTGGAGTCCGAGCCGCGAGTGGACGTCGAGAACATTCGCGGCACGATCATGATCGAACCGGGTCGGCAGCTCGGGCTCGAGGTGACCTACGTGGTCGCAGGGGACCAGCCACTGGAGGGACTCACCTTCAGTTTCAATCCCGGGCTCGAGGTGTCCGAGATTCTCCTCGACGGGGCCGCCGCGGAGTGGCGCCACGAATCCGGCCTGTTGCGCGTCGTCCTGCCGCGCCCCCTGGGCGCAGGCCAACGGATCGAAATGCGGTTCGTCGCGGCGGGGGTTCCCGATCCTTCGTTCGCGTATCTCGACAGCGAGATCGATCTCGACCTGGCCCATGGCGAGTCGGGCAACCTGATCCTGCTCGGCACCGATGGCTCCGTGTTCGACACGCGCTACGTCGCGCTCATGCCGGGTGTCAGTTGGCTTCCGCTCCCGGGGGCGGCCACAGGCAGGGATGATCGGCAACGTCATGGACGCGACTATTTCACGGTGGATCTCGAGGTCGGCGTCCCGGCGGGGTGGCTGGTCGCCGGTCCGGGTAGGCGTCGCGACGCCGCCGACGGACGTTTCCGGTTTGCGCCGACCGCGCCGGTACCCGAGGTGGCACTGCTGGCTTCCCGGTTCGACCGTCGCGCCGCGGAAGTGGACGGCGTGGCGTTCGAACTGCTGCTCCATCCCGGCCACGGAGCCAACCTGGACGTGTTCGCGGATGCGGTTGGTGCCCTCAAGGAACGCATCGCGGAGCTTCTCGCCGAGGCGTCCGATGCGGGGATCGGCTATCCCTACGACGGCCTGAGCCTGGTCGAGATCCCGGCGCGGCTGCGCGTCTATGCGGGGGGATGGCGTATGGACTCGGTCCAAGCCTTGCCGGGGGTCATGATTTTGCGCGAACAGGGTCTGCCCACCGCGCGCTTCGATACCCTGTTCAGACTCCGCAGGCAGATGACCGGCGGGGAGTACGACATTGACCGCGAACCGGGGAACGCGAAGATCCGCGCCCTGGAGCAGTTCTTCGACACCGATTTCAGCGGCGGCAAGCTTGTGGACGGCGTGACGCGCAGCTTCTTCGCGTTCCAGACCGGGGCGCATGGGCCCGGTGCCCTGGCATTGGACTACCTGTGTCACGAACTCGCCGCGGCGCTGATCCACCGGCGCGAAGTGGGCGGCTACTTCTCGCCGCGGACTTTCTCGACGTCCACGGGCATGAACGCAAGCATGGCACAGTTGTTCGCCGGGTTCGCGTCGGGCGATGCTTTCGCCACCGTCGCCGACAGTACGGTCCCAAAGGCCGCATCCGTGTGGACCCGCGCCTTGGGAACTCCGCTCATCACCTTGGATCCGACCGAGGCGGGCCACCGGACCCTCGATGTCCTGGAACTCAAGGCGCCGGTGCTGGCCCGCTCGATCATCGATGGCCTGGGCCGGGAAACCGCAGCCGCGTTGCTCGGCGAACTCCGCCAGCGCCATGCCGGCGGCGACTTCACGGCGGCGGATTTCGAGGCGGTGGCGGGAGATGCCGGCGCCGACCTGCATGGGCTGCTCGGGGACTGGCTGGGCGATGCCTCCCTACCGGGCTTCCTCGTCTCGGATGCCTTGGTCGTGCGTCTGACGGACGGTGACCGTGGCGAGCCGCGCTACCAGATCCGGGCACACGTGCACAACGGCGAGCCCGCACCGGGTTTGGTGCGGCTCGGCGTGTTTTCCAGAGCCGGTGAAGTTCCAACCCGGTGGAGTGCTCCCGTAAGGGTCGGCGCCCATGCCTCCGTGGAACTCGGACTGGTCGTCGACGGACCGCCCCGGGAGGTATGGATTTCGCCCTACCTGTCCTTGAATCGTGGCGACATCCGCCTGGACGTACCCGAGTTCGACGTCACCGCGTCCGTGGTCGCCGAGCCGCTCAACGGCGGCCGCGAGAGCACGTGGACTCCGAAGCCGGAGCCGGGCATCGTGGTGGACGATCTCGATCCCGGGTTCAGTGTCGTCTACGCGACGCCGGAGGACGAAGCGCGCTACGGTCCGGAGGCCACGTGGCTCACCGGCGAACTGGATATCGACGAGGGCTTGCCGGTTTTCAATCCCTTCGCCGTGGCGACCGGCGGTTGGATGCGAATCGAACAACCCGGTACGTGGGGCCGCTACCGGCACACGGTGGCGAGCACGACATCGGGCGGCGGCGGTGTGTCGGCGCGGTTCGCGGCGCAGTTGCCGCACGCGGGACGCTGGCGCGTCGGCTACCATGTAGCAGAGATTGAGTCACCTAGGGACCGTCCCTTCATGGAGACTGTCCGGACGAGCATCCTGCTCGGTGCCAGGGGAACCTACCAGATGAAGATCGTTACGGCGGACAACGACCTGCCGGTCGAATTCGATGCGGACGCGGCGCGGACGGGCTGGAACGATCTCGGGGAGTACTCCCTGCCGGCGGGCGAGGTCGGCCTCGAGGTGTCGAACAAGACCACCGGAACGGTCGTGATCGCCGACGCCGTGCGGTGGCGACCCGTGGAGGAACGATGAGACGACACGCCGTCAGCGGGAGCCTGCTGGTACTCGGAATGCTTGCCGTGACAGGCTGCGCACCACCGATCCCGGGCCAGGACGCCGAGTTCCGCATGCCGGTGGAGGTGGAGGACGTCGCCACGGGCACCGTCGAGGATCTGGTCGTCGCCACCGGCAACCTGCGCCCGCGGGAGATCGTCTCGCTGGACATCGAGACCCCGGGAAATCTCCAGATCGCCCGCAACGCCGAAGGCGAGCGGCTTGCGGAAGGCGTGCGGGTCTCGGCCGGCGACGTCATCGCCCGGGTGACCGGCGAGGATGCCCGCCTGCACGCGCGCTTGGAGACCACGCGCCAGGCACTGGAGGCGGCCCAGGCGCATCTCGCCCGACGCCGCGAACTCCACGCCGCGAACCTTGCCCACGACGAGGAGCTGCAGCAGGCCGAGGAACGCTACGAGACCGCGCTGTTCAACTTCGAGCGCAGCACGCTGGACGCCGCCAAGGCGACGCTCACCACGCCGATCGACGGCACCATCCTGCGCCTGGCCCGCGACATTGACAACAGGCCGCAGGCGGACGGCCAATTGGTGCGGGCCGGGTTCGTCGTCGCGGAGATCGCGCCGCTCGACGAGTTGATCGCCGACATCGACCTGATCGGTCCCGAACTCGGTCGCGTCGAGGTCGGCCTCGCGGCGCGTATTCGACACTACGCCTTCGACGACACCCTGTTTCCCGGCGAGGTCATTCGCCTCTCGCCCGTGCTCGATCCCGTGAAGCACACGTTTCGCGCGGAGGTGACCGTCGACAACGCCGAACGGCTGCTGCGTCCCGGCATGTTCGTCGAGGTCGTCATCGTCATCGAGCAGCGACAGGACGTCGTCGTGGTGCCCCGCGAAGCGGTCGCCAACCGGGCGGGCAAGACCGTGGTCTTCGCCCTGGACGGCCAGCAGCGCGTCGCCCGCCGCGACGTTCGCTTGGGCCTGGGGGACGACGACAAGGTCCAGGTGATGGAGGGCGTGGCCGTGGGCGACCGGGTCGCCGTGCGCGGCCTCGAGACCCTGATCGACGGCAACCGCGTCCGTGTCGTAGGCTCGTAGGGGCGACGCCAACGCGCCCGTAGGGGCGCGCGCCGTCGCCCGAAACGGATAAGAGCGCTAAGCAGCTTGGCCACCTCCCTGGAAACAGCCGCCGCCTTCGCCGTGCGCCGCCCGGTGGCAGTCGCCGTCATGGCCTTGGCCGTCGCCCTCGTCGGCGCCCTGTCCTGGCGCGAACTGCCGGTGGATCTGCTGCCCGACCTGCAGAGTCCCACGGTGGTGGTCTCCGTCCGCTCGGGCAACCGCCCGCCGACGGAGATGGAACGCCTCTACGGCCAAACCGTGGAGCGTCAGCTCACCACGGTGCGCGGCAGCCGCAAGGTCTTCCAGGTGGCGCGCACCGGCCGCCTCGTGACCACGGTGACGTTCGACTGGAACGCCGACCTCGATCTCGCCCTCGTCGATGTGCAGAAAGCGGTTGGGGGTATCGAGGGCGACCCCGAGGTGGACGAGGTCCTCGTCCGACGCTTCGATCCCCGCCAGTCGCCGATCCTCACCCTGGGCCTGGTCGCGCCCGACGGCAAGCCCGCCCTCGCCGAGCTTCGCCAACTGGCCCGGCGCCAGGTCGCGCCGGCGTTGGAGCAACTCGCCGGGGTGGCCGAGGCGCGGATCACCGGCGGGCGCGAGCTCGAGGTCCGGGTCTCGGTCGACCGTTACCGGCTCGATGCCTTCGGCGTGTCGCTGAGCCTGCTCCGCGCGCGCCTGCGCGACCAGAACGTGGATGTCGAAGCCGGCACCCTGGAGGAACGCGACCAGGTTTTTCAAGTACGTGGCGTATCCCGCTACCGCAGTGCCGATGACGTCGCCAACGTGGTCGTGCGCTACCTCTCGGACGACACCGGCGGCCGCAAGGCGGTTCGCGTCTCGGACCTCGGCAACGTCGAACTGGCCAATGCCGAGATCGATCACCTGGTGCTGGTGGACGGCGTCGAGGGTGTCGGGGTTGCCGTGTACAAGGAAGCGGGGGCGAACACCGTCGCCGTGTCCGCCGAGGTTCGCGACGCCCTTGTGGACCTCGGGGACGATCTGCCGGGCGTCGAGGTGCGTGAGATCGCGGACGACGCGAAGCTCGTCACCGACGCCCTGGATGATCTGCAGCTCGCCGCGGGCGCCGGGGTGGTGCTTGCCGTGCTGGTGCTGGCGCTGTTCCTGCGTTCGGCGGGGGCCACGCTGATCGTCACCACGGCGGTGCCGGTATCGATCCTCGCGGCGCTGTTCGCCATGAACTTCGCCGAGCACAGCCTGAACATCGTCACCCTCGGCGGCCTGGCGCTCGGCGCCGGCATGCTGGTGGACAACGCCATCGTGGTGGTGGAGTCCATGTACCGCCGCCTGGCGCTGGGCGACCCGCCCGACGTCGCCGCCGCGAAAGGGACCGGGCAGGTGGCCGGTGCGATCACGGCCAGCACGCTGACCACCTGTGTCGTATTCCTGCCCGTGCTGTTCGTCCAAGGCCTCGCCGCCCGCCTGATCGACGGCATCGCGTTCACCGTCGTCGTCTCGCTGCTCGCTTCGCTCGCCGTCGCGGTGTTCCTGATACCCGCGCTGGGTCGCTGGTTCCTGCCGCGGGCGTCGCGCTCGGAGTTGGTGACCGAGAAGGCGGCGTCGCGGGCGCGCACCGCACTGGAGGCCCTTGTCGGCCGCCTGCTGCGCCGTCCGGCCACCGTCTTGTTGGTGGCGATGGCAATCGTCGCCGTCGCCATCGCCTCGCTGCTGCAGCTCGGCACCGAACTGCTCGCGCCGTCGGATCCGCGGCAGTTTTCGGTTCGCCTGGTCGGACCTGCCGCACAACGCGTGGAATCCACGGCGCAGGCCGCTACCGGGGTGGAGAGCCTCATCGCCCAGGCGGCCGGCGGCACCGTGGCCGAAGGCGGCAAACTCGCGGCGACCCTTTCGGAGGTGGGCCGACTGCCCGAGGACGGCCGCTCCATCCGCAGCGAACTGACCGAAGAGAACACCGCCCGGGTGATCGCCCGGATGACGTCCGAAGGCCCCTCCGGCCGCCAGGTGGCCGCCTGGCTCGCGCCTCAGCTCGACGACCTGCCGGACACCGAGGTGAAGTGGGAGATCGCCCGCTCCGCGATCACCGACGCCCTGGGTGCGAGCGGTCCTCCCATCGTCGTCGAGATCGCGGGCGAGGCGCTGGACGATCTGCGCCGCGGTGCTGATCTCGTTAAGGAACGACTCGACGTGCTGCCCCAACTGTGGAACGTCAAGTCGTCCTTCGAAGGCGGACCAACGGAGTTGCGCGTATCGCTCGATCACGCCATGGCGGATGCCCTCGGTGTCGATCTCGGCACCCTGGCGCGCGTCCTCGAGGCGAATCTCGACGGCCTGGAGGCGACGCGACTTTCCCTCGGCGACGAGGAGTGGGTGGTCAACGTCCACATGCCCACGCCGCGCCGCGACCAGTTGGCGAACGTCGAGTTCATGAACGCGGCCGGGCGTCCTGTGGCGCTTGGCGAGGTGGCGCGGTTCGAGGAGGCGGAGGGCGCCAGGGAGGTGTTTCGCCGGGACCAGCGCCGGGTCGCCCAGGTGACGGCGCAGTTGGTCGACGACTTCACCCAGGCCGAGGCTATTGCCGCCGTCAACGAAGCCCTCTTCGACGCGCCGCTGCCACCGGGCACCCACCTGCGGCTGCGCGGCCAGGAGGAGGAGCGTGCGCAGACCTTCGACGAACTGCGCCTGGCGGGCATCCTCGCCCTGGTCCTGGTGCTGATGGTGCTCGCGGGCACCTTCGAGTCGGTGCTGCAGCCGGTGACCGTGCTCGCCGCGATTCCACTCGCCCTGGTCGGCGTGGCGGTCGCCCTGGTGCCCCTGGGTCAGCCCATCGGCGTCATGGCCATGCTCGGCTTCATCGTCCTCGCCGGCGTCGCGGTCAACGACGCCGTGCTGCTCGTCACCACGGCGCGCCAGCTCATGGCCGAGGGTCAGGAGCGCGTGGCGGCCCTTGCCACGGCGGCGGGCATCCGTCTGCGGCCCATCGTCATGACCACGCTGACCACCGCGTTGGCGCTGACACCGCTGGTGTTCGGCGGCGGCGAGGGTGCCGAACTACGTGCGCCCATGGCGCTAACCATCATCGGCGGCATCGTCGCATCGACACTGGGGTCGCTCCTGGTGTTGCCGTGCCTGTACCTGATTCTGGACCGTCTGCGGCGGGGTGGGGACACCGCGTGAACATCCTCGACCTCCCCGTGCGACGCCCCGTCGCGGTGAGCATGATCTTCTTCGGCTTCGTGGTGCTTGGCATCGTCGCCTACCTGCGGATTCCGCTGGAGCTCTTTCCGCCGTTGAGCGGTGACTCGCTCTATGTCCAGTTCGGCCGCCCCAACAGCGAGCAGGAGGTGGTCGAGCGCGAAATCCTGCTGCCGCTGCACGCGCGGGTCTCGGCGCTGCCCGATGTGGCGGAGAGCCGGGGCGAAATCCAGGGCAGTGGCGGCAACTACGAGGTCCGCTTCGAGCCGAGGACCAACATGAAGGTGCGCGAGCTGGAACTTCGCCGGATCGCCTCCGACATCCAGCGCACGCAGCCGGATGGCACGTGGGTGGGGGTGTCCTCGTTCGAGTCGAGCACCACCCAGCGCGGCAGCCAGGTGATGCGCGTCCATGTCACGGGCGATGCGGACCGCGACACACTGTTCGATCTCGCGGACCAGATCCTGGCCCCCCGGCTGGCGGCGATTCCCGGCGTCGGCGAGGCCATCGCCAGCGGCGGCTCGCAGCGCCGCTTGATCGTCAACGTCGACCTCGCCCGCGCGGCGGCGGCCGGCGTCGCACCCACGGACGTGATCGCGGCGGTGTCACGCCGCGCCGGCACCGTGCGCCACCTGGGCAATCTCGAATCGGAGGGGGGTCGGGTGGAGGTCGTCCTCGACGGCCGCCCAACGAGTGTCGTGGCTCTTGGCGAGACGCGGATCGTCGCCGGCCGGCCAACGCAGCTCAAGCATGTGAGCGACATCGAAATGGGCTTTGCGCCCTGGCAGTCGTCGTTCCGCGTCAACGGCGAGGAGGCGGTGGGCATCCGCGTCTACAAGGAGCAGAACGCGAACCTCGTGCGCGTCGGAGGTGAACTCCGGGAACGCCTCGACGAACTGCGCGCCGAAGTCGGCCCCGTGGGCGTCGACCTGGTGATCGGCGAGGACGACGCGGCGGATGTCGAGGAGCAGCTTGGGCGCCTGGGCCGTCTCGGCCTGTCGGGCTACCTGATCGCCTTGGCGGTGTTGTTCCTCTTTCTGCGCCAGTGGCGCGCGGTCGCGGTGGTGGGCGTCGCCGTTCCCGTGAGCCTGTTCGGCGCCCTCGCACTGCTCTACCTCATGGGTCACTCGGTCAACCAACTGACGCTGGGCGGCCTGTGGCTGTCCATTGGCCTGTTGATCGACAACAGCATCGTCGTCTACGAAGCGGTGCTACGGCGGCTGGAGCGTGGCGTGGCGGCACCCAGCGCGGCTCGCATCGGCCTGACCCGGACCATTCGCGCCATCCTCGCGGCCACCGCGACCACGGCCGTCGTCATGTTGCCGGCGGCGATCATCGACCTGCCGACGACGGCGAGTTCCCTGATCGAAGTCATGGTGCCAGCCTTCCTGCTGCCGCTGGGCGCATCGGTGCTGGTCGCCCTGGGACTCGTGCCGGTGCTTACGCACAAACTGGCGGCACCCGCGGCGATCCGCAGCGTCGCGCGGCAACGCGCGCAGCGGGAGCGGGCGAGTGGCGAACGCGCCCCCGATCCGCTGCGCATCCTGTTCGGCGGGCTGGTCGCCAACGCCCTGCGCCGGCCGTCGGGCTGGCTGACGGGTACCGGCGTCGCCGTGATCGCCACCATCGTCATCGCCGTGCCGTTCGCGATGAGCAACCAGGCGCCGACCGATCCGGAGTTGGCCGACAGCGTGTCGTTCAGTGTCGACACACTGAAGGGCACGAGTTCCCTCGCCGCCGTTTCCGAGGCCGTGGCGCGACTTGAGCAGGCGGCACTGGCCATCGAAGGCGTCGACACGGTGATGTCCGATGTCGCCGAGGAAGGCGCGTTCATGACCGTCAACTTCGTCGACTTCGAGGATCGTCCGGAGAATCTGAAGGTGTCCCATGTCCGCAACGTGGTACTCGAAGCATCGAAGGGGGCGGGGAACATCGACGTGTCGCGTCCGGGTGAAGAACGCGGCAGCAGCACGAAGGGGCGGGGTGAGCGGCAAGGCCGGGGAGGACGGGGCGGGCCGCCGATGGCTGGCGGCGCGCCCAGCGAGATCGTGCTCTCGGGGCCGGAGAGCCGCGTATTGGAACGTCTGGCCGACGACCTGGTGAAGCGTCTGGAGGCGAATCGTCACGTGGCGCGGGCTTGGCAGTCGGCACCGCGAGGTACCCCGGAGATCTGGGTGCAGCCCGACGAGCACGGCTTCGAGGCCTTCGAGTTGACCGTCGACGAAGTGCTTCCGGGCCTGAGGTTCGTCGGCCGCGACGGCATGAATGCCGGGCGCTATGTTCTGCCGTCGGGACGCGAGATTCCCGTCGTGGTCGAACGCGTCGACGGGCGCGAGCCGGCCGGCATGCGCGACCTGCGCCGGCTGCGCGTGCACACCGATTCCGGTGTCACCACGGTGTCCGCGCTGGCTTCCATTCGCCAGATGCCGCCGCCCGCGGCGATCATCCACCACAACGGTCGTCGCGAGACCAGCGTGTTCTTCCGTCTGGTCGCGGGCGCACCGGAGTCCGGCCCCGCCCGCGATGCCATCGACGAGGAGATCGGCGCCGTCATCCGCTCCACACCCCGCGCCGAGGGCTATGCCGTGGAACTCGAGGAGGACGACGAGGGATTGGGCTCGCTGCAGATCTTCCTGCTGTGGTCCGCTCTGCTGGTGCTGCTGGTGCTGGCGATCACCTTCGAGTCGCTGACGTTGCCGCTGCTCGTCGTGCTGGCCGTGCCGCTCGCGGTCATCGGCGCCGCCTGGCTGCTGGTGGTGACGGATACGCCGGCGGGCATGATGACGGCGGTGGGCGTCGTCGTCCTTGTGGGCCTCGCCATCAACCCCGCGATCCTGATCGTCGACCGCATGCAGCACCGCGTGCGCAACGGCTGGACCAGCGGTGCCGCCGCCCTCGCGTCGGTACGCGAACGCACCCGTCCCGTGCTCATGACCACCGCCACGACGATCGCCGCCCTATGGCCCCTGGCGTTGACCACCGGGCGCGAGAACGAGACCTGGCCGCCGTTCGCCACCGTGGTCATCGGCGGCCTGATGACCGCGACCCTGTTGACGCTGTTGGTGATCCCGGTGGGCTACATCCTGCTGCAGCGCCTCGACCAGGTCTTCGGTCGGGTAGGCCCCTGGCTCGTCCTCGTCCTGGTGCTGGTCACCGGCGGCATCGAGACGGTGCTCATCCAGACCGAGGTCGTGACGACGCTGTGGTGGCAGATCATGACGACGCTACTCATCGGCGCCGGGTTGCTGACCGTGATCGTGATGGTGTTCCGCCGTTCGGAATATCCCGAACCGCAGACCAGCGGCGGTCCCCCGGTTCTCGATGTGCGCAACCTGAAGAAGGTCTACGGCATGCCCGGGCCGCTGCGAACCGCGATTCGGGCACCACGCGAGTTCACCGAACGCGTCCGCAGCCGGGCAGGTGGGTCGGCGGCGATGGCATTCAATTGGCGCGACGCCATGGGACGTTTCGGTCCGATGGTGATCCTGACCGCGGCCCCGCTCCTGCTGTCGTCGCAGATGCAGTCGGTCGGCTGGAAGCTGATCCTGTGGCTGCTGGCGGCGGCATTCCTGGCGCGGCTCGGCAGCGAGATCCGGCGGGCGAGGCGGCCGACCCAGGTTGACCCAAGGCCACGCCTGGTGGAGTCCGTGTTCCGGGTCATGCTGCCGTGGGTGGTGCTCGCGGTGTTCGTGGGCTGGACGGAGGTGCTGCCTCGAATGGCCGGCGAACAGCCGAAGATCGTCATCCTCCTGCCGATCCTGGTGGCTATCCTCATCCTGGCCGGCCAGATCGCGCGCCGCAGCGCCGTGCGCCAGCAGCGTGGCGTCATCGGCGAGCGCGCGATGTCCGGCCCGTTCCGTCACCCTCGCAGCCTGCTGCGCCGGATTGCGCGCCGGATCGGTGGTCTGGACCTGCCGATCGAACCGGTGCTCGCGCTGACCGAGGTGAGCTTCACGGTCGAGCGCGGCATGGTGGGCATCCTCGGGCCCAACGGTGCGGGCAAGACGACGCTTCTTCGCCAACTGGCGGGCATCCTCGAACCCACCCGCGGCGTCATCGACCTCGGCAACGTGCGTCTCGGCAGGATCCAGCGGGTGCTCGCCCGCTGGGTGGGCTACCTGCCCCAGGACGCGGG
>JAGWBN010000036.1:12697-23513 GCA_021295875.1 Pseudomonadales bacterium
GGCGACAAGATCAAGACGCTGTCCGGCGGCATGCGCCAACGCGTGGCCGTGGCGCGCACGCTGCTGCGTCTGCCGTCGGTGATCATCGTCGACGAACCCACCGTTGGTCTCGACCCGCGCGAGCGCATCCGCTTCCGCAACCTGCTCGGCAGGCTCGCCCGCGACCGGATCGTGCTGTTCTCCACCCATGTGGTCGAAGACGTGGCCGTGGCCTGCGACCGCGTCCTGGTGCTCGCCAGCGGCCGGTTGGTGTTCGATGGGGCGCCTGCGGACCTCGCCGAAGCGGCCCAGGGTAGGGTATGGGAATGCCGGTTCGCCCCCGACGCGACCATCGAGCTGCCCAGCGGCGCGGTTCTCGCGGAGGAGACGCCCACCATCGACGGCGGCACCGTGCGCCGCATCCTGGCCGAGGCGGCGCCGACCGCGGATGCGACACCACTCCCGGCGCAACCGCAGGACGGCTACCTGTGGCTGATTTCTCGGGAACGACCCGTGTTGCCGACTGCGGAGGTGACGTCGTGACTCGCGACGGGGCCGCACCAGGGTCGCTGCCACGGCGCATCGTCGCGCGGTTCGACTTGCTGCGCCTGGCGGGGCTCGCCATCGCCGGCCACTGGGTGTGGTTGCTGATCTTTCTGCCCCTGCTCTGGCTGGCCGCCCGGGCGCTGCTGGCGGCGATCGGCTCAGGCGACGGATTCGACCGCGTGGACGCCCAGGTGGGCCTCATGGGCATCCCGCTGGCGGCGCTGGCCATCATCCTCGGGCTGCGCATCATCGCCGGCGAGATGGACGGTCGGAGCCTGGAGATCGCCTACACGGTTCCCGGCGGTTGCGAGCGCGTGTGGTGGTCGAAGCTCGCCGCCGCCGCGTCGATCCTGCTCATAGCCGCCCTGCTCGTCGGCGCGGCGACCTATTTCCTGTTCACCGAGTATCCACCGATAGCGGCCTACGGCGCCCTGCAGGGCGCCGTGTTCTACCTCGTCATGTCGATGGCGCTGGCCACCCTGTTCCGCAGCGAGGTCGCCGGTGCCATGGCGACCGTGGCGGTGCTGGCCTTCGATCTGCTCGTCCTCGGCAGCCAGGGCGTGCGGGCGTCACCCTTCTGGAACCCGCTGGCGGAGGCCAACCCCGACCCGGAAGTGATCCTTGCGATGACCGTGCAGAACCGCGTCGGTGTACCCATGTTCATTGCCCTGGTCACGGGGCTCGCGTTCATGCGTGCCAACCGCCGCGAGCGGATGCTGGGGGGATGACCGGCACTCGCGCGGCGACGATACCCGGTCGCGTCGCGTAGCGGTTGCAGAACCCGATGGCCGACGACCTGCCCCTCGGACGGCGAGTCACCCCGCCGACGCGCTACGATCCATCCGTCTTGCGAGCCATCGAGCGGCAACCGGCACGACGCAAGTTGGGGATCGACGACGAGTTGCCGTTCACCGGTGAGGATGTCTGGCACGGCTACGAACTCTCCTGGCTCGCGCCATCCGGCGTGCCCCGGGTCGGCGTGCTGACCCTGCGGATTCCCGCGGAGTCAACGCGCATCGTCGAGAGCAAATCATTGAAGTTGTATCTCAACGGGTTCAGCGGGGAGACGTTCGAGGACGCTGGGAGGGTTGCCCGCACGATCCGGGAAGATCTGACGCGGGAGACCGACCGGGAAGTGCGGACGTCGATCCGGAGCAGCGAGGAAATCGACCTGCCCAGCGACTTCACGAGCTTCTGTCTGGATGCTCTACCAGCCTCGGCGGAACACTACGAACCTGCGACACAACTCCTGATCGGATTACGCGAGCGTGGTGCGGATGCGGTCCACTGCCCCATCACCGGCCAGCCGGACTGGGGTTCGGTGCGAATCGCCTACCGCGGTCGTCTGCTGGACCGGGTCGGGGTGCTTCGCTACCTGATCTCCTATCGGCACGCGGCGGACTTTCACGAGATCGTGGCCGAACGAATATTCGTCGACGTCCTGGAAGCCGCCGATGCAACGGAGCTCACGGTGGATGCCCGGTACCTGCGCCGGGGCGGCATCGACATAAACCCGTTCCGTTCGACGAACCTGGCCGAAGGCCCCCCGATTCGCTTGCCGCGACAGTAGGCGTTGGACGAGGCTGCCCTGCGGTGCCGTGCCGCTCGGCCGTTCAGAGCGTCCCTAGGACCAGTCGATGCCCTGTCGCGACGGGTTGTTGCCGAGGCGATGAGTCCACGTCGGCGCATCGTTGTCCCAGGGGTGGGCGGCTAGCCATTCCTCGTTCATGGCCACGCCGAGGCCGGGGCCGGGCGGCACGCCGAAGTAGCCGTCCTTCTGCAGGGGGAAGTCGCCGATCGTCGCGTCCTGGAACCAGGGCCGGATGCCGCCCTCCTGGATGACGAAATTGGGCGTGCAGGTGTCCAGGTGCAGCGCCGCCACGGTGGCGAACGGGCCGTAGCAGTTGTGCGGCTGGATGCCGACGTAGTACGCCTCCGCCATGGCCGCGATCTTCTTGGTCTCGAGTATGCCGCCGGCGTACATGATGTCCGGCTGGATCAGGTCCGCGGCGTGCAGGGGAAAGAGCTCCGCGAAGTCGAACTTGGTCAGCAGGCGTTCTCCGGTGGCGATGGGAATGTTGACGTTGTCGGAGACCTTCTTCAGCGCATCGAGGTTCTGCGGCGGAACGGGTTCCTCGAAGTAGAACGGCCGGTATTCCTCCATCCGATTGCCCACTCGGATCGCGTCCGTCGGCGACAGCCGGCCGTGGACCTCGACCAGTAGTTCCACGTCGTCGCCGACCGCCTCCCGGACCGCCTTCAGCTTTTCGATCGCGAGATCCTCGGAAGCGCGGTCGATGAACAACCCGCGGTGCTCGAACGGGTCGCCCTTCAACGCCGTCAGGCCCTGCTCGAGGTGGTTCGTCGCGTTGGCGATGGACAGTTCCGGGGTCGGACCGTCCCACCGCCCGTAGGTCCAGATGCGATCACGCACCTTGCCGCCCAACAGCTCGTAGACCGGGGCGTCGAGAGCGCGGCCCTTGATGTCCCACAGGGCGATCTCGATGCCGCTGATGGCGGACATCTGCACCACGCCGCCGCGCACGTGGAAGTAGTGGTAGAGGGTCTGCCAGTGCTTCTCGATCTCCATGGGATCCTTGCCGACGAGGGTCGCGCCGAACTCGTCGATCATGGTTGCCACGGCCAGCGGGCCGCTGGTGGCCTCGCCCCAACCGGTGATGCCTTCGTCGGTCTGGATCTTGACGTACACGAAGTTGCGGTTGGTCTTGGCGCCCATGGGGCCGCTGGCGGGTATCGCTCTGACGGAGGTGATCTTCACGGGTTCTGCTCTCTTTGGTCTTCGGGTGTGACGGCCTGTCGAAGCGACTCCACGTGGTAGTCGAACCAGATGTCCCGGTACAGGTCGATGATGGGATTCTTGGCGTGTCCCAGGGCCTCGATTTCCAGGTAGGTGTGGTCGACGCCGGCGGCGACCAGCGCCTGGTGGAAGTCGCGCACCGTCGCCAGGTGGCCGGTGTCGCGGGTTCCGCACCAGATCTGGATGCGCAGCTTGCCGCGGATGGCGCGGAGGTTCTTCGTCAGCAGTTCGAAGGCGTCGTTGTCGATGTAGGCCTGGCGGTCGGGGCCGAGGTAGTTGTTGGGGTAGGCGTCGCTCGCGGCCGGATCGAACTGGGCTGCGGTCCGCGGTACGTTCCCCGCGAGGTTGAACAGGGAACAGAACAACGACGGATACTTCATGGCGAGGCGGGTCGCGCCGCGGCCGCCCATGCTGTGGCCTTCGATGCAACGTCCTCGGCGGTCGTCAATGGTGCGATAGGTAGCGTCGATATGGGGAATCAACTCCCGGACGATGAGGGTTTCGCTTTGGAAACGACCGTCGTGGGAGTCCTTGTAGAAGGTCCGCATGCCGCCGTTGGGCAGGACCATGATCATCGCCGGCCAGCGTCCGGCGCGAATGCCCGCGTCGAGCACCGTCACGTCGTCGAACCCGTGCAGTTCGTTGCCGCCGGCACCATGCAGGTTGTAGATCACGGGGTAACGTTTGTCGCTTTCCACGTCGTAGCGGGGAGGCAGGTAGACGCAGTAGCCTACGTCGGCATCATGGGCCTCGGAATGGAACGTGCGATGGACTACTCCCTGGGGTAACTGGCCGGGCTCGGGTTGGTTGACCCAGATGGCACAAGGCCCGCTCCGCGGTGTGCCGGGCGCACGGTTCGGTGACGCGGTGTGGCTCACTGGGGAGCAATTCGGCGCGATGGGGTCAATGCCCAATCCGTGGACGCCGGGTTCGGGCCAATGCCATCGTGCTGGAGAGGTCGGTGAGGCGTGAGGGACGCGTGGTGCGTCGCGTCAATGACATGGTGACTCCCATGGTGTGCCCGCGAATCATAGCGCAGCCCGTCGCACCCCGGCCGCGCCGTTGGGTCGCGGGCGTCGTGTCGGCGGCACTCTTGGCAGCCGCCACCGGTATGGCGGGACAACCGGCGTACGAGCACGGCATTTCCCTGCTGCATGAGCTCAAATACCCCGCCGATTTCGAGCACTTCGACTACGCGAACCCACACGCGCCCAAGGGCGGAAGCGTGACGCTCTCGACAACCTGGCCGATCCGGAACTTCTCCGGCGCCTGGGGCACGGGCGTTGCCAATGCCGCCGGCGTCGAGCGAACCATGGACCGACTGTTCGTGCGCTCGGCCGACGAACCCTCGGCGTTGTATGGCCTGCTGGTGGATGGTGTCGCGCTATCGGCCGACCGGAAGTCCCTCCACATCCGATTGCACGAGGCGGCCCGCTGGCATGACGGGGTACCGGTGACGACCACCGACCTGAGCTTCTCCTACGACGTCATGGGCGCCACATCGCTCGCCGGGGAGATCTACCTGCGATCCTGGGTCGAGTCGATCGAGATCGTGAACGAACGCGAGTTCGTCATCCACCACCGGGATGTCTTCACCCATTCGAACCTGTTGGCGTTGTCCACCTTTCCCATGCGCCCCGCGCACTACTACGCGAACCGGGACCCGGGAAAGGTCACGCTGGAGCCGCCGCTTGTCGGCGGACCGTACCGGATCGCCGAGTTCGATCGGAACCACGTCACCTACGAGCGGGTCGACGACTATTGGGGCCGCGATCTCCCGGTCAATCGGGGGCGCCACAACTTCGGCACGATCCGTTACGACGTGTACCGGGATGCCACAGTCGCCCGCGAGGCGTTCCGCAAGGGTCTGCTCGACGTCTTCTGGGAAACGGACGTGCGCTACTGGAACACCTCGTACGATGTCCCGGCGTTGAGGACGGGCCGGTTGCTGAAGGACACCCGCCGCGTCGGCAAGTCCATCGGCCAGGAGCAAGCGCTGACGTTCAACCTGAACCGCGAGATATTCCGCGACCCCCGGGTCCGGGAGGCGCTGACCTTGGCGTTCGACTTCGAGTGGCAGAACCGGGTGTTCCACTACGGCTCGCAGAACCGGGCACTGAGCTACTTCGCCGGTTCGTCTCTGGCCGCCACCGGCCTGCCGTCCGACGATGAGATGGCCTTGCTGGCACCGCATCGGGATCGGATTCCCGAGCGGGTGTTCACCGAACCGTTTCAGTTGCCGGTGTCGGTGGGGCAGGGTCGACACCGGGTAGCGCTCGAGCGCGCGCGGAACCTGTTGGCCGATGCCGGCTGGACCCTGGTGGACGGCCGGCTGGAGAACGCCCAGGGGCGACCCCTCACGCTGGAGGTCGCCACCCAGAATGCCTGGGCCAAACGGCTGCTGCTCCCCTATGTCGAGTCGCTGGCGACCCTCGGCATCGAGGCAAGCCTGCGCCTGCTCGACAACGTCACCGCGGTCAGATTCAAGCGCGAGCGCCGATTCGACATGTATTTCAGGGGCCTCGATTTCCTGAACCCGCCCATGAGCCAGCTACGCGGCTACTTCGGCTCGGCAAACGCCGAGGTGGGAATGGGCGGCAATCTCGCGGGCATTCGCGATCCGGTCGTCGACGACCTGATCGACCGCGCCATGCGGGCCCCCGACATGGAGTCCGCCGCGGTCGTCTGCCGGGCGTTGGATCGCGTCCTGCTCTGGGGCTTCTACCACATTCCCTTGAACATGCCGGCCGACGAGCGGTTCCTCTATTGGGACAAGTTCGGACGCGCCGACGACTCGGCGGCCGTATTCGAATACCTCGAAGGGGGCTTGGCGCGCGTCATCGACAGTTGGTGGGTCAAGGACATCGAGCCCGAGTCGCCTGCGCACGGCGCGGTTCGGGTGATGGATCGAGGACGTTCGCCCTCGGATTGACCTCGGCCGCCCTCAGTTCAAGGGCATCAGTCCGGAGTCCCGGTAGTAGACGTCCAGGTGCCGGTCGATCAGCGGGTTCACGTAGGTGTTTTCCTCGCCTGCCTTCTGTGCGAGCACCTGCTGTCGGCGCAGCGCCTTGAACTCGAACACCGCATCACGGGCCGCGTCTAGCCCCGACTTGTCCGCCAACTCGAATGGACCGGCCAGTCCATTCCGCCGCAATTGATCGACTGACATCGTGGTGTGGCGCCCTCGAGTGTGGTGGGATAATAGACGCCCGCGCGGTGCCGATCCTCACGTTCTTATGTCCAGGCGGCAGCCGACGGGGTAGCGAAGTGAGGGAGAGGCCGCTAGCGGCAGCAATAAGGCCTGGTTCCTGCGCCTGGTCGTGGTGCCGGCTGACACCGACGTTTGACGAGGAGATCCATGGCGGGCAATGAGGTCGAGTTCCAGGAACGCGTCGTGNNNNGGGCCGACGACAATTCCCACGACGTCAACGGACTGATCAACGTGCCGTTGATCGAGGACCGTCTGGCGGCCCGCCTGGTCCTGTTCGACACATCGCGAGCCGGCTACATCGACCAGTTGACCGACTGCACGCCGCAGGTGAACGACACCGGCTATCCCATCGCGCGTGCGATCTGCACGGGGCTCAACAAGGACATCAACTCCACCTCGAACTCCGGCGGCCGACTCGCCGCCAAGTACTTCGGCGACCGCTGGTCGGCGGAGCTCGCGAGCTACTGGGTATCCCAGGAGGGCGACGGCACGGCCTACACCAACGCCGGCAACCGGGGCGACGAGGACCTCATCGCCGACGACCCGTACGTCACCAACGCCCAAGATTTCCGTGGCCTCCACGGCGACGGCTGGGACGACTTCCGGGTCACGCGCCTGACCGTGGGCGCGAACTTCAACTTCGCGGACGCCGAGTTCACGGCGACGAGAACCGACCGCGACAGTCTGACCTTCCGCGAACTCGCCGAACCCATGGTGCGCGCGATCGACTGGGCGACCGCGTTTGGGGCCAACAGCAGCGGCCGCTGCCTGCTCGTGGTGCCCGACCCCGATGTGAACTGTCCGGTGCCGCTCGACGCCATGAACATGAACAGCTACGGCTGGGACGGCTGGACCGACGTCCAGCGCGCGACCTACGAGATCAAACTGATCTCGAACAGTCCGGGCAGGCTCCGCTGGACGGCCGGCGCGTACACCCGGGAGTCCGAAGACTGGTCCTGGAGCGGGGTGCTCTACTCGATGGATGCCGGGCGCGAGATGTACGACGAGGTGTTCTTCTTCAATTCCCCCGAGACATCGCACCAGACGAACTTCAGCGAAACCTCGGTCTTCGGCGAGATCAGCTACGACGTGACCGATGAAATTGAACTGACCCTCGGCGCACGGGCGGCATCGTTGTCCCAGGACTTTTTCATCGGCGTCAAGGGCGAGCAGATCTACCAGGACAGCGTGAGGCTCGGCAACTGGAAATGGCCGGATTCGTTCGAGGACTACCGGACCTACGTCGGCGAACAGAACGGCAGCACCGACGCCGACGTCATCAGCCCGCGGTTCGTGGCTACCTGGCGACCCACGGGCCGCGACCTGATGGCCTACTTCAGCTACGCCGAAGGGTACCGGCCGGGCGGTCAGAACCGCGGCGTGCTGCTGTCGGCAAGGAACCTTGAACGCGACGCGCAGGCCGCCGAGCAGACCGGCTCGCTGTCCCCGGCGGAAATCGCCGAGATGCGCGAGCGCGCAGAGGTGCTGCGAACGGTCGTGTTCTTCGAGGGCGACACGGTGGTGAACTACGAGCTCGGCACCAAGTTCGACCTGCTGGACGGTCGTGCGGCCGTTCAGACCGCGGTCTACCTGGTCGATTGGCAGGATGTGATTCAGCGTTCGGAACGCCCGCTGCCCAACGGCACGGTCGTCGGCTTCAATGCCAACGAGGGCGCCGCCGAGATCCGGGGCTTCGACCTCGACGTCAGCGGCTCCGTGACCGAACGTCTGCGGGCGTCCGTCGTCACCGCCTACGTGCAGACCGAGTTGACCGAAGCGCTGCAGAACGAGGGCAAGGAATTGATCTTCTCCTCGCCCTGGTCGCTGACGGTGAACCTCGACTACGACATGCCGATCACCAGCGATCTGGCCGCGACGTTCCACCTGGATGTCTCCCGTTTCGACGAGCGTTGGTTCAACACCGACAACACGATCGCGCTGCCGAGCTACCGGATCGTCAACGCGCGGGCCACGCTTCGCGACGTGGACGAGAGGTGGGCGGTCGTCCTCTGGGCCAAGAACTTTGGCGACGAGCGCATCGTTCGCGACCGGTACAGCGACCTCACCACGGGAGAAGAGAATCCCTGGCTTGGCGACCTGCGCGGCAGCTACCAGTACCTCGATCCCCCGGAGTCGATCGGACTCGACTTCCGCTGGAACCTGAGATAGGGAAGCCCACTTCAACAGCGCCGTAGGGGCGACCGCGCACCCTGGCGGGCGCGTTGTGGTCGCCCGGTTCCACAACGTCGCAACGGCCACCCGGGACGCCTCGGCGTCCCCGGAGCCCGCCCGCGCGCTACCCAGACGCGGTACTCGCTCGGGGCTCTGTCTGACGGCGCTCCTCGCGGTGGCCGCGTGTGGCGGCGGCGGAGGGGGCGGGTCCCCATCGCCGCCGATCGAGCCGCCACCACCGCCCATCGACCCGACACAACCCGCGCTACGCTTCACCGAACAGGCCGCGAACGCCGGACTGACCAGAACCTGGGGCTATGCGCACGCACCGATGAGCGACCCCGAGTTCATGGCGAGCGGGCTCGCCGCCGTCGACTACGACCTGGACGGCGACATCGACGTCTACGTCGCGGGCGGCGACCTCGCGCCCAACCGGCTGTTCGAGAACCAAGGCGACGGCACGTTCGTGGACGTCGCGCCCGACGTGGGCCTCGACCTCGTCCACAAGGGAAGCGGGCCGACGTTCGCCGACATCGACGGCGACGGCGACCTCGACGTGTTCATCGGCGCGGTCGAGGACGACCCGTACTACCTCATGGAGAACCGGGACGGCACGTTCGTCGACGTGACGCCGTCGTCGGGTCTCGACATCTTCGCGCCGAACACCTTCTCCGCCGCCTTTGCGGACTACGACGAGGACGGCGATCTGGACATGGCGTTGGCGCACTGGGGAAACCCCGAACGCGACGACACCGAGACGCTTTGGCGCAACAACGGCGAGTGGACGTTCGAGAGCTACAGCCGCCAGGCGCGCATCGCCGAAACCTTGATCGACTCCTCCGACCCGGAGGAACTGCAGATCCGGGCCCCCGCCTTCCGCCGCGACAACTCGTTCACGCCGAACTTCACCGACATCGATTCCGACGGCGACCTCGACCTGCTCATGGCGTCCGACTTCCGCACCAGCCAGGTGTTCAGCAACGACGGCGACGGCCGCTTCACGCTGACCACGGACCGCGAGGTCATCAAGGACCAGGGGGGATGGGCGCGGCGGTCGTGGACTACGACAACGACGGCGACCTCGACTGGTTCGTGACCTCGATCTACCGAACCCGCGTCGGCACGGACGAACTGATCGGCTACGGCAACCGGCTCTACGCCAACGACGGCACGGGCACGTTCACCGACGTCACCGACGCCGCCGGCGTCGCCAACGGCGGATGGGGCTGGGGCGCCTGCTTCGCCGACTTCGACAACGACGGCCACCAGGACATCTTCCACGTCAACGGCTGGCGCGAGGAGAACGACGAGGAGGACAACAACTACGTCGCCGACCGTGTTCGCCTATTCCGTGCGAACGGGGAGGGCGCCTTCGTCGAACAGGCCCAGGCCTCCGGACTGACCGATCGCGGGCAGGGACGCGGCGTCGCCTGCTTCGATGGGGATCGCGACGGCGACATCGACATCCTGATCACCAACAACGGCGACAACCCGGTGCTCTACTACCGCAACGACACGGTGCTCTCGACCAACTACCTCGCGGTGAGTCTGGACGGTTTCGGGATCGGCGCGCGGGTACGGGACTACCCAGGTCCAGGAGATGCGCGCCGGCAGCAACTACGTCTCGCAGAACCCCCTCGAACTGCACTTCGGGCTCGGCGACGCAGATACGGCGGACGTGACCGTCGACTGGCTCGACGGCGCCGACACGACGCGGTCCGGCGTCGCCGCGAACCAACTCGTGTCGATCTCGCCGACCGGACAACGAACCTCGCGGCGACTCATCGTCGACTCGGGCGACGGCGGCGGTTTCCACGACCCGGGCGACGAGATCACCGTCGCGGCGGCCCCGGCCGAGACGGGCTACTTCTTCTCCCACTGGAGCAGCAGCACCGGAACATTCGCCGACCGCCTGGCGCGCGAGACCACGTTCACCATGCCCGACGGCAACGCCGTGGTCACGGCGAACTACGTCCCCGGGGTGGGGCCGGACCAGGACGTGTCGGTCGCTCGCCGCTGGAACGAAGTGCTGCTGGCTGCCATCCGCAACGACTTCGCCCGCCCGACCGTGCATGCGCGCAACCTGTTCC
>JAGWBN010000037.1 GCA_021295875.1 Pseudomonadales bacterium
GGTGCGACCTTCGCATGGGGACGCCCCGTCAGTGGGCCACGGAAAGTAGCACACGGCGGCACGCGGACGCGATATGGAAGCGATGGCAGGAACGCGGTCCGTCGCGATGATCGTCAAGCCGACTGGGCGTCGTCGGCGAAGGTCACCACTCGCCGGTATTGGGCATCGAGGCCCAGGGCTCCTGGCGCGGTAGCGGCGCTCCCGCCTGCAGCAGTTCGACGGACACCTTGTCGGGAGAACGTACGAACGCCATGTGGCCATCCCTCGGCGGGCGGTTGATCGTCACGCCGCCGTCCTTGAGCCGTTGGCATGTCTCGTAGATGTTGTCCACCCGGTAGGCCAAGTGCCCGAAGTTGCGCCCGCCCTCCAGGGATTCCGGATCCCAGTTGTGCGTGAGCTCCACCTGCGCGTCGTCGTCCCCGGGGGCCGCGAGGAACACCAGCGTGAAGCGTCCGGCCTCGTTGTCGATGCGCCGTAGTCGCAGTAGAAGTCGAGCGACGCGTCGATGTCGGCGACGCGAACCATCGTGTGCAGGTATTTCATGGTGCCCTCGGGTCAAGCAATCGGCGCAGCATAGCCCATCGGATTCCCGGCCGCGAAATCCACAGACCGCGCACGTGGGCCACGAAAAAAAGACCCCGATCATGGATCGGGGTGAGGTCAGTAAGGGGATTGAGCTGTCACGGCCTGCGGAGGGAGAGGGGGATGGGAGGGGGAACACTCCGCAAGCCGTGATTAGAACCATAAGCGCCAATGGTGCATGCGGAGTGGATGATCTTTGGATAGGTGCTGGACGAATAGTGGAGCTACGATTAGCGGATTGCTCGTTAGTCCTGGGGAAGACAGTGCAGACATTGCCGATTGCGGATCTGCTACCGGATCGAGTGGTTGTTCACGGTGCGCTCGGGTTCGACGAACGCGACGGCGGCTTGGGTGTTCGCCGACTCCCGGACTGGACACGACCGCAGCTTCCACAGCCCATGGACGCCACGGTGCGCATGCCCTCGGGCGTCCGTCTGCGGTTCGCCACGGACTCGAGGCGCGTCGGCGTTGGCTTCCTGGCGACGAACATGGTGGCGCCACCTCGAGCGCGGCGGCCCGTGGTCTTCAACCTGGAGACGGCCGAACGCCTGGAGCGCACGGAGTCGACCGCCGGCAACGTCATCCGCATGAGTCCCGATGCACCGGGCGGCTTCGAACTGGTTCGCGGGGAGGCCGATACCGTGGTCTTCGATGGCTTGGCGCCGGGTGTGAAGACCTGCGAGGTGTGGCTGCCGCACAACGCCTTCGTGGAACTGCGCACGCTCGTCGTGGAGGACGGAGCGTCGGTTGGACCGGTGCCCTCGGACGCCCGACCCCGGTGGGTCCACTACGGGAGTTCGATCAGCCACTGCATGGAAGCGGACGAGCCGGCGATGACCTGGCCCGCGGTGGCGGCTCGGGGTGCGGGAGTCGCCTTGCAGAATCTGGGCTTCGGCGGCCAGTGCCACCTGGATCAATTCGTCGCGCGCACGATCCGGGACCTCGACGACGTGGACGTCGTGACCATCAAGACCGGCATCAACATCGTCAACATGGACTCCATGCGCGAGCGCGTCTTCACACCCGCGCTGCACGGCTTCATCGACACGATCCGCGAACGCAGGCCGGATGTGCCGCTGATGGTGATCTCGCCGATCTTCTGCCCGAGTGCCGAGACACGTCCCGGACCAACCATCCCGAACGAGCGGGGCAAGTTCGTCACCGTCGACGGATTCGAGCCGTACCGCGGCGGATCACTCTCGCTGGTGCGCATCCGCGAGATCATCGCCGACGTCGTCGACGCCCGGTGCGCAGCAGGGGACCTGAACCTGCACTATCACGACGGCCTGACGTTGTTCGGTGCCGACGACGCCCCGGATCTGCCCGACGATCTGCACCCCAACCCCGCCGGCTACCGGCGCATGGGTGAACGCTTCGCACCGGTCTTGGCGGGACTCCTCGACCCTTGACGCTTGGGGCGACCCCGGCGGTCGCCCGTGTTCGGTCGTTTCACGGCCGCGAATTCGTCGACGCGAACCGCCGCGATTCCGGTTGCGCCCACCGGCAAGTTAGACTGCACCGCTTCGTACGACCGGACCCGCCAGGAGCCACCATGCCAATCACGCCGTCGAGCACCGAGGATCTGCTCGCCCGTCAGGAAGGCCGCATCGCGGTACTCACCCTCAACCGCCCCGAGCGTCTGAACGCCATCAGCGGCCCAATGCTCGGCGAACTGTCGGCCAAGCTGCTCGAAGCCAGCAAGGATCCGGACACCCGCTGCATCGTCCTGACCGGTGCGGGCCGCGGATTCTGCGCGGGCCTCGATCTCGTCAACGTCGGCCAGGGCGGCATCGGCAGCCGCGACACGCGCAGCGGCGACAACCGCCCGCCGCGGCAGTTGTTCGATCTGCGCGACGCACCGATCAACGTCATGTGGAACATCGACACGCCGGTGGTCTGCGCCGTCAACGGCGCCGCGGCCGGCTACGGCATGGACCTGACACTGCTCGCGGACATCCGCATCGCCTCGTCGTCCGCGAAGATGGCGGCGGTCACGGCGAAGCGCAACGTCGTGCCCGAGAGCGGCGGCACGTGGCTGCTGCCGCGTCTCATCGGCTGGGCGAAGGCCGCGGAACTCTACTACCGGGCGCGCACCATCGACGCTGCGGAGTGCCTGGACATCGGCCTGGTCAACGCCGTGGTCCCGGATGACGAACTCATGCCCACCGCGATGCAGTGGGCCGAGGAAATCGCCGACAACGCCCCGATGGCGGTGCAGACCACCAAACGCATGATGCGCATGGGCCTCGAGGAGTCCTACGACACCGCCGTCGACCACCTGATGGTGCACTTGAACGGCATGTTCGCCTCGGAAGACTTCCAAGAGGGCGTCAAGGCCTTCCTCGAGCGGCGCAAGCCGAACTTCACGGGGCGGTAGTTGGCCTATTGGTGAACTGGGAATAGGACGCCCCGTCTCCCGTCAGTCGATCAATGTCCGTTGCCAACGACCGTCGACGCGACGGAGTTCGTAGGTGGGCCAGTCGCGCTGGTCCACGCGTAGGGTGTGGACGACGGGCACGTCGAACCGGTTCAGCGCATGGATGCGTACCGCGTCCCGGTGCCGGAGACCCTTGACCGCGGCGGCGAACGCGTCGAGGTCCGGCGTCGGCCGCTCGCCGATCTGGACGATCCGCAGCACGTGTTCCAGTCCGTAGCGGACGGCGGGCGCGCCCCACCATTGCCAGTTGGAGTAGACGCCTTCGGGGGTGACCCCCAGGTCAACCGAGAGCGACCGATTCGGTAGCTCGATCAACGTGCCTGCCCATGAGATCACGTGGTCGATGCCTTTGCCGTCGAGGGCCACGGTATCGACAACCGCTTCGACGACGACCCCGTCGCGTAGGATCTCCAGATGCACCTGCGGGCGCTGGGTCAACCGCTCGGCCTCGCGGAAGCTGGTCGCGGACTTGCCGTCGATGGCCAGTAGCACGTCTCCGACGACGAGATGCTCGGCTGCCGGTGACCCGGCCACCACACGCTTGACGGCGAGGACGCGCCGGTTGGTCTCGCTTTGAGCGTAGCGGTCGAACCAGACATCCGGCATTTGCCGCCGCCGAGCCTCCACCAGCGGGAGGTATCCCCAAATCACCTCCAGTGAGTGCAGCATCTCGCCGGTGCGCAGTCCATTGATCAAGTCGGCGATCAGCTCGGCCGAGATGCCCCCCGGTGCGGCCGGGTCGAAGCCGAGCCACCAGGCCCACAGGGCGGCGACCTCGTCGCCGTTCAGCAGCACGCCACCCCAGATGAAATCCGGGTCGGTGACCAGCGAAGCCACCTCGATGTTGTAGTCGCGGAATGTAAGTGCGTCGTCCGGCGGCAACGACAGGGCACCCACGGATGCGACCTCCACCGGCTGTCGGCGGATGCGCAGTTCATCATCCAGGCCGAGGAAGGACAGGGGTTGTCCCGAACGCAGGGGCTCGGCGGAGAGTTGTGCTTCGGCGACGGGCAAGTCGCCGATGGCGTCGGGGTCGTAGGACACCACCGCGAGATTGTGCAGCGGATGGATGTAGCGCACTTCGCCCGGCACGCGCAGCAGGCCACCGAAGGTTATGGACAGGTCGCCGATGGCTTCCGGGACTGTCGACCGGTCGACAACCACCCAACCGCGTTCGACGTCGACGATCAGGCCCGCCCCGCGATAGCGCCCAGAGTCGTGACCCCGGACGCCGAACGGCATGTCGAAGTCGACGACGACCATGGCATCGTCCACGGAGGTCGGCGCGGTGCGTTCCGGCAAAGTGGGTGGGCTTGGCGGCGTGTCTCGGGCTGCGGGTTCGGCCAGCGCCCGGCAACGCCAGGTTTCGCCAAGCGAGACCTCCGATTCGCGTGAGCACCGGCGTTCCACCCACCATCGCCCGGGGCGCTTCACCGTGGTCGTCTGCGGTGTCAGTGGATCGTCCATGGCAACGTAGCGAATCGTGGCATCCGCGCCGTGGGGGATCTTCGCCATCACGGCCTCGACGCCGTCGACGTCCTGGACGTCCACGCCGTCGACCGCCGTAATCAGGCTCTGTTCGGGGATGCCTCCCGAGTTGAGGAACTGGCCCGGCCAAGCCACGACCACGCCGTCCACCGGTCTTGGGAAGTGACGCGCCTGCTGATAGGACAATGGATGCAGGATCGCGCTGCCCACGCTGAGATACTCGCCCGGCACGAACCGATTCAGGTCGGCCACGGGAAGTGTGAACTCATGCGTCGTCCCGGCGCGCTCCACCGTGAGGTCCACGCTCCCGCCGACATGGTTGTCGAATGCGTCGGCGAGATCTGGAAAGGAGCCCCCAACGATGGCGTTGACGGCGATGACGATGTCGCCGGGTTCGAGGTGCGCGTCGGCCGCCGAACCCGGAACCGCCTCCTTTACGGCCAGCAGTCCCGTACCGTCGGGTCGGGCTTCCCGTACACGGCGTTCGGCTTCTTCCGAGAGCCCGAGGCGACGCAGTTCGGCAAAGCTCGTCTGTTCGAAGGTGGTCTGCAGCGTGCCCCGGGGTACGCCTTGGCCTCGGACGATGAAGTCCAGTGCGCGTCTGACCCGGGTCACGGGCAGGAACAGGCTGGTGGCGGCATCTCCCCGCCCTGCGGCGTTCAGGGCGACGATCCGGCCTTCGATGTCCACCACCGGCGATCCGGACGAGCCGCCCGATGTGCCCGATGCTGCCTGTATGTAGAACGTGTTGAAGTCGTTGTACTGCGACCTGCCGTAATCGGGTGCCTCGCGATTTAGCCGCGCGATCGTCCCCGACAGGATGGACAGGCGTTCGCCCGCATCGTTGCCCACGACGCGGATGTCCAGGCCCACCCGGGCCGCGTCGGGATCGAGCGCGAGTGCCTCGGGTTGGATGAACTTCACGTCTTCCGGCCGGTAGCGGAGGAAGCCGAAGTCGTGGACCGGGTCGCGCCACACCGGCTTGAGTTCCACCTCCTCCTGGTTGAGAAAGACCGCCGTTGCGTTGACCGGCCCGACACCGACGATGTGACGGTTGGTGAGGATCAGGCCCCGTTCGGCATCCACGACGACACCGGTGCCCTCCGTGGTCATGTTCGAGGTGTCCTCGAAGGCCCGCGTCTGGTCTACGAGGATCGTGACGATCGACGTCGACACCCGTTCCAGGGTCGTTGCCCAACGCGCATCGTCGGCCGGCTGATCCGCAGCCGTGACAGGGTGGACCGCCAGCCCGGTCGCGAGCGAAGTGATCGCGAGTTTTTTCAATCTCATGGAACCATGCTAACAAGCGCAACGCCCTGACTCGAGGGCGCCCGGTCTACTTCAGGGCAACCTCCAAGGGATCGTGGGTGACCCTCGGCACGCGACGGGGAAGCGGTTCCAGCCAAAGCCTTGGATCGGAACGCGTCCACCACCTGCCACGGTCCTCACCAGCCCTCGGTGGAACGCCATCGGGCGGCGAGAAGTTGTAGCGGTAGGAGATGATGCGCACGGTTCTCGGCCGCTCGCCGTCGAACGGGTCGTCGATCCACTTGAGCACGGCCGGTTCGGCCTGCAGCAAGCGGAACACCAGGTCGTAGATCCACGGGTCGTATTCCGGGCGGGAGAGGGCGGCGAACCACATCTGCCAGTCGAGTCGGGGCTGATGCGGTGCGGCCCAGCCCGGGACACGGTCCAGGTCCCCCGGCTTGTACGGGAACTCGTACTCCAACCACTGCCTGCCGTCCATCGAACCCTCGATCACCAGTTCACGGCGTTCGGTGGTCATCACCGCGAACAGACCGTAGCCGTTGACGATCCGCAGCGGCCGCACCCAGCCGGCGGGATTCGGGAACCGCGCGAAAGCCGCCGCCGTCTGGCAGAGGCCCAGGACGATCAAGACAGTTGCGAGCCATCGCGCGCCGAGGCGGTGGAGGCGTTGCGGCGGCAGGGGTCGCAAACGAAGCAATCGGTCGTCCAACAGGGCGATGCAGACCACGATGGTCAGCAGGTTGAAGAAGTTGTAGTTGCCGGTGACGAGGATCAGGACTTCAAAGCCGATGAACGCCGCAGCGGCGATCGCCCGCAACTTGCGCGGGCCGAAGATGAGGAACGGCAGCACGAGTTCGACGGCGAACGTCGCGCCGACGGCGAAGGCGAGGACAGAGGCGGGTAGCTGGTGCGCGAACCAGGCGAGCGCCGTCGGCAGAGGCTGGGTCTCGAAGTGGTATTCCAGCGCCGTGAGGTCCGCCCACACCGGGTCGCCGGAGAGCAGCTTGACGGCACCCGAGAGGAACAGGAAGCGGAACGCCAGCAGCCGCACGACCCAGACGCCCGCCACGGGCGAACGGGCGAGGACGGCGGCGGCGAACAGGCACTCCAACAGCAACGTGTCCCATTGGAACGATGTGAACACCTGCCCGACGCCGACGATGGACAGATAGCTCGCGTAGGCACCGACGGCCGCGCAGGTACGCAGCTTGCCCGCGAGCGCGACGACGGCGCAGAGGGTGCCGAACGCGAACACCCAATGGAACGGCACGCCCAACCACAGAACGGTCGGCACGGACCAGTAGCCGCCGACGCCGTACGTCGCCTTCACCGCCTCCAGGAACTCGCCGGCGGGGAGTACGCCGTTGTCGCCGATCAGCGCTTCGCCTTGGAGCCAGAGCGACACGAACGCCATCAACGCGCAGGCGGCGATACCGCGGTAGACGATGTCCGCCGTCCTCTCGAGCCGTGCCGGGGCCAACTCGCGTCCGAACAGCGGGCGGGCGATGCGCAGACAGCCTTCGCGGTGGCGGGCTACCCAGTCATAGCCCCTCTCGGCGACCCAAGCGAAGCCGGGCACGTGCCGGTACACCCATCGCCAGCCGCGACGACCACCAAGGGCGAGGGTGCGGAACGCGGCGTCGGCACCGGACGCCGCGGGGCCGTCGGGTCCCGCCTCGAACAACCAGATCGAGTGGGAGAAGTCCACGGTGCCGAGGGATGGATATTCGCCGGCGACGGCCTGGTAGGGTAGGTATTCGACGCCGTCGCGGGTGAGAGCCCGGGCGTAGTCGACGGTGTAGCGGCAGAAGCCGCAGTCGCCGTCGTACACCAAGCGGGGAGTCATCGGTCGCCCGGATCATAGCATCGGGCCGAATCGGGCCAGTCGATCGCCGGGAGTTCGTTGAATTCGGTGGCACATGCCTGCCGCTCTAGGGAAGGTCTTAATCAGACCTTCCCTAGAGCGCGATCAGAATGTTGCTGCGCTGGGCTGCCTGGCGGACATTCTGCAGAAACGATCCGTCCGACCCTTCGCGCACGCCGGTCACCATGAGATCCGTGGCGGCGACACGGTCGCCGAACAGGAGCAGTGCCGAATCCGGATCGCACAGGTTCGACGTCCAGACGATGCCGTCGATGCCGTCGAACTGATCGTGTACGGCCTTCGCCCAGAGCGCCGTGCGTCGGTATTGGGTGGGCAGGCTGGCGATCAGGGTGTCGCGGCGCACGCCCCACTTCAACAGGTCTGGTGCCCGTAGACTGGCTAGACGGAGTACGCGGCGCACCATCAATGTGCTATGCCGGCGGTCTTGGAGTTCGCCGTGCGGCACGCTCTTTCGCGTCGCGCGCAGTGGGACATCGTGCAGGATCGTCTCATAGATCGCCGCTTCCACGGTGTCGGCCGCATACAACGAGGGTATGTAACGGTCGTGCGCGTCGCGGATCGGCGCGAACCGTGTCGGGCCGCTCCGGCAGGGATTGAACACACGCCCGTCGAACTGACGGTCGTGGACCCGGTGGAGCAACTCGCCGGCGGTCAACTCCACGACATTCGGCGGCTTGAGGCGAGCCGGCGGATCGGGAACGGGCTGGACCGCTTCCTCATCCAATGGCCGGCTCCGGGAGCCGGCGCGCCGCCTCGACGACTCGCTGGTCATCCTCCAGGCACTGCTGTGGTTCGTCGCCGTCAAGCCAGCCGTTGCCCGAGGCGAACCAGAACGCCTTCTGCCAGGGGGTCATCCCCGGAGGCAACGCGGCGAGCACCTGGCGCACGACGGGACGCGGTTTCCCGTCCTCGAACTGAAATGCCGGATAGAGATCGCGCCGACCGAGCCGGACGGCAAACGTTTTGCCTTCCTTTTTCCAGCGGGACGCGGGCTCGCTGTGGTTGCGGGAAGCCAGGCCCGACAGGCGATGGATCTGCGCCGCCGTGAGCGTCGGGGTGTCATCCAGGTAGTCGCGGCGAGCGGCGAGGTTGTCGATGGCCAGGTCCTGCTCCACGTCGGATTGGTCGGCGGCGAGCCAAGTCAGTATCCGGTCCAGGTCGGACGAGGTGTTAGGACGCCAACGGTGCATCCTCGGGACCCTGCCCAAGCGATTCAGGCGGTCGACTATGTCGCTGAGTGGCAAGGACGCGTGGAAGACCATCCACTCGTCGTGCTCGTGGGCTTCTTCGCCAAGGCGTGCTCTTATCCGTTGAGGGAGCATCTGCACTTCGTCGGGGTGCAGGGCCTCGTAGACAATCGGTTTTGTCTTCATCGGCGGAACTTCCATGAGATTCGTGAGATGATTACACGATACTGAATGTCATATTGTCCTGCAATGCACTGGCGGCGCCCGTGGACGACACGCGGATGTGGGCGTTCACCCAGTGATAGCATCGCGGCGATGGACCCCACGGACTGCCGGAAGCTTGTCCAGGAGCTGCGCGGCAACACCACCGACGGCGCTGCCCGACTGGCGCGGCAGGCGATCTCGATGCTTCGGGCCCAGATCGCCGCAAGCCCAACCGCCGACTTGGCTGGACGTACGAGGTCGTGTGCGAACACCTTGGCAATCGCGCGTCCGTCGGTGGCGGCCATCGGCAACCTGATGCGCCATTGGATGGCGACGTTCGCCTGGCCGGACGAGCACTTCCGGTGCCGCGCGATCGCGCATTGCGACGCGATACTCATGTCTGCGGACCGGGCGCTCGACGAGACCGTGGAACGTGCACGTCGACGCCTCGCGGCGCTTCCGACCGGGAGCGCCGTCCTTACCCACAGCGCCTCGTCCACCGTGCGGGCCGCCGTGGCCGGACTGCCTGTCGAGCTCGCGGTCACAGCGTCGGAACCCGGTGGCGAAGGTCGCCGCCTCGCGGCGGAACTGGGCGTTCCCTGCATCGAGGACGGCGACGCGGTGACCAGCGTGGCCGGTTTCGACGCCTTGGTCGTCGGCGCGGACGCCGTGGGGTCCAAGCACTTCGTCAACAAGGTGGGCACCTTGTCGCTGGCATCGGCGGCGCAGTCCGCGGGAACGCCGTTCTATGTCGTTGCCGAGAGCTACAAGTGGGTGTCCCAAGGTCGGCCCGTGGTCGACGAGGCGGCCTTCGAGACGGTGCCGAACCACCTGGTGACGGCTTTCCTGACCGACAAGGTGTTGCCGCGGTGCTTCGCACGCTAGCCGTCGCCAACTACCGGTCGCTGCGCGACCTGGTACTGCCGCTCGGGCCGCTCAACGTGGTCACGGGTCCCAATGGCAGCGGCAAGTCGAACCTGTACCGGGGCCTGCGCCTGCTATCGGAGACCGCGTTCGGCACGGCGGTCGAGTCGCTGGCCGCCGAAGGCGGAATCGAGTCGGTACTCTGGGCCGGACCCGAACAGGTCTCGAGGGCTTTCAAGAGCGGCGAACATCCCGTTCAGGGCGGACCGCGGAGGAAACCGGTCAACCTGCGCTTCGGATTTGCCGGCGACGACTTCAGCTACGCCATCGACTACGGCCTGCCGCCGCCGAGCCGGACGATGTTCGGCAAGGACCCCGAGATCAAGCGGGAGGTGATCTGGCATGGCGAGACCTGGCACGACGCGCGCGCCTTGGTGGACCGCCGCGGCGCGGTGGTGCGTGCCCGCGATGCCGATGGCCGCTGGCAGGTGATCGAGAAGCACCTGCCGACCTTCGACAGCATGCTGTCGCGCATGGCGGATCCCGAGCGGGCCCCCGAGGTGCTCATACTGCGCGAGAAAATCCGCTCCTGGCGCTTCTACGACCACTTCCGTAGCGATGCCGCGGCCCCCGCCCGCGCGCCCCAGGTGGGTACGCGCACGCCGGTGTTGAGCAACGACGGTCACGACCTCGCGGCCGCCTGGCGGACGATCGTGGAGACGGGCGACGACGAAGCCTTGAACGAAGCCGTCGCAGACGCCTTTCCGGGGGCATCGGTGGATGTCGAGGATGCCGGGGGACGGTTCAGCCTCCGGTTCCAGCAATACGGCCTGCTGCGGCCCCTCTCCCAAGCGGAACTGTCCGATGGCACGCTTCGCTACCTGCTGTGGATCGCCGCGCTGCTGACGCCCCGACCGCCGAGCCTGATGGTCCTGAACGAGCCCGAGACCAGTCTGCACCCCGAACTGCTGCCCGCCCTCGGACGGTTGATGAAGCGGTGCGCGCAAAACACCCAACTCTGGGTCACCACCCACGCCGAAAGCCTCATCGACGCCTTGACCCGGGACGACGACTGCAACCATCTCGAACTCGCCAAGGAACTCGGCGAGACCTCGGCGCTGGGCTTCCGACCACTCGATCTGCCGCCGTGGCGGTGGCCGGGGCGCTGATCCGCGATGTCGGAATCCGTTCCAGTCGATCTCGTCTCCCGAACATGGGCCGGCGAGCCCGAGCCGCCCGCGGCGGTCCCGTCGTCGGCGGACGTCGTCGTCATCGGCGGCGGCATCATCGGCGTGTCCACGGCGTGGTTCCTCGCCAAGCACGGCGTCGACGTGGTGGTCTGCGAGAAGGGCCACATCGCCGGCGAGCAATCGGGTCGGAACTGGGGCTGGGTACGCCAACAGGGCCGCGACCGCCGCGAGATGCCGATGATCGTCGAGTCCCTGCGCATCTGGCGCACGCTCGGCGACGAGATCGGCGAGGACGTCGGCTTCAGCGAGCAGGGCGTCATCTACCTGATCGACAACGACCGCCAGTTCGAACGCTACGCCGCCTGGGCGAAGTTCGCGGAGGACTACGGCACCGGTACCCGTCTGATCGAAGCGGACGAACTGCAGCGACTGGTGCGAGGCGCCGCGGTTCAATGGCGCGGCGCCCTCTACACCGCCAGCGACGGCCGCGCCGAACCGCACAAGGCCGTGCCCGCCCTGGCCCGGGCCGTCGTCCGGCGGGGCGGCACGGTGCTGACGTCCTGCGCCGTGCGCGGCATAGAGACGACCGGCGGGCGCGTGTCGGCCGTGGTCACGGAGCATGGCCGAATACGGACATCCACCGTGCTCTGCGCCGCCGGTGCGTGGACGTCGATGTTCTGCCGCTCACTGGGCATTCGGGTACCGCAACTCAAGGTCCGCGGCACCGTGGCCCGAACGGCTCCGGCGGACTTCGTCTGCAACGGGGCCATGACGGACCGGCGGTTGGCGCTACGCCGACGGCAGGACGGCGGCTACACGGTCGCGCACGGTGTCGTGATCGATCATCCCGTCACGCCGTCGACCTTTCGCTTCGGCCCCGGGTTCATGCCCGCCGTGCGAATGGACGCCCGGCACCTGCGGCTGTCGCTTGGCCGCGAATTCCTCGACGAGTGGCTCACGCCGACGACTTGGCCGCTCGACGGGGAATCGCCGTTCGAGAAGTGCCGGGTGCTGGATCCACCCCCGAACCCGCGCATCCTGCGTCAGATCCGCAAGCACCTGGATGCCACCTTCCCGCAGCTCGCCGCGACTCCGCTCGTGGAGAGCTGGGCCGGCATGATCGAAACCACGCCGGATGTCGTCCCGGTGATCGACGAGGCCGCCAGCTTGCCGGGTTTCCACGTCGCCACCGGCTTCAGCGGCCATGGCTTCGGCATCGGTCCCGGCGCAGGCAAGGCCGTGGCCGGGCTCCTGACGGGCGACGATGTGGGATTGGACGTCAAGGCGTTCCGGCTCGGTCGGTTCGCGGACGGGACACCCATTCGTCCGGAGACCGGAGTCTGAGACGGCGCTCGGAATACGCTTCCGAGCACTTCAGAGTAATCTGCAGAGCTATGGATCTGACCGACCTACTCTGCCAACCAGAGGGTAAGACCCTCGAGTTCAAACGGGACCTGTCCTCGCCGACGCTGTTTCTGCGCTCGGTCGTGGCATTCGCCAACACCGCAGGCGGCACGATTCTGGTGGGGGTCGAAGACAAGACGCGACACGTGCGCGGCTTGACCAACGCCTTGGCCGTCGAGGAGCAGGCTGCCAACCTGATCAGCGACGCTATTTCGCCCAGGTTGTTGCCTGACATCGAACTGTTGCGCTATCGGAATACCCACGTACTCGCGGTGCGCGTGTATCCGAGCCCGGACCGCCCCCACCACCTTGGAACCGAACTGGCGACCGGCGCATACGTACGGG
>JAGWBN010000237.1:0-3168 GCA_021295875.1 Pseudomonadales bacterium
GCGTGACCGCCGCCGACGTGTCGTAGCCGGCGGCGTGCATGTACTTCATGCCGTAGTAGTCGGATTCCCGCTCGTCGTCGCGACCGTATTTCAGACTGGCTAGCTGCAGGCCCAACTGGGTTGCGCCGACGATGCTCCGGGCGTGCTTCGAGTCGTCGACCGCCAAGCCGACGCCCAGTCCGGCCAAGCCGAACAGCAGATTGCGCTGCATCTGGTTGGCCGAGTGTTTCGCGGCGGCATGGACCACCTCGTGGCCGAGCAAGGCCGCCAGTTCCGCCTCGTTCTCCAATTCGACCAGCAGGCCGCGGTGGATGCCGATCTTGCCCCCAGGCAGTGCCCAGGCGTTGGGCGTGCCGTCGTTGACCACGACGAACTCGTAGGGCAGCGCGCGATCACTCACGGCGGCTACCCGCTCACCTACCGACGCGACGTAGTCGGTCACCTCGGGATCCACCTTGTACGCCCCACCGCTCGCCTGCTGAACCGGTCGGTATTGATCCTGGCCGATGGCGATCTCGTCCGCCGTCGTCAGCAGCGACAGCTGCCGCTGCCCCGTCACCGGGTTGACGGCACAGCCAGCCGCCAATACGAACCCGACAAGCGCCGCGACGATGCGGGCGATGCGTCTGTGCATGACGGCGGTCACTCGGTCGCCCGCATGCGCGCATCGAGGGCGTCGCGCAGGCCGTCGCCGAGCAGGTTGAAGGCGAGCACCGTGATGCTGATGAACGCCGCCGGCGCGATCAGTTCGTGGGGCGTGGTCAGCATGGTCTTCAGGCCCTCGTTGCACATGCTGCCCCAGGACGGCGTGGGCGGTGCCACGCCCATGCCGATGAAGGACAGGAACGCCTCGGTGAAGATCGCGCTCGGCACCGCGAAAGTGAGCGTCACGAGAATGACGCCCATGGTGTTCGGGATCATGTGCCGCAGGACCAGGTAGTTGGTCTTGGCGCCGAGCAGCCGGGAGGCACCGATGTAGCCCTCCTCGCGAATCTGCAGGATCTGGCCTCGCACCAGCCGCGCAGCGGCGGGCCAGCTCAGCATCACCATGGCCACCAGCATCGGCCCGACCCCGCTGTCGCCGGACTCCACGTTGAAGAGTATCCGCAGCAGGATCATGAACAGCAGGAACGGCAGCGCGACGACGAAGTCGGCGAAGCGCATCAGCACCTGGTCCGTGCGGCCGCCCATGAATCCCGCGGCGCTGCCGTAGAGGATGCCGATGATGACGAAGAAGAACGGCGCGACGATGCCGATGAACAGCGACACCCGGGCGCCGTGCATCAACCGCGCCAGCAGGTCCCGGCCGAGGTAGTCCGTCCCCAAGGGGTGAAACGCCATCTTGACCGTATCGCCGGGACTCAAGTCCGAAGCGTTCTCGACCAGCCCCTTCTCCACCGCTTCCGCCGCCGTGATGACCCGGGTCACGTCCGCCGTGACGGTGCTGTAGCTGGCGGACTCCCGACCGTTGGCGTCGAGCGCGACGACGGAATAGAAGTAGGTCAGTGCCTGGAGGTCGAGACGGTCCTCGAAGCTGACGTTGGCCGGATTGAGGATTTCGGCGATCGGCAGTCCCAAGGCGCCGTCCGGCTCCGGATCGAGAATGTTGCGGTACACCCGGTAACCGCCTGCGCCGGGAACGGGATCCCAGTGCAGCCTGACCGCGTTCGTCGTCGGCCCGTCCAAGACGTTGACCGCCGCGGATGCGCCCGGTTCGCCGCCGTCGCCGCCGATGGGCGTGGCCGTGACGCCACGCCAGGGCGTGTAGTCGTCCGCCACCGCGGCGCGGCGATCCGCGCCTGGCGGCGCGCTGATCTGGTCGAGATCCTGGGCCGCCGGGTCGACGGTCCAGACGAACGGCCCGAGCACCGTGAAGGCCAGTAGAGCGAGATCAACGCCCGGCGATTGGCCTTCAGGCGGATCCAGGCGTCCTGCCAGTAGGACAGGGACGGCCGTGAGACGGTCTCGACTTCCCGTTCGACCTGCACTCTGTCCCAGGAGAGCGTTCCTTCGGCCATCGGCTACTCCAACCGGACCCGGGGGTCGACCAACCCGTAGATCACGTCGACCACGATCACCATGAACACCAGGAAGGCGCCGTAGAACACCGTGGTGCCCATGATCACCGTGTAGTCGGACTGCTGCACCGCCTGCACGAAGTAGCGCCCGAGCCCCGGGATCGCGAACACCAGTTCGACGACGAAGCCCCCCGTGGTGATGGCGGCGATGGACGGCCCGAGGACGGTGATCACCGGCAGGATGGCGTTGCGCAGCTGGTGCTTGCGCAGGATGCGCGTCACCGGCAGGCCCTTGGACCGGGCGGTGCGGATGAAGTCGGAGTTGGCGATCTCCAGCATCGACGAGCGCATGAGGCGCGTCAGGAACGCCATGGTGCCGAGGCCGAGTACCATGGACGGCACGATCATGTGCTGCACCGTGCCCCAGCCGGCCACGGGGAACAGCGTGAAGCCGAGCCAGTCGTTGATCTCCACGACGCCCAACTGGCCGAGGGCGGCGAACACGAACCCCGGCACCGAGATGCCGAGGATGACCAGGAACATGATCACGATGTCGGGCATGCGGTTGCGGTACAGCGCGGTCAGCGCCCCCCAGAGGATGCCGCCGAACGCCGCGAACACGATGGCGAGGATGCCCAGCGTCGCCGAGACCTTGAAGTGCTCGCGGATGATGTCGTTGACCTCGCGGTTCTGCTGGGTGAACGAGATGCCGAAGTCGCCGCTCGCCATGTTCTTCAAGTAGATCCAGTACTGCACGTGGATGGGCTGGTCGAGGCCGTAGCGGGCTTCGAGGTTGGCGCGGATCTCCGGCAGCACGGCCTTGTCGTTCATCAGCGGATCACCCGGCACGCCGTGCATGGCGAAGAACGTCGCCGTGGCGATGAACCACACCGTGACGATGCCCTGGATCAGCCGTTTGACCGAGTACAGGAACACCTATTCGATCCAGGCACCGGTGTAGTCGGGGTCCGTGCCGACGGCGCGGCGGACGATGCCCTTCAGCCGGGGGTGCGAGACGTAGACCGAGCCGCGCTCGTAGTTGACCACGATCACGGCGTCGTCGTAGAGGATCTGCTGCACCTTCGCCATGGCGTCCATGCGCGTGGCGGTGTCCGACGAGGAGCGCGCGACGTCGACGGCCTCGTCGAGT
>JAGWBN010000237.1:3417-5654 GCA_021295875.1 Pseudomonadales bacterium
CCGAGTTCGTCGATGGCCGTGGCGAGGTGGCGTCGACCCAGGTCGTCGTCCGGCGGGGGGTCCGTCAGCGGGTACTCCTGGCGGAAGTAGCCGTCGACGCCCTTCAGCCACACCGGAAAGAGGGACGCGCCCGGCAGGTTCCCGGGGAGCTTGATGATCCTGTAGACCAGCTCCGGCGAATCGTTCACCGCCTGGATCGCCCTGCGCAGGTGATAGTTGCGGGTCAGCCGATCCTCGCGGTGGTTGAACTCCATGAAGAACACCGCGCCGTCGCTGAACCGCTTGATGTGCCAGCGCCGCTGCAGGGCATCGTTGAGGTTCTCCGCGACCAGGCCCGCGAGCGCCGTCTTGCCGTCCTTGAACAGGTTGATGATGGCGTTCGAGTCGGTGGTGAAGTACGCGTAGTCGATGGCGTTCAGGCGAATCCGGTCGGCATTCCAGTAGTGCGGGTTCTTCTCCAGGCGGATGCTCGCGCCGTGCACCCAGCTCGCGATGGTGAACGGCCCGTTGAACAACAGATCGTCGGCGTCCGCCGCGTAGCGCCCCTCGCGGGACCGGTAGAACGCTTCGTTGATCGGGTTGTAGGTGGCGAAGGCGACCAGCTTGTCGAAGTACGGCACGGGACGCTCGAGGTGCACTTCGAGCGTGCGGTCGTCGACGGCGAGCACACCGAGGGATTCCAACGGCATCTCGCCCCGGTTCACCGCCTCGGCGTTCTTCAGGCCGTACAGGATGAAGGCATACTCCGAGGCGTTCAGCGGATCGAGCACCTTGCGCCAGGCGAACACGAAGTCGTGCGCGGTGATCGGCTCGCCGTTGCTCCAACGCGCCTCCGGGCGAAGCCGGAACGTCGCCGTGGCGTCGTCGATTACCCAGCGCTCGGCGACGCCGCCCACCAGCCGGTTGTCGGCGTCGTAGCGCAGCAGGCCCTCCATGGTGTGGCCGAGGATGTTGAAGCTCACCGCGTCGGTGCCGCGGGTGGAGTCGAGCTGCGGCGGTTCGCCCCCCAGGGAGAGGGTGATGGTTCCGGTGACGGCATCCACCGCCTCGCCGGCGCCGCCTTCGTTCCACTGCGCCAGCGCCCACAGCAGCAGTGCCAGGGCGCCGAAGCCGATGGCGCCCATATACAGCAGCTGGCCGAGGGAGCGGATGTCGAGACCGGTGCCCGCCGCGCCCCCCGGAATGTCTGGACTTGGCGTATCGGCGATCTCGCTCACGGCTTGGGCCTACGACACCATGCGCAGCAGGTTACCGACGATGCGGTTCAGGTGCATGAGCGAGTTGCATTCCTCGGCCTGGTGGACGTAGGCGGTGTACTTGCGCATTTCCGCATCGCCCACGTTCCACGTGTTGCGCGACTCCGGGTTCAACCAGATGACGCGCTTGGCCCGATCATACATTTCCTTGAGGATGTCGGTGCGCGGGTCGCCGTAGTTGTTGCGGGCGTCGCCGAGGATGATGATCGTGGTGCGGTTGTCGACGTCGTCCATGCACAACTTGCGGAAATCCTGGAAGGCCTGGCCGTAGTCGGTGGAGCCGCCCGAGTAGTCGCGCAGCGTCTTGGCGATGGCGTCCTCGATCCTGTTGCGCTCGAACAAGCCCGTGACCTCGGCCAGATCCGAGGAGAACGCGAACGAGCGCACCTTCGGCATCACCTCCTCGAGACTGTAGAGGAACATCAGCATGAACCGGGCGTAGGCGGACACCGAGCCGGACACGTCGCAGATGGCGAACACCTTCGGCCGGTCCACCTTCACCGACTTCCAGTGCAGGTCGAAGATCGCGCCGTCGTAGCTCATGTTGTGGCGCAGGGTGCGCGACACGTGGAGCTGGCCGCGCTTGAACACCTTGCGCCGCCGGGAGTGCAGGGCGGCGAGCCGCTTCGCCATGCGCAGCACGATCTCCTGGATCAGGCGGAAGTTGCGGTGCTCGACGTTGGACAGCTTGACCTTCTGCAGCAGGTCCTCGCGCAGCCGCTTGCCGGTGGCGTCGGCGTGGAGCAGGAACTGGCGCTCCACGTAGTCGCGCACGAGTTCCCGCAGCCAGTCCCGGCGGCGCTTGAGTTCCTGCGCCAAGCGTCGCTCGGGGATGTGCGAACTCGCGCGCAACTCACCGATCTCCGCGACCAGATCGGCGAGCCCCATGGCATCCATGATCTTGCGGGTGTAGAGACCCTTCTGGGTGAACACCTGGATCTCGGTCAGGTCCGCCTCCTTGGCGGCCTCGGCCATGCGCAT
>JAGWBN010000238.1:0-2219 GCA_021295875.1 Pseudomonadales bacterium
GGAGTCCCTGCGAACGGATGCCGCGCCGTGACCTCTACGGGTTCGAACTCCTTCCGGCCCGGCAAGGCGCTGACCCTGCAGGTGGCGGTGGCGCTGGTCACGGTGCTGTCACTGGCCACCTGGCAGGTTTCCAGGGGCCTGGAAAAAACCGCGTTGACCGACGCCTATCGTGAGCGCCTCAGGGCGTCGCCTGTAGATACCTCTGTGTACACAGAATCGACGCCGGACTTCACGCGCCTGTCGCTGATGGGGCGGTACGATCCGGGTCGTTCATTCCTCGTCAGCAGTTTCCCCGCGGCGGCACGGGGCTTCGAGGTCGTCTCCGTCTTCGTCACCCGGGAAGGCCCCTTCCTGGTCAATCGAGGCTGGCAAACTGGTACCCCGGCGGATGCCGACGTCGAGACGCCCACCGGTCACGCCACCCTGGTCGGCGTCGTCTGGCCTACGACGCCCCTCTCGCCCGGCATTCGCCGGGAAACCTGGAGTGGCGAGTGGCCGAAGACCATCCGGGCCATCGACCCCTCGCGCATGGCGGAGGCGACCGGTGCGGCACCCCGGGAGATCCGCCTCGAAGCCGGCGGTCCGGGCGTGCTCCGCGCGGCCTCGTTGGCTTGGAGCTATGCCCCGGGCCAGCACTGGAGCTACGCGGTGCAGTGGCTGCTTATCGGCGCTGCCGTCGGCATCGGCTACGTAGTGATCGGCCGACGGCGGGGCAGGAGGGCGGACGCCGGTGGCTGAGACGTCCCGCAGCATGCCGATCCTGATCGGCGTGGCCGTCGCGCTGGCGGCGGCGGTCGTCGTGTTGGGCGCGTATACCCGCTTGGTGGACGCGGGCCTCGGTTGCCCGGACTGGCCGGGATGCTACGGCATGATCCTGGTTCCGGAGACGGCGGACGAGATCGCCCGCGCCGAGGCCGCCTTCCCGGAAACTCCGGTGGAAGCGGAAAAGGCGTGGCCGGAGATGATCCACCGCTATGCGGCCGCATCGCTGGGGCTGCTGATCCTGGTGCTCTTGGCGGTCGCGGTGAAGGACGGCCAGCCCTGGCGTATGCCTGCGGGAATTGCCGCGCTGGTGATCGCCCAAGGAGCGTTCGGCGCATGGACGGTGACCCTGAAACTCTGGCCGCAGGTCGTCACCGCGCATCTGCTGGGTGGCTTCGCGACGCTGGCGCTCTTGTGGCTTTGGGGACTCGCACTGAAGCGCCCAGGCTGGCGGGTGGATCCGTCGCTCGGCCGGCTTGCCGTCGCGACCCTGGTCGTCGTCGTGATCCAGGTCGCGTTGGGCGGCTGGCTCACCGCCAACTACGCGGCATTGGCGTGTCCCGACTTCCCCACCTGCCATGGCGCGTGGATTCCGGACATGGACTTCGCCGCGGGCTTCGACGTCTCCCAGGTTGTCGGCCCGAACTACCTCGGCGGCCTGATGTCGAGCGATGCACGGGTGGCGATCCACTTCGCGCATCGGCTGGGCGCCGTGGCGGTTCTGCTTTTTGCCGGGGCCCTGGCGATCCGCCTCGGCAGAACGCCGTTGGGCTGGAGTCTGGGTGCCGTGCTGATGGTGCAACTCGTCCTCGGCATCGCCAACGTCGTATTCGCGCTGCCGCTCGCGGTGGCCGTCCTGCACAACGCCGCTGCGGCGCTGCTGCTGCTCGTCGTGGTCTCGGTGAACTATTGCGTTCGCCGCATCGGCTGACCGTTCGCCGGTCGGCTGACGGCGCATAATGTTGCAATGACACGCGCCGTTGTTCTGTTCCTGGTGCTCGTTGCGCTCGCCGCTGGCGGACTCGCGATCGCCGTCTTCCTACCCCCGTCGACCTATTCCGACGAGGAACTTGCCGCCTTCGGCTACTCGGCCTACCCGGCGCCGAGGGAGGTGGAAGCATTTCAACTCGTCGACGCCGCCGGAGGCAGCTTCGGTCCCGAACGCCTGCGGGGCCGCTGGTCGCTGATGTTCTTCGGCTTCGCCAACTGTCCGGACATCTGCCCGATTGCCATGTCCGTGCTCGGAGATGCCGCGAAGATGCTGACCGAACGTGGCGATACACCGTTTCAGGGGATACTGGTGACCGTCGATCCGGAACGCGACACGCCGGCGGCGATGGCGTCGTATGTGCACGCGTTTTCCGAGGAATTCGTGGGCGTCACCGGAACCGTGGCGGACATCAAGGCGTTCGCGAAGAGCTTCCACGCGGGCTTCTCCAAGGCGCCGGTCGCGGACT
>JAGWBN010000238.1:2278-2605 GCA_021295875.1 Pseudomonadales bacterium
TTCGATGCGACCAGGATCACCACGCTCTATAGGGCATTGGCGGATCGGTTCGAAGCAGGCTAGCGCGTCTCGCTAGGGGTGCCCACTAATACGGATCGCACCGGTGTCTTGTGCGGGTAGTCGTAGATGCCCTCGTGCTGTGCTTGGCTCGTCCGAAAGTTCCACGCGGCCAAGAGGCGGCGTTTTGGCCGCCCGCCCTTGTGGTCGTCCGACCCGTTTCACTATGCTGGTGCCTCTGGTGAGGGGACACGGTGTTCGAAGCAGGCATGCCAATCGGGTACGAGTGGTCGTTGCGTCCGCCCTTGGGCCACGCCGACCTTCGGCTCG
>JAGWBN010000239.1 GCA_021295875.1 Pseudomonadales bacterium
CTGCGCGAAGGTGCAGTAGTGGCAGACGTCGCGACACAGGTGGGTGAGGGGGATGAAGATCTTCTTCGAGTAGGTGACCAGGTTCAGAAAGCCCCGGTCGCGCAGCGTTGCGGCGACGTCGGCAAGCGCCCGGGTGTCGGCGAAATCGGCAAGCGCGAGAGCTTCGACTTCGGTCGGAGGCACCCCATGTTCGGCGCGACGGAGGGTCTCGGTCGTGTGCGTGACTGGAGCTGACGCGGTCATGCTGCCTTGGGAAGGTATTTCCAGGAGCGCATTATGCTTGGGGAGGGTCAGCGACGTCACGCGCGATGGGAGCGTGGGTTACGACCCGTTACGACGTCCGGGCTAGGGCACGCATTACGGCGGTGTAGTTTTTCCACGGCGGGCTTGATCAGAGGTTCCTTAGCGTGAGTCCACCTTCGCGGACCACTCGGCGGCCCTGTCAACAATCGATGTTCCCTTCCGGTCCACCCAGGTGCCACGCGACTTGCGGAGCGCGGCGAACTGGTATCTCTCGTGAACGTATTCGTTGCCGTATAGACCAATTGGCAGTAGCACGACGTCGTGGTGGGCGAACTTGGGTCGACCGTAGTGATCGAAGACCAGGAACTCGATCTCATCGTGTTTGTAGTCTCCGACCACCGTCTGCAACACGCGATAGCGCGCCAAGAATGCTTCGTCGAAAGAGTTCGGTCCCGGGTCTATCGGCACCACCGAGATCTTGCGGGCGACGACAACGAGCAGTTCGTCCGGTTTGACGAGTTTCGGGGGAGTCCACGACGTGACGATTTCGACTCGGACCTCGTCGGGATGCCCCGGGGGCTGGCCCGTCGAGGCACATGCAGCGATGACGCAACACGCAAGCATGGCGGCGAGGACGTTCGCCGACAACTGGATCGACCACATCGTCGTGATGGGTTTCGCCAACTTCAAGCCGGACCGCGCTGCTCGGGAATCCTAGCCTCGGCCAGCTCTTCCGAAAACAACGACGGGAAGTGCGTCATCGGATCGCCCGGTCCCTCGAGAAGCTGCCGCTGGCGGGGCGGTGTGACCCGGGTCATGCCCCAGCTCATGTTGGACACGCAGTACTTGTAGAGCAGCGTCCGGCGCTCGTAGTCGCCCTCCCAGCGGGCCGTGCCGTGGGTGAGCGCTTCGGTGAACAGCGTGAGGCTGCCGGCCGGGGCCTCGACGATCTTCACCCAGGGCGAATCCTGGTGCGCTTCGTGAATGCGCTTCGGAATGCGGAAGCTCGACTTGTGGCTACCCGGGACCACGCAGAAGCCGCCGATGCCGGGTCCGGTGTCGGTCAGGTTCCAGGTGCCGGTGATGAATCCCGACAGCATGCGGTTGTCGCGCAGTGGATAGAACTGTCCGGGTGCGGACGCCGCGTTGCGCGCTGTCGCGCCGTAGTCGGCGTGGAGCTTGCCGGCGGGCCAGCCCTTCTGCATGTAGATGCCGTACAGCCGCTCGAGGCGGAAGCAGTCGCCGAGGCGCATGCGCAGCGTCGACATCAGGACCGGGTGGTCCATCAGCCGGACGAAAGGCTCGCCCCACTGCAGGAAGCCGGGGCCGGTCTTGCGGATCGCCCCCGCGGCGCTGCCGAAACGCGGAAAGTTCTCCGGCGGCGGTGGCAGCTCCTGGGCGTCGATGATCGCGTTTAGCTCGGCCAGCTCGTCGGCGATCACCAGGTAGCCGTTCAGGTCAAAGAGGTACTGCTGTTCTTCGAAGTCGGCGTTCACCGCATCACCCCTCGTCGGCGTCAACCCGCGTCCCGGGCGACCTGGAATCCGGGTCGTTGGGACAGCCGGTCGAAGTATGCCCCCGTGTACGGATAGTCGCCCGTCAAGAGGTCGAAGTTGGACGCCAGCAACAGCGAGTAGCCCGTCATGACGTCGGCCACCGTGAAGGTGTCGCCGACGAGAAAGTCGGACTTCGAGACGACGTCCTCGATGGCGGCGATGCAGATGCGCGCCCGATCCCGGCAGTCCTCGATAACGAAGTCGACGAGACCGCCGTCGGGGGCGACGCGGTTGTGGTTGACGATCTCGCCCAGGGGTCGTGCGAACGTCGCCTCGGCGAACCAGCACCACTGTCGGCAAAGCGCACCGTCTTCCGTGCCCGGAGCGGGCTGCAGTCGCCCACCGCCGTAGCGTTCGAGCAGGTGGTCGCAGATCGCGCCCGACTCGAACATCGTGAAGCCGTCGTCGGTCATCGCCGGCACCACGCCACTCGGGGCTGTTCTTGAACCTCGGCGAGAAGTCGACGACTTCGACCTGGTAGGGGATCGCCAGCTCTTCGCAGAGCCAGATCGCCCGCACCCCGCGGGTGCCCTTCACATGGTAGATGGTGACCACGGTTGTATCCCTCAGGCCGTGAAGAACGCGACCACCGTCCAGCACACCGCAGCGAGGATGGCGGCGATGCTGGCTTGCGGAATCTGCGTTTTGACGTGGTCCATCAGGTCGCAGCCGGTGCACATCGAACTCAAGACGGTGGTGTCGGAGATCGGCGAGCACTGGTCGCCGTAGACGCTGCCGTCCATCACCGCGGCGAAGCACAGCGTCATGAAGAGTTCCGGATGCGACAGACCCTGGGCGTTGGCCACCGCCCAGGCGAGCGGCATGGCGAGCGGGAAGGCCACCGCGTAGGTTCCCCAGCTCGTGCCGGTGGAGAACGCGATCACCATGGTCATCACCTGGAACAGCACCGGCAGCACGAAGTAGGGCAGGGTGTCGCCGAGCTGTTCGACCAGGAAGATGCCGCCGCCGGTCTTCTGGCTGATGCTGCCGATGGTGATGGCGAGCAGCAGGATCACGGAGCCGAGCACGACGCCCTTGATGCCGTCGTGATAGCCGTCGATCAGGTTCTTCAGCGACATGCCCTTGGCCAGGGCGATGCCCGACGCCAGCACCAGCGCGCCGCCGAAGGCCCACTGCACGTTGGGCGAGCCGAAAATGACGAACGTCCCGATGGCGATCCCGATCAGCGTGCCCAATGGCAGGAAGAACTCCAGCACGTTGGGCCGGTAGCCTTCGGGGACGTTGCTGGCCTGGAGTTCCTTGGCGGAGAGGGGTTCCGCGCCGGGTGCGTCGAGTTCACCGGTGGCGCGTGCCCGCTCCATGGCCTCACGCATCTGTTTACCGAGAAAGGGAGGCTTCTCGACGCTCAGCAGGAGGGTGCCGAGAACGGCGAAGATGGCGTAGAAGCAGAACGGCACGCTCTGGAAGAAGAAGCTGATGCGGTCCGTTTCCGTGGCGAGAAAGCTGACGCCGGCAACGAAGATGAAGGCCTGCACGTACGCGGGCCAGGCGTTGAAGGCGAGCTGCGAAGCGATGGGCGAGGCGGTGGAGTCGACCACATAGGCCAGTTCCTCGTGACTCACCCGCTCCTTGTCGGCCAGCGGCTTGACGGTGGTGCCGACGAGCACCGTGCTGACCGTGCCACCCTGGAAAAAGATGACCCCGAGGAACCAGGCCACGAGCTTCGCCGTACGTGGGCCCCGGACCACGTGCCGGGTCATCAACTCGGCGAACGCCTGGGCCGCGCCGGTGCGCGACCAGACCCCCATCAGCCCGCCGAGCAGCCACAGGTAGAGAATGAGGATCCCGGCCGCCTTCGCGGTGCCCAACTCGGGAATCAGCACCTCGCCGGTAAGGTCGTACTGGCCGAGAACCAGCGCGCCGGCGATGATGCCGCCGAGGAGCGCGGTTATGGGTTCCTTGGTGACCCAGCAGAGCATCACCGCCACCACCGCCGGCAACAGCGACCACCAGCCCCAGTGGGGTTGTGCGACCAGCTTGAAGTAGGCGGTGCCGTCCGCGCCCTCGTCGACGGAGACGAACTCCTCCGTCGCTTGCGGCGTTTCACCCGACTCGGCGATGCGGGCCGGATCGAGTTCGGCATCGGCCATGGGGATGGGGCGGAAATAGACCCGGTCCGCCTCCAATACGTAGTAGATGCCGGTGTCGTCCTCCAAGGCGTCCAACCGGACTTGCTCGACGGTCCACGTCGGCGAGACGGTGACGCCGACGATGGCGGCGACGATCAGGGCGAAGGCGAACAGAGCGAAGGTGCGCAGTCGGGCGGCGATGGCGTTCTCCAGCACGGGGGACGCGCAGGATTATGCTTGGCCGCTCGCCGCGAAGTCCATTGCGGCGCGGTTACCGGTGCGGGGACAGGCGTTCCGGTATCCCGCTGGTTTCGAGAAACGCGCCCGTCCTCGTGCCGACCGCGCGGGCTGCGACGGCGGTGAGTTCGTCGACCGTGTCCACGTCCAACCCCCACGCCGTGCGCCGCACGATCCTCGGCTCGATGCCGGCGCGACGGGCGGCTCTTGCCGTCGAACAGGTATTCGAAGGCGTTGGCCGGCGACGACGCCGCGGCGTTGGTGCCGATGTCGTTGGCATCGGGCACCAGGGTGACGCGTTCGTGGCCATCTAGGATCGCATCGACGTCGTCGGGCCGGATGAGCGGCACGTCGCCAGGGACGAAGAGGGTGCCGTGCGCGGCGCGGCTGTCTCGGGCGTAGTCGCCGGACTGCACCACGGCGCCGGACAGGTCGGTCGCCGAATCCTCGAACACGTCGACGCCGAATTCCTCGGCCAGTTCGAACGCCATCCGGTCGCGGGACACCAGCAGGACTCCGCTCAACGTTCGACACCGGGTGAGCGTGGCCAGGACATCGCGCATCATGGCCAGCACCAGGCCCTCCCGTTCCGCCGCGTCGAGCACGCCGCCGAGGCGCTGTTTCGCACCCGTGGCACCCTTGAAGGGCACCAGTGCCCAGATTCCCGTGGCCACCGTCAACGGATGAAGTCCAGAACCGTCTGAGCGAGCTGCACCCGGTCGTCCAGGGTGGTCATGACCGTCTGTGCGACCGTCGTACGCATGCCCAGCGCTGCCACTTCAGCGTCGGCGTCGGCGTCGACCTCGTCGACGACGAAGTGGCTCGCGAGCCCCGTGTAGTGTCGTGCGACCTCGGTCGTGGTGGCGGGCACGCCGAGTTCCCGCATCATCTTGGCGGTGGGGCCCTTGATCGCGCGCCCGCCGACGATGGGCGATACGGCGACGATGGGTGCGCCCGTCGCGGCGAGGGCCTCGCGCATGCCGTCGACCGCGAGGATCGGGTCCACCGAGACGTAGGGGTTCGACGGACAGATCACCACCGCTTCGACCGACTCGAAGGAAATCTCGGCATTCGGCTGGGCGGACTCGGCGCCGTCGAACACGAAACCCATGGCCGTGGGCTTGCAGCGGTCGCGCACGAAGTAGTGCTGGAACGCCAGCGGGCCGTCCGGCGTCAGCACACGGGTGCGTACCGGGTCGTTGGACATCGGCAGGATCCGATGCCGGACTCCGAGGCTCTTCGAGAGCGCATCGGTGGTCG
>JAGWBN010000038.1:0-11968 GCA_021295875.1 Pseudomonadales bacterium
ATGGAACAGATGCGTCATGAGATTCAGCGAACTCCTCATTCCAACGCTGCGGGAAGCCCCGGCCGACGCCGAGGTCGCCAGTCACGTCCTGCTGATCCGCGGTGGTTTCATCCGCCGTTTGACATCCGGGTCCTACAACTGGCTTGCCCTGGGCGTTCGCGTGCTGAGGAACATCGAGCGGATCGTCCGCGAAGAACTCCAACGCGCCGGCGCCCAGGAGATCCTCATGCCGGTGGTGCAACCCGCCGAACTTTGGCGCGAGAGCGGACGCTGGGACGTCATGGGTCCCGAGCTACTCCGCCTCACCGACCGGCACGAGCGCGAGTACTGCGTCAGTCCGACCCTGGAGGAGGTGGTGACCGATCTCTTCCGACGGGTGATCACGAGCTACCGCCAGTTGCCCTGCAACCTCTACCAGATCCAGACCAAGTTCCGCGACGAGGTCCGTCCCCGCTTCGGGCTGATGCGGGCCCGCGAGTTCATCATGAAGGACGGCTACTCGTTCCACCTCGACGATGACTCCTTCGAGCAGACCTACGCCGCGATGCATCGCTGCTACTCGGCGATCCTCGACCGCATGGGACTCGACTATCGGGCGGTCGAAGCCGACTCCGGATCCATCGGCGACGGCGACTCCCACGAGTTCCACGTTCTCGCCGACAGCGGCGAAGACACGATCGCCTACAGTCCCGGGAGTTCCTACGCGGCGAACGTCGAGCGGGCCGAAGCGGTGGCCACCCCCGACCAGGCCGATCCGCAGGACCTCGCAAGACGCCACACCCCCGGCGCCAAAACCATCGAGGCGGTCGCGGACTTCCTGGCGGTCGACGCCCGGCGGTGCGTCAAGACCCTGATCGTGCACGCCGAATCGGAACCCGGTCTCATCGCCCTGGTGCTGCGCGGCGATCACCAGTTGAACGAAGCCAAGGCGTCGCGCATCGAGGGCATCCGCCGGCCACTGGCGTTCGCCGCCGAGGCCGAGATCGAAGCCGCGCTCGGCGTCGGCATCGGGTCCATCGGTCCCGTCGGTCTTGAACTGCCGATCGTCGCGGACGCCTCCGCCGCCGCGTTAACCAGTTTCGTGTGCGGCGCGAACACCGACGACCACCACTATCTCGGCGCCAACTGGGCCCGCGACGTGGCGGCCGATGTCCGCGTCGAAGATGTTCGCAACGTCGTCGAGGGCGACCCCGCAGCGGACGGCAGCGGCCCGCTCAAGTTCATGCGCGGCATCGAGGCTGCGCACATCTTCAAGCTCGGCACCAAGTACAGCGAAGCCATGAATGTGACCATCCAGGACGCCTCGGGCAGCGACGTCGTGCCGCTCATGGGGTGCTACGGCTTCGGTGTTTCCCGGTTGGTGGCCGCCATCGTCGAACAGTGCCACGACGACGACGGCATCGTCTGGCCCGATGCGGTGGCGCCGTTCGATGTGCACATCGTCGCCGTGAGCAACGTCAAGTCGGCCGAGGTGCAGGCCACCGCCGAGGCCCTGCACCGCGACCTGGAGGCGGCCGGCATCGCCGTGCTGCTTGACGACCGCGACGAACGCGCGGGGGTCAAGTTCGCCGATGCCGACCTGATCGGGGTTCCGACCCGCGTCACGGTCGGTGATCGTGGCTTGAAGGATGGGATCGTAGAGATTCGACGCCGGAGCCAGCCGGACACGGAGAAACTGACGCCTGCCCTGCTCGTCGAGCGGCTGACAGGAACCAGTCAGTGAATGATGGGCTGCGACGGCTCGGGTTGGGGTTTGTCAGCCGGTTCCGGCTCCGACTGGACCGCGTAGCGTCGGGTGTGGACCTGGCCGGCGAGGACATCCGGTAGCTCGTCCAGGAACACCTTCATGTGTTCGGTTCTCAGATGCCCGGCAAGGGCCTCCATGTTCTCCCACTCCTGGAGAAGGATCAGCGTGTTCGGATCCCTTAGGCCCACATAGAACTCGTAGGAAATACAGCCGCTCTCGGTTTGGGTGGCGTCGGACATCTCGCGCGCAAGCGACAGCGCCTTGTCACGCTGATTCGCTTTGATGGGGATGATGCCGTGAACGATGATCATGGCTCCATGTTGGCGAATTTGCCAACCGCTGGCAAGACGCCCGGTGGCCGTCAAGCCGCCTCCACGACGACTGCGCGCGCGTTGGCTCGGAGATAGACGGCCATCAAGGCCGGCACGAGGAGGATCAATATCGACGTTGTGACCATGATCCCGACGCCCAGCGACGCCGCAAAGGGAACCAGGAACTGCGCCTGAATCGCCCGTTCCAGGATGAGCGGCGTGAAGCCGAGGAACGTGGTCAACGAGGTCAGCATGATGGGCCGGAAACGACCCTTGGCACCGTCGATGATCGCGGTCTTCGGCGCGGCGCCCTCCCTAAGCCTCTGGTCGATGAAATCGATCATGACTAGGGAGTCGTTGACGACGACGCCGGCGAGGCCGAAGAAGCCCAGGAACGATGCGGCACTCAACGCAATCCCCAGCACGAGGTGGCCGAGAACGACGCCGACGAGGCCGAACGGAATGATCGCCATGACGATGAACGGCTTGCGGTAGGAACCGAGGGGTATGGCCAGGAGCGCGAAGATCGCCAGCATGGCGAGCGCGAAGCCGCGGTAGAGGGCGTCCAGGGACTCCAACTGCTGCTGCTGTTCGCCACCGAAGGAAAACGTCAAGGCGGGGTTGGCGGCATCCAATTCCGCGAGAATGCTGTCCTCGAGGACTGCGTTCGCTTCTCCGGCGGAGATCACTTCCTGGTGCACATCCGCCGTCACCGTGACGACCCGTTGACCGTCCTTGCGCCGGATGGCGGGCGGCGACGTGCCCATGCTCATCGACGCTACCTTCGTTAGCGGTACGTCCTGCCCCGACGGCGTCCGGATCAGGTAGGACTCGACGTCGGTGATGGCATCGCGCTCGTCGGCGGGCAGCCGCGCAAAGACCCGTACCTCTTCCCGTTCGCGCTGCACGCGGAGCACTTCCGCGCCGAAGAAGGCGTCCCGCGCCTGGCGCGCGATGTCGTCCAGCGTCAGCCCGAGCGTTCGCGCTTCGGGCCGTAGTCGCAGTTGGACCTCCCTGACGCCAGGTGCATGATCGGATCGGACATCGAAGACACCGGACACGCTGCGAAGGCCGTCCACTACCGAGTCCGCGATCTCCCCCAGGCGCTCCGGGACCGGATGCGACAACACCGCCTCGACGGGATTGCCGAGATCGATGACCTCGCCACTGAAGGCGATTCCCCGAACGTAAGGCAGGACGCCGACCTCCTCCCGCCAAGCTTGGACGACCGCGACGGTGGACAGATCCCGCTCCTGGGCACCCAACAGCTTGAGATCGACGGTGGCGATGTTGCCTTGCGGATTCAGGTTTAGGGTGGGCGTGAGCCCCCCTCCCTCGATACGGGGACCCTGGCCGACAGTCACGGTCACCCCGGTCAGGAGCGGGGGAGCGTCGTCCGGCCGGTCACGCTCCAGACGCTCGAGAACCCGTCGCCCCGCCCGTTCCAACTCCCGCGCCACCTCGTAGGTCCGTTCCGGGGGCGTCCCGTCCGGCATCTCCAGCGAGGCGTTGATGAAATCCCCTTCGACGACGTCGGCGAAGGTCGTCGGGATCACACCCGCCGGCACCAGGGATACGCTGAACACCCATAGCCCAACCGCCCCGCCGATCACCACCGCAGGTTGATCCGTGGCGAACCGCAGCGCCCGATCCAGGGGCCCCTCGAGAAAGGCATTGACCCATCGATCCACCTGGCCCCGGGTGCGTGCGAAGAACCGGTCCACCACATGGGTCGGGGTCCAATCCGGCCCTTGGAGGTGCGACAAGTGGTTGGGCAGTATGAAGAGGGACTCGACGAGGGAGATCAACAACATGCCGATGATGATCACCGGCAACGCGAACCAGATCTCGCCGATGTTGCCGGGGATGAATAGCAGGGGGGTGAATGCCGCCACCGAGGTGAGAACCGCGAACGTCAGCGCCCTCTTGATGCGCCGCGAGCCGCGGATCGCGGCGACGGCTCCAGGCGCACCGCTGCTGCGTTCATAGTGAATGTACTCCGCCACGACGATGGCATCGTCGACGATGATGCCGATGGCCAGCACAAAGGCGAACAGGGAGGTCGTGTTGATCGCGAGGTCGAGTACCAGCATCGCGGCCAAGGCCCCGACGCCCGACGTGATCAGGCCGACCACCACCCACAAGGCGAGGCGGATCTCGAGAAACAGTGCCAGCGCGATGAACACCAGCATGATGCCCAACAGACCGTTCTTGAGCAGAAGACCGACCCGCTCCGAGTAGATCTGGGACTCGTCGTTCCAAATCTCGATCCCGACGCCTGGCGGCAAGGAGGGGATGATCGTGTTCGCGAGGTGCTCCTTGGTGGCATCGGCGACGGCCATCACCTGTTCGTCGTCGGCCCGGAAGATCTCCACGAAGGCGGCCGGTAGCCCTTGGTGACGAACGATGAGGTCCGAGTCCTGGAATCCGTCCCGCACGTCGGCGATGTCGCCGAGACGCAGGGCTGTGCCGTCGCTGCGGGCGACGACGACGATTTCCTCGAAGTCGTGCTGGTCGTAGCTCTGACCGATGGTCCGCACCCGCACCTCGGCCTCGCGCGTATCGATACCGCCTGCGGACAGGTCGAGGGAGCTCCGGCGAACCGCACTCGCGATGTCGTCGAGGGTGAGTCCCAGGGCGCGCAGCCGGACGAGCGGTATCTCGATCGAGATCTCGTAGTTCCGCGTTCCGGTCGTGGCGACGCGGGATACGCTTGAAAGCGCCGCCAGATCGTCCTCGATCTGGTGAGCCAGCTCCTTCAGCGAACGCTCGGGGACATCGCCGAAGACGATCAAGCGCAGGATGCTGTTGTCGTTGGCCATCTCGCGAAACTCCGGACGCTCCGCGGCACCCGGGAACGACTGGATCAGGCCGACGGCGGACTCCACCTCGTCCATGGCCTCGCCGATGTCCGTGCCGGTCTTCAGTTCGACCCGCACCGAGGCCATCCCCGGAGCCGCTACCGACTTGACCGCCTTGACATCGCCGAGCGCTTCGACCTGCTCCTCGATCTTGACGACGATCGACTCCTCCACCTCCTCGGGCGTGGCGCCGGGATAGGCGACGGACACCTCGATGGTATTGAAGGGCACCTTGGGCCAGGCTTCACGGTCGAGTCCCGTCAAAGACACCAGTCCCGCCGCCAATATGCCCAACATCAAGAGGTTGGCGGCAACGCGGTTGCTCGCCATGTAGGCGATGGGACCCGGAGGCTCTCCGAGGTAGGGGTCGCTCATCGGCCCGGGGCAGACCCGGTGCGCACGGCCATACCCTCCGTGGCGAACCGGATGCCACCGATGACGGCCGCGTCGCCGTCTTTCAGCCCACCGGTCACGTATACCTCGTCGTCGATGCGCTGCAGGACCCGCACCGGCACGATGTGCACGGTGGCGTCCTCACGCACGGTCCAGATCTCGTTGTCCGGCTGTAGGGCGGCGCGGCGGACCCGGAAATAGGCGTCCGGCACAACGCCATCGATAACCACTTCGGCGAACTTGCCGACCAGCAGGGGTGGACCTTGTGCGGAGCCCCGCCCGCCCGCCGAGAAGGGTCGGTCCACCCGCACCACCACGTTGATCGTGCGCGTCTCGGGATCGAGCGATGCCTCGGCCCGGTCCACGTATCCCTGCCAGACATGGCGATCGTCGCCGTACTCGGCGATCACTCGCGCGGCAGCGGACACACTGGCGTCCGCGGACCCTTCCGGCGCCGCCCAGAGTCGTGGGATCAGAGCGGCGTCGGCATCCGACAGGGGAATCACCACTTCCACGGCGTCGGCAGCGAACAGCCTGCCGACCGACTGACCGGCCGCCAGCAGTTGTCCCCTGTCCACCGATTCATCCCGGACGATGCCGTCGAAAGGCGCGCCAATCCGGGTGCGCGTTAGGGCCAGTTTCGCTTGCGCCAAGGTGGCCTCGTCCCGCCTCACAGCGGCCTCGGCCGCCTCCAGCTGCGGTAGGCGCAGGGTCAATGGACTCGCCTCGGGCGCGGCGTCGTCGGAACGTCTCTCGGCAAAGCTCTCGTACTCGTCCCGGGCGATGGCGACGTTCTCACGGGCTTCGAGGAGCGCCACCCGCCGAGCGGCGAGCGCGGCTTCGGCCTCGCGCACCCGGTATTCGTAGTCCGCCTCCTCGATCCGGAACAGAACCTGCCCCGCAGAGACCGGCAGACCGCTGCGGAAGGCGGGGTCCACCCAGACCACCCGACCGCCCACTTGCGGCGCGATGTCGATTTCCGCGCTCGGGCGCACCGTACCCGCGCCATGCACGGGGATGGGACCCGAGCCTGCGGCAATTCTGGCCGTTTCCGCATAGGGAATCTGCGACGGCGGCTCGCGAGTTTCGGGTTCCGGCGCCAGGGACACCAGCATAGTCGCCAAGGCGACCGAACCGACGACCACACCGGCGGCGATGAGATAGCCCGTGCTCCTGCGCATGATCAGTGCTCCTCGACGTCGGACAACGGTGCCGCCCGCGCCACGTCCCGAGCGCCGGTTGTCGGCGTTGTGCTCGACGGCCCGACGTCGGCCGACTCGGCGGTCATGGCCCATGCGCCTCCGAGGGCGCGGTGCAGCGCAAGGCGGGCGTACGCGAGATCGCGCTGCCCCCCGGCGTGGACAGCCCGGGCGCCGAGATCCATCCGCGAGGCCGCGAGGAAGGTGGCGTAGTCGCCGACCCCGGCCTCGTAGCGCCGCTCCTGCAATTGCGCCTCGGCGTACGCTTCTTCCGCGAAGGAGCCGAGCAGCGCAGCACGTTGCCGGCTGGACTCCAGCGCGGCCAATGCCGTTTCGACCTCGGCGGCCGCAGTCACAACGGCGTGCCCGTATGCCGCGGTGGCCTCGTCCAGCCGTGCCTCGGCGAGCGCCACGTTGCCGCGCAACCGACCGCCCTGGAATACCGGGGCGAGCAGGTTCGAACTCAGGTTGCCGAACCATTGGTCCGGATCGAACCAGTCGCCGGCGTTCGCGCTCTGCAAACCGATGGATCCGGAGAGTGAAAGCGACGGCAACAATTCCGCACGCCGGGCGTCCACCGCCAGTCGGGCCGCCAACAGCCGCTGCCGCGCCGCGGCGACATCGGGCCGCTGGGCCAGCAGGTGGGCAGGGACACCCGCCGGTACCGGCGCCGCCACTGCGGGTGGCATGAGATCCTGTATGGCGTTGATGAGACCCGCATCCTCGGCGCTTCCCATGAGCACCTTGAGCCGCCCTTGGGCATCCGTCAGACGACCATCGATGCCGGGCAGCGCGGCCTCGGCATCGCGGCGATCGCGGCCAATCGCATAGACGTCGCGAATATCCCCCACGCCCCGGTCGTAGCGCTCCGTCGCCAGCGATGCCCAATCACGGAGAATCGCGATGGTCTGCTCACCGAGGTGCCGTTGGCGACGCAGATCGACGATCTCCAGGTAGGTCGCCACGGTCTCGGCGAGAACGCCGATTCGGGCCGCCCGGTAGTCGGCCTCGGACGCCCGTCGCTCCGCCCGTGCCGAGAGGACAGCACTCCTGGCACGACCCCAGAAGTCGACCTCGTAGGCGAAGTCCGCCCCAGCGGAGTAGGTGGTCTGGTCCAGACGGTCGGGCAACGCGAGGTCGAAGGCGGCGAACGTGTCCGGGCCGAGGCCGAGGTCCTCCAACTGCGCGCCGAGTCCCGCATTGGTCGGCGCGTCGTACCCACTAGCGGTCAGCGAAGCCTGAACCGTCGGCAGGCGCGCCGCGACGGCGATGCGCGCCCGCGCCCGCGCCTGCTCGACCCGCGCCACCGCCGACGCCAGATCGAAGTTCGACTCGATCACCGACTCGACGATCCGGTTCAGCGTGGGGTCGTCGAAGGTCTCCCACCACGCACCCGGTTCACGCGGATCCATGCCCACGGCGTCGACCCCGACATCGTCCGGTGCCGTTGTCGATCCGCCCGGAACAAACGGCACCAGGGAACAGGCGGCCATGAGGAGTCCGATGGCCGCCGCCATCGCGGCCGCCAACGACGCGCCCGACCGACCCGCGGTTGCCATGGGCCACAGGGTCACGGCGTGCCCGCTACACCGGGTGCCGATGCCGCACCACCCGGAACTTGAACCGCTTGTCCGGACTGAGCTTGGGGAACGGATTGATCCGCAGCTTGTAGTCCGCCGGTACCATCTCCAGCTCCAGATGGCGGGCGATCATCAGAAGGTTGACGACCAACTGCAATTCCGTCCAGCGGGAACCGAGGCAGATGTGCGTTCCGAGGCCGAAAGGCGCGTAGACGTGAGCCTGCTTGTGCTCCTCCCGGGGAGGCAGGTACCGGTCGATGTCGAACGTGTCCGCGTCCTTGAAGTGCTCATCCAGGTAGTGCGTCGACGCGAAGGAAACGAGGATGTTGGTGCCGACCGGAATCTCCATCCCTTCGACTTCGAAGGTGTTCATGGCGGTCCGGTTGTGGACCGGTACCACGGGGTGCAGCCGCAGGGTCTCCATGGCCACGCGGTGGGTCGCATCGATGGCCGCAACATCCAGGTCCTTGGCATCGGGGTCGCCGTCGGCGAACAACGCGTCCGCCTCTTCGGTGACCTGTCGCAGGACATCCGGATTCGCCAAGAGTTCGTAGATCGCGAAGGCCGTCGCGCTGCCCAAGTAGTGTCCGGCGATGAGCGGCGCGATGAAGGCGAATCCCAGATCCGTTTCCGGAAGGAACTGCGGATCCGCCTGATGCAGTGCCATGAGGTCGTCGACCAGATCGCGCCGCTTGCCCTCGCGCTGCCCGGGTGTGTGGGTTGCGTGGATGTGGGCGTAGAGTTCGAGCACCTTCGCCTTGTAGCGCTTCATACGCGAAGTTCGAAGCATGAACTTCGGCATCACGCCCATGACGTGGACGAGCAACGCGCGGAACTCGAAGGCGAGGAGTTCCTCGATGACGGCTTGCGACGGTGAAATGCTGGTGCTGAGCTGCGCGATCTGTTCGCCGATCAGCCGCTGGCAGGACATTTCCCCGGGAAGCACGTTGCCGACACCCCACGCCCGGAAGCTGGTGCGACAGTAGCGGTAGAGATCCTCCAGGCGATCTTCCACGACGGCCCTGGCGTTTCCCGCCCGTACCGCCTTGCGCAGCCGGAAGTGATCCGCACCGTCCAAGCTGGCGATGGACCGAGCAGTGCCCCACTCGGTCTGGAAGTCGTGCAGGTAGTCCTGTGTTCTGAGGTGCAGGCGCCCCTTGCGCTGGACCCAGCGGTTGACGTCCCCGCCGGCCAGGATGACCGAGTTCGCGCCGAAGGCGTCGAAGCGGAATGCGGGCCCGAGTCGTTCGTATTGCTCGGCGAAGAATTTTGGAATGTTGCCGGAGCGCAATGTCGGTGATCGAACCAAATCGAAGACCCCCATGCCCGGCACCGGACGGCGTCTGATCGACCGGAGACTTTCCGGAGGCCGATACGAACTCCGTACAGCCTGCGCGATGGAGCGGCCGATCAGGTCCATGCCGCCAAATAGTTCGATCCGGTCCTGGGCGATCTCGAAGTCCTCCGGCTCCATCATCGCCTCGAAGCCGCCGCAGCAGTTGACCAGGCCGATGATGGCGATGTCGCGGGGATCCGGGATCTCTTCGTCGAACAGGGTGCGCATGATTCGGCTCTTGATCTCCACCCCCCGGCGGCCGTCCACGAGGGGGTACCGGCCGGAGCGGGCCACGCGTTTGGACACGGAGAAGAAGCCGCCGGTGTCGTAGTCGAGAATGCCTTGGGCGACCAATCGGTCGAAGGCGGCTTCGCTTATGTCGTCCGCCCGCTGGGCAATCCGTTCGACCCAGTATTGGGGGGTGTGGACCTCCTTTTCGGCCGAAATCTCCTTGAGCGTTGGATCGAGCAGATCGTCTCCCGTCGGTGCCTCGTCCAAGATAGTCAACGTCGCGAGATCCGTGTCGATCTTGTTGTCCAGTGCCAGGTCCATCAGTACCGATCCGGCCATGGTGCAGGACATCCGCCATTCCGGTATCGGCACGACATAGCCGGTTTCGTCCTTCAGCATCAGCAGGAGGACTTCCTCCGCGAACCTCAAAGTCGGTTGTTGGGGCATGGCCGTACGAGCGACCTACAGCCGGGCCACGGTCTTGAGCGTTCGCCGGGTGCTGATTTCGTTCTCCGGATAGAACTGACTGCAGTATCGCCGGAAAAGCATGATCTTCCCGTCGGCGTTGCTCAAAACGGGTCTAGAACGAAAGACCTTTCGGTTCCAGACAGGAAGATCCTGGCGAACGTCCTTGACCTGCCCCTCGAGCATCATGTGGTTCGACAACCTCGCCCGCAGGCGCTTCGGGAGGAAGCCGAGTCCCACGATCAACCGGCTGACACGATGCACCTCCTGCATCTGGTTCGCCAACACCAGCTCCATGTAGGTGCCGTCCAGGGGCGTGGTGAGAACCCAGAAACGAGACCGGAGGGGGATCGTATGTTCGGTTATGTCCACGAAGGAGAAGCCCATGCCGTAGAGGTGTGTGACCGCCGACACCTCGAATCGGAATTTCCGCCCCAGGAAGGACCGCTCGCGTTTGAACTCGAAGGCGCTCGTAAGATGCGCGCCATCCACCGTCACGGGCTCCGTCTGATGAACATCGAAATACCCGTGGATGAAGGACAAGTGGGCAATGTCCACGGCGTTCTCGGTCGTGTATTCCGGATGGGTGGTCAGGCGGAAGTCCCTGAGACCCACGGCTGTCCAGCCATCCTCGTCGCGGGTATCGAGGGGCAGCGTGAAGTACGGCGGCTGGCCGTTGCCACTCCACCAGGCGAAGACCATGCCGTTCATCACCTCCGTTTCGAACAGCTTCAGCCTGGCGTTCTTCGGTGCCGGCGCACTCGGGGTGGCCACGCACTGGCCCGACACGTCGTACTCGAAACCGTGGAACGGACAAACCAGACATCCATCCCGCACCACGCCACCGGTTGTCGGACCGAGGTGAGACCCCAAGTGCGGGCAGTATGCGTCCGCGACGCACACGGAACCCTCGTCGTCGCACCAAGCCACGATGTCCTGGCCGAGCCATGTCTTCTCGATCAGAGTTTGCTTTCGCAAGGCGTCTCGTCCCGCGACGAAATACCAGCCATCGGGAAATGGCGAAGTCGGGAGGCGGTCGTCGTGTGCTATCGAATCCGCACTGGCCAAGGGCAGATTCCCCTTCCTTAGGCGCCTTCCGACTGTACCAGAGAAGGCCGTGCAGCCGCACGGGTCGCGCGCGCCTGCCGATCGCCCATCAGTGTGGGTCGGCCACCGGCGCGAACGCCCCCACGTCGGCCACCATCACGTCGCGATTCTCGTTGACGAGCCGCAGCGTTTCGGCGTCGTCCCAGGTGACGGCTTCCAGTTGCTTGACCATGGCCGGATCGAGGTCCAGCTTCCACGCCCGGGAAGAGAACCAGTCGTCGCCGACGTCGGGTCTGTCGAACAGCCAAAGCGCGTCGTAGGTCGAGACCGCCAACTTCGAACCGTCGGGCGACAGGTCGGCACCCGTTGCCCGGACGACATCCTGTCGCGAACCCACCAACGTCAGGACGTTCTCCCGATCCGTGAACGCCGTGTCCAGCCGATAGAGTTTGGCGCCGGCCTCCTTACTGCGGATTTCGCCGGGACGGCGGTGCTTGGTGATGAAATAGAGCTTTCCTTCGGCGACGAATACCGCTTCGCAGTCGAAGTGCCAGAGCTTGGCCGGATGGTTCTGCTGGTCCGGGTAGCGAACGGGCAGGTAGTTCAGGGTGCGCATCCTCGGAATCGCCAAGGGATCCGGTTCGTTTACCACGTAGACGCCGAGGTCCCGCCGGGCGTTGCCGTTGTTGCCGACGTCGGCGATGTAGAGGACACCGTCGGCCAGCGCAATGTCCTCCCAGTCGAAGTGCCAGGCGTTTTCGATGGTGTGCCCGGGCCAGTCGGACTCGGACAAGCGCA
>JAGWBN010000038.1:11983-13847 GCA_021295875.1 Pseudomonadales bacterium
CGATCGCGAACAGGCGGGCCTCGTCGCCACTGTCGTTGTGCACCCAGTAGAAGTCGCCACGGTCGGACTTGACGATGCCGCTCACCTCGCCGAGCGCCTCGTGCTCCACACGGGCGACGATTTCGACGGGCTCACCGGCGCCGGCCGGGATGCCGGCGGCCACGCCCGACACCAAAAGCGCCGTTACGACGCGCCTCATGCGTCGATCGCGTAGCGGATCATCACCCGCGACCCGTCCACCAGACCGTCCTTGAACACCTGTCCATACCTGGCCCAACCGCTCGTCGCGTACTTTTTCCCCATCACCGACAACACTGCGGCGTGAACCTCCGGATCCGACTCCATGGAGGCCGTCGCCATGAGTTCGGGGGCTTGGCGGAAGGCGCCGTCCGACTGCCCCCATTGGCCGAAGTCGCCGACCCACATCCGCGCCCGGGTCAGGCCCTTGCCGACCGCCTCGGCCCGCCACGCAGTCGGCGGCGTGACCACGAAGACATCGCCGTCGTGATGCGAAAACCAGATCTCCGCCTTGCAGCGGCTCTCTTCGCCGTTGCTCTTGATCGGCGTGATGTAGACGAGTCGCGAGGTCTCGAGAGTGGCTGCGGCGGCGGGTTCGGCCGCCGAGTCCTCGCTGGCAAGCGCACGGCGCGCCAATAGTGGAATCGCCGGCGCGAGGGTCATGCTGAGGACCCAATCTCTGCGTGTGGTCATGGCTGGGTGTCCTTGTCCCGAACGTGTGGCGAGGTCCAATATGCACGTGGGCACGAACGGGATGCAACTCGCCGATGGAAAGACTGGCACACGGCTTCGGCCTCATCGAAGGCCCCGTCTGGGTCCCCGGCCGTGGACTGATCTTCAGCGACGTGCACGGCGGTGGCGTCCACTGCCTGGCCGACGACGGCACGGTAGGGACCGTGTTCCCGCACCGCCGCGGCATTGGCGGCATCGCGCTGCATGCCGACGACGGCCTGGTGGTCGGCGGACGCAACATCGCCTTCAAGCGCTTCGCCGGCGGCGACACCGTCGTGCTCCTCGACCGCGATCCCGAGCACGGCAACGTCGGCTACAACGACTTGACCACCGACCCCGCTGGACGGGTCTACGCCGGTTCACTCGGCAGCCCGGTGTTCGAGGACGGCGAGCAACTCCCCGGCAAGCTGCATGTGATCGACCTCGACGGCACCACGCGCATCGTCGCCGAGGACGTGCTGCTGACCAATGGACTGGGGTTCTCGCCGGACGGCCGGACGCTCTACCACTCCGATTCGAGACGGCAGACCGTGCACTGCTACGACGTCCACCCAAACGGCGATCTCGGACCCAAACGCGCACTCGCGCAGCTCGACAACGGGGCCCCGGACGGCTTGGCGGTCTCGTCCGACGGTGCGGTGTGGGTCGCCGTGGCAGGAGGCGGATGTGTCGCGGTGTACGAGTCCGACGGCGCCTTGCGTGATCGGATCGCCGTTCCGATGCCGATGTGCACGAGTGTCTGCTTCGGCGGTAGCGATCTAACGGATCTCTACATCGTCACGGGCTCGGACGGTGTCGAGGGCAACCGCGAGGGATCGGTGTACCGCGTACGTGTCGCCGTCCCCGGCCTACCGGTTCCCGTCGCCCGGGTCAGGCTCCCATGACGGCGAACTCGGCAACCAATCCGTAGCGGTCCAGCGACTTCATCGCGGCAGTAGGGCCGGGACGGGACAAGACCGTCCCCTACGGTGCCGTGTGAGCGGTCTCCATCTCGACAGTTGAACAAAAGTTCCCGTGGGGCGACCCTCATAGGCACCAACTTCCGGGCAGTACATCCGGCGAGAGCCGACTCCGGGCGTCGAACTCCCAACGGGGGACCGACAACCGCCACGGA
>JAGWBN010000039.1:0-12461 GCA_021295875.1 Pseudomonadales bacterium
GGCTCATCGACACCTACGACATCCGTCGTCGGCTGGACCGTGACGGATCGGACTCGCCCGGATGAACGCGCGCGGCGCCCTCGCCCTGATGGGTCTCGTCGGCTCCCTTGCCGTCGAAGCCCACGACGCGCGTCCCAACACGGTGCGGGTGACCGAGACGGCCGAGAACACCTACGCGGTGTCGTGGAAGGTGCCGGCCACCCTTGCGGCCGATGCGCTGCCCATGCCGACGTTGCCGGCAGACTGCGAGGCCCTGCAGCCGCCGGCATGGCGAGCGTCGGGGGATGCGTACGCCGGTGAACAGACCCTCCAGTGTCGGCACGCACTCGCCGGCCGAACGGTCGGCATCGCCTACCCGACCGTCAATCCGTCCCTGCGGACGATCTACAAGGTGGAGTTCGCGACCGGGGAGGAGCACGTGCGCATCCTCGGCCCGGCGGAGTACGAGTGGACCATCCCCGCCACACCCGAACCGTTCGCCGTGGCGGTGGAGTACACGCAGCACGGCGTGGTGCACATCTGGATCGGCGCAGACCACCTGCTGTTCGTCGCCTGTCTGCTGTTCATCGCCCGGACACCGCGGAGACTCCTGCTGACGATCACCGGATTCACCTTGGCCCACTCGGTCACCCTGGCGCTGTCGGTACTCGACGTGGTCCGGATTCCCACGCCACCGGTCGAAGCGGTGATCGCGCTGAGCGTGGTCTTCCTGGCCGTGGAGATCGCCCGTGGCGATACGCGCTCGCTGACGCACCGCACACCGGTGGTCGTCTCCGTGGCGTTCGGGCTGCTCCACGGCTTCGGCTTCGCCACGGTGCTGCGCGAGGTCGGCCTGCCGCCGTCCGATCTGCCCCTCGCGCTGCTGTTCTTCAACATCGGCGTGGAAGTCGGACAGGTGCTGTTCGTCGCGGCCGTGTTCATGGGATACCAGGGACTGCGGTTCCTCGAGCGTCGATGGCCAAGTGCGCTCGCCTTCGGAGATGCAAGGCTGGCCATGACGGCCAGTTACGCGATCGGCGCCGTGGCCGCCTTTTGGGTGATCGACCGGGTCGTGGGTTTCTGGGGCTGAGTTTCACGGGATCGTAGTCAAAACCGCGATAATCGGTCACGCAGCGGGCAGCGGGACTGATCGAAGTGGACATTTCGCAAGAGGCGCCATCCGAACGGCTTAAAACCCTCGTGGCCACCGATCCTGATGCGATCGACGGCTATCTCGCCACCCTCTCCGGTGCGGAGGTGGTGCGGGCGATGTTCCGCCTCGAGTCGGCGGAGCGCCACGCCATCCTGCGGGTGGTGGAACCGGAGACGGCGGCGGAGTTCATCGAGGACGTGCCCGACGAGGTGGCCGCCGACCTGATCGAGGCGCTTCCGGTCGAGGATGCCGCGTCCATCGTCACGGCACTGCCCAGCCACGAACAGGCGGACGTCCTTGCCGAGGTCGAGGACGAGGACATGGACCGGATCCTCGGCGCGATGGCGCCGGAGTCGGCCCGGGAAGCGCGGGAGCTCTTGGGCTACGACCCGGAGTCGGCCGGTGGCTTGATGGTGCGGGAATACCTGGCGTTCGGCGCCGGCGCCACCGCCCGCGACGTGCTGGAGGAACTGACTTCCGGCGTCCGGGACCTGTCCCCCACCCTGCTTCAGTACGCCTACGCGGTAGAGCCCGATGGCACGCTGGCGGGCGTCGTTCGCACCCGCGACTTGGTCGCGGCCCCGCCCGAGTCCGCCATCGGTTCGTTGATGAAGCGACCAACGGCGGTGAACGCCGAGGCCGATCTGGCAACGGTCGACGCGTGCCTGGAGGAATCCGAGGTGCTGTCCCTCCCGGTGACCGACGACGCGGGTCGACTGCTCGGCGTGGTCGAGCGGGAGCACGTCGACGATGCGCTGGTCGAGCGGGCCTCGGACGATCACCTGAAGTCCCAGGGCATCGTCGGCGGCGAGGAGTTGCGCAGCATGCCGGTGGCGGAGCGCTCGGGCAGGCGGCTCTCCTGGCTCTCCGTCAACATCGTCCTCAACATGGTCTCGGTGAGCGTCATCGCGGCGTTCGAGGAGACGCTTGCCGCGGTCATCGCCCTGGCCGTGTTCCTGCCCATCGTCTCGGATATGAGCGGCTGCTCCGGCAATCAGGCGGTGGCGGTCAGCATGCGGGAACTGACCCTCGGCGTGGTGGGACCGCGCGATGCGCTGCGCGTCTGGTGGCAGGAAGCCAAGGTGGGTGTCCTCAACGGCCTTGCGCTCGGCGTGTTGCTGGGTCTGGCGGCGTGGGCGTGGAAGGGCAATCCGGCGCTGGGCGCGGTGGTGGCGTTGGCGTTGGCGCTCAATACCGTGGTCGCCGTGTCCATCGGCGGAACGGTGCCGCTGCTCTTGAAGCGCCTGGGGGCGGACCCCGCCGTAGCGTCCGGGCCCGTGCTCACAACGGTCACGGACATGTGTGGCTTCTTCCTCGTGCTGGGCATCGCGACGCTGGCTCTCGGCTGGCTGCAACCCGTATAGGCCATGCGTTCCTCGGGCGCGTCCTGGTCCGCCGGCGCCTCCGGGCGACCACGAAGCGGTCGTGTTGTTGACGGCGGGGGTGCGCTGAAGTAAACAGGAGGCGGATGACCTACTGCCTGGCCATACGCGTCGACGAGGGCCTCGTGTTCATGTCGGACTCGCGTACCAACGCCGGGGCGGACCAGATCAACACGTACAGCAAGATGCACCGCTTCGGCGGCGAGGGTGACCGGACGCTGACGCTGCTGTCGTCCGGCAATCTGGCGACCTGCCAGAGCGTGGTCTCGAAGATCAGGCGGGACATCCGCATCGGTGCCAAGGTCAACCTGTTGAACGTCGAGGATCTCCAGGTGGCGGCCGAGTACGTCGGTGAAATGAGCATCGAGGAGCAGGAAAAGCACCGTGTGCTCCGCTCCGACACCACGAGCAAGGAGTTCCTGCCGGAGGCGAACTTCATTCTCGGTGGCCAGGTCCGCGGCGAAAGACCGCACATCGAGCACATCTACCCCCAGGGCAACTTCGTCCGCGCATCGAACTCGACGCCGTACCTGCAGATCGGCGAGGTCAAGTACGGCAAACCCATCCTCGATCGGATCATCACCCGGAAGACGAGCCTGGTCGCCGCGCTGAAGTGCGCGCTGGTGTCCATGGACTCCTCCATGCGCAGCAATGCGACCGTGGGGCCGCCGGTGGAATACCACGTCTACCGTACCGACACGTTCTCGCGGGGCACGCACAACGTCCTTGAAGAGGACGACGAGTATCTGCTGGGTCTCCGGCGGGCCTGGGCGAAGAACGTCCGCACCGCGTTCGAGAATCTGCCGAGCGCGCCCTTGGCGGTCGAGGAGTCACCGAGGTTGACGGTCCCCCGGTCCGTCAGCTGATCGCTGGCCCGAACCGCCGCCACCGTCCTTGTGCTGACGGTCACTTGACGCACGCGGCAAATCGGACAGACTGTTCAACCCCCAGTTCTAAGAGAGTCGCTTGGAGCACAGATGATCAAGGCACTCACGAGCCGTTGGGTGCGCGGCGTGATCGAGCGCGTCGGCGCAGCGACGCCGCTGCCCTTCAAGGCGGTGTTCCCCAACGGCATCGAGATCACCGGCGGCAAGGGCGATCCGGAGGTGACGATCCGGATCAAGACGGCCCGCGCCGCCTGGCGCACGGTCGTGTTCGGCCATATCGGCTTCCTCGAGTCCTACTTCGATGGCCAGATCGACATCGACGGGGATCTGCGCCGGATTATCGCCATCGGCTTCGACTCGGGCTTCGACGACTCGGCGGGCCTGCTGGTGGCGATCCGCAACCGCTGGCACGGGCTCCGGTTCAACAACCGCCCCAACGCGAAGCCGAAGGAGAACGCCCGGTTCCACTACGGGCTGGGTGCCGAGTTCTACTCGAAGATGCTCGACGATCCCTATCTCATGTACACCTGCGCGTACTACCAGCACCCGCGCGAGACCATCGTCGAAGCCCAGATGGCGAAGATGGAGCACGTCGCCCGCAAGGTGAGGCTGGCGCCGGGCGAGCGGGTGATCGACATGGGCTGCGGTTTCGGCGGCTTCATGTTCTACGCTGCGGAGCGGCACGGCGCGCACGTCACGGGCGTCAACACCACCACCGAACAGGCGGACTGGGTCAAGGCCAAGATCGCCGCGAAGGGGCTTGCGGACAAGCTCACCATCCACGAGGCGGACGTGCGCCAAGGATTCGGCATATACGACAAGGTCGTCTCCATCGGCGTCCTCGAGCATGCCGGCCGGCACCAACTGCGCGAGGTCATCCGTGCCCACGCCCAGGCGCTGAAACCCGGGGGCCTGGGGCTGATCCACTTCATCGGCCACGTCGGCGACCGCGCGACCGACTTCTTCATCCGCAAGTACATCTTCCCCGGCGGCTGGATTCCGAGTCTGTCCAAGGCCCTGGACGCCATGGAGGCGGAAGGGCTCGAGATTCTCGACGTGGAGAACCTGCGCCGCCACTACGCCCTGACGCTGGACGCCTGGACCGAGAAATTCGATGCGAACTGGGACGCCATCCGGGCGATGGACCCCGAGCGGTTCGATGATCGCTTTCTGCGGATCTGGCGCACCTACCTCGTCGGCTGCGCGGAGATGTTCCGCGCGCCGAGGAGCCAGACCAACCTCTTCCAGGTGCTCTTCAGCAAGGGCAACGTCGACACCGGCTCGTACCCGATGACGCTGTCCCATCTCTACGAGGAGACGGAACCGGACGTCGGCGTCGCAGCGGACGACGCGGCACCTCGCGCAGCGGGATGACCGCAGCCGACCATGATCGGCGGGCGCGAGCCTTCGCCGACGCCTTGGCACGAGCGAGCACTCGTGACGATGTTCCGACTGCTCTCGACAAGCCGCTGTCGAACCTGTTTCGCGACCGCAACATCAAGCAACAAGGCCTTCCCGCCGCCGAACTGGTAAACGTGCTGGAGGTCGATGGCGACGCGGGCTGGGTCGACGTCGAGGGCATGATTCCCTACGACGCCCTGTTGGACGCCACCTTGCCCCACGGCGTGGCCCCCCGCGTCGTGCCACAGCTCAAATCCATCACGGTGGGCGGCGCCGTCGCCGGCATCGGCATCGAGGCGACCTCCTTCCGTCACGGCCTGGTGCACGAGACCGTGCTCGAAATGGACGTCGCTCTACCGGACGGTCGCATCGTCGCCTGCACGCCGGACAACGAGCATGCCGATCTCTTCACCGGCATGCCCAACAGCTACGGCACCCTGGGCTACGCCACCCGCCTGCGCATCGAGACCATGCCGGTCAAGGACTTCGTCGCCGTCCACCATCGTCGCTTCAGCGATCCCGGCGAGTTCTTCGCGGCCCTCGACGCGGCCTTCGACGACGACATCGACTTTCTCGACGGCGTCGCATTCGCCGCCGACGACCTCGTGCTCACCACCGCACGTTTCGTGGATCAGGCGCGCGAGACCAGCGACTACACCTTCGAAGAGATCTACTACCGCTCGTTGCGCGAGCGCGAAACCGATCACCTGACGACCCGCGACTACCTGTGGCGTTGGGACACGGACTGGTTCTGGTGCTCGAGGAATCTCGGTGCGCAGCACAAGCTCGTGCGCCGATTGTTGGGTCGGGAGCGTCTGGGCTCGCGCTTCTATCAAGGCATCATGCGTTGGAACAGCCGTTGGCGGCTGCTCGAGACGGTGGAGCGTTTGGGCGGCTACCGGCGCGAGTCCGTCATCCAGGACGTCGACGTTCCACTGGCGACGGCACCCGACTTCCTGGCGGTCTTCCTGCGGGAGATCGGCATCCTGCCGGTGTGGATCTGCCCCGTGCGGGATCGCTCGGCATTCTCGTCGCCCCTGTTCCCGGCCCCGGCCGACCGCTACGTCAACTTCGGCTTCTGGGACACCCTGCGCTTTTGCATCGGCTATCCCACGGGACACTTCAACCGCATCGTCGAACGCGCCGTGACCGAACTCGGCGGCATCAAGTCCCTGTACTCGTCGTCCTTCTACGAGGAGGACGAGTTCGAGCGCATCTACGGTGGCGAGGCGTACCGTGCCTTGAAAGACCGCTACGACCCGACGGGCGCCCTCGGCGAGCTCTACGCAAAATGCGTGCGCGAACGCTGAATTGCGCGAACGCTGAATTGCGCGAACGCTGAATTGCGCGAACGCTGAATTGCGCGAACGCTGAGCCACACCGCCCGCCCGCGTCGCCGCCACTGCAGTCCGATGGGCTGTAGAATCCACGATTCCGTTGCATTCCGAGGCCGACCATGGACACGCCGGCGATCATCGAGGTCGATCTAAATACGTTTCCCGAGCTTGTCGAACGGTCTCGACAGGTGCCGGTGGTGGTGTTGTTCTGGACCGACCAGGTGCCGCCCGCCGCCGAGACCAAGGCGGCGTTCGAGCGGCTGGCCCAGCAGTACCAGGGGAAGTTCGTGCTGGCGCTGTCCGATGTCGCCAAGGACCAGACCCTTGCCCAGCAGATGCGTGTGCAGGGCATCCCCAGCATTCGCGCCGTCAAGGACGGCCAACTCGCCGAGCAGATGGATGGGCCCCAGGGCGAGAATGCCCTGCGCCAGTTGATCGACCGGCTCACCCAATCGCCCGCCGACGCGTTGAAGGGTCAGCTTGAGCATTATCTCGAACTCGAGGATTTCGATGGTGCCTTGGCGGTCTTGAAGGAGGCGATCGCCGCCGAACCGAACAACGCGGGCTTCAAGGTGGAATGGGCCGACCTGCTCCTGGTCAAGGGCGATGTGGATGGCGGCCGCACGGTGCTCAACACCATCCCCGAGGACACGGACGACCGGGAGCGTCCCGCGACCCGCCTGGAGATGCTGGAAGAAGCCGCCGGCATGGGCGAACTCGGTGATGCGCTCAACGACGTCTCGGCGAACAATGCCGACCTCGATGCCCGCTACCGGGCGTCGGTGTTGCTGACCCGCGAACGCCGCTACGAGGAGGCACTGGATCAGGCCATGGAGATCCTTCGGCAGGACCGGGAGTTCCGCGAGGACGCCGGCCGGCTGACCATGATCCGCATCATGGCGCTGATGGGGAAGGGGTCCGAGGTCGCCAAGCGTTATCGTCGGCGGATGTTCAACACCCTCCATTAGGTGTGCTCCGCGCCGTTTTCGGCTCCGTGCAATCGCTATCTTTGCGGGGTGTTTGGTTAGCGACTACTTACTCCGGGGTCGTTTTTATGCACATCCGCAACGATCCTGTCAGGATGACGTCGCCAAACAGCGACCCGACCGCGACGAAAAGCATAGAAATGTCTATAACCGTATGAAAGAAAACAGAAAACCTCAGCAAGGTGGGACTTCATGGTGCAGGCAGAAAGGGTGTAGTCATCCGCCGGACGATGGGTAGGCTAGGAAGTTATCCCAAATGTTATCCACAGGGTTCTTCCGTCATGACCGATGATCTCGACAGCCGGATGGCTGCCTACGAGGAGCGCGGTGTTCGCCGGGCGATGCTCGGCCTGGCCGATATCGATGGCGTCCTCCGGGGCAAATACGTCGGTCTCCCCAAGCTGAGGAGCCTGCTGGCCAAGGGGGGCGGTTTCTGCGATTGCGTGTTCGGCTGGGATGTCGACGACCAACTCTACGACGGCGGGGCGGTAACCGGCTGGCACAGCGGCTTTCCGGACGCTCTGTACCGGCTCGTCACGGCCACCGAGCGGTCCGTTCCCGACGACGACACGCCCTATTTCATCGGTGAGTTCGCCGCGGCGGACGAGGGCGAGCATCCGGTCTGTCCCCGCTCCCTGTTGCGGCGCGTCCTGCGGCGGACGGACGACCTGGGCTACCGCGTGAAGGCCGGCTTCGAGTACGAACTGTTCGTCTTCGACGAGGACGCCGACAGCGTGCGCGACAAGGGCTACCGGGATCTCAAGCCGCTGACGCCCGGCAACTTCGGCTATTCGGTGCTGCGCGCGGCGAGCAACTCCGAGATCTTCGAAGCCCTGATGGACTACTGCGCCGACTTCCGCATGCCCCTCGAGGGACTGCACTGCGAGACCGGGCCCGGGGTGTGGGAAGCCGCCCTCGAGGCCAGCGAAGGCCTCGAAGCGGCGGATCGGGCGACGCTCTTCAAGACCTTCGCCAAGGCGTTTTTCGCGAAGCGCGGGGCGATGGCGACGTTCATGGCCAAGTGGTCCATGGACTACCCCGGCCAGAGCGGGCACTACCACTTCTCCCTCATCGACTCGGACGGCGCCAATGCCCTTGCTGATCCAGGCGCAGGTCCGGACGAGGTGCCCGACCGCGCACGCTGGGCCATTGGTGGTCTGGTCCGCTACGTCCCGGAGTTCCTGGCCATGCTCGCGCCGACCGTCAACAGCTACACGCGCTTGGTGAAGGGCGCCTGGGCGCCAACGGCCGCCACCTGGGGCATCGACAACCGCACCGCCGCCTTCCGCTTCATTCCCGGTGACGACAGCCGGCAGCACATCGAGGGTCGGGTGGGCGGCGCGGACGCCAATCCCTACCTGGCATCGGCCGCGACGATCGGCGCGGCGATCCTCGGGATCGAAGAGAAACTTGAGCCCCCCGGCGCCGTCGCCGGCAACGCCTACGAGGTCGAGGACACCTTGCCGCCGGCGTGCCGTTTCACGCCGACGCTACGCGATGCGGCATCCCGGCTTGCGCGGTCCGAGGCCGCCCGCGGTCTGTTCGGCGACGTGTTCGTCGACCACTACGTCGGCACACGCCTGTGGGAGTCCCGGGAGTACGAGCGGCACGTCAACGCGTGGCAGCTCGGACGCTACTTCGAGATCATTTAGCGTCCTCCCGGACGTCAACGTTAGGCCGCTCAAGGGACTCTGAAGCAGCAACCAATCAACGAGCGGCCCCATGCGTATTGGCATCCTTCAAGCAGATCACGTCGACGAGGAGTTCCGCGACCGGTTCGGCGACTATCCGGAGATGTTCGTCGACACCCTGGGACGAGCGGCCGACACTGCCGAGTTTGCGTTCTTCGATGTCCAGAAGCGCCGCTACCCGTCGCGGGTGAACGACTGCGACGGCTATCTCATCACCGGCAGCCGCGCCAGCGTCTACGACGACCAACCCTGGATCGACGAGCTCGGCGAATTCGTTCGGAACATCGACCGCGCCGGCGTAAGGACGGTGGGTATCTGCTTCGGCCATCAGTTGATCGCCCAGGCCCTCGGCGGCCGAGTCGTTCCGGCCCCGTCGGGATGGGGCGTGGGCGTTCACTCGTGGGAGGTGGTGCACGGTGAACCGTGGATGCGACCACCACTTGCCGAGTTCCGGCTCCTCGCGAGCCACCGGGATCAGGTTGACGAGCTGCCTGGCGCGGCAAGGCTGGTGGCGTCGAGTCCGTTCTGTCCAAACGCGGCATTCGTGATCGACGACCGGCTGCTGGGCGTCCAGGGCCACCCGGAGTTCAACAAGGACTACGCGGAGTTTCTCCTTCACCGCCGCCGCGAGCAGCTAGGCCCCGCCTTCGCCCCCGGCCTGCACTCGCTCGATCAACCCACCGACGCGTGTGCCGTGGCGAAGTGGATCATGGGCTTCCTGCGCGGTGGGGATTGATACCGGCCGACGTCCGTTGTCCTCAGCCTGGGCCGTGCCCGCCCCGGTTTGCGCGCGCGCTGTGCGCTGCGATCTCGTCGCTCGGTCGCATGAGGATCCACGCCACCAGGTAGGTGCCGATGGTGATCTTGGTGAAGAACACCGCGGCGACCACGAAGCCGACGCGAACGAAGGCCGGGTCGATGCCGAAGGTGCGGGCGATGCCGGCGCAGACGCCGCCGAGCCAACCGTCGGTGCGGTCGCGCCTCAACCGGGAATAGCGACGGGTCATCGCGCCCCCCAGCGTTGTCCGTCGTTGCATGCGGGGATGTGGTCGAGGCCCAGGATCGCGGTCCACGCGGGCGAGTGGTTGTGGGTCGCGTCGGACAGACCGCCGGACTCGGCCAACGCGCCGAAACACAGCATGGCGATGACCATGAGAACGCCCACGGCGAGCGTCGTTCTTGGGCTGGTTATGCGGGAGATTCGTGCCAGCATGGGATCTCCTCAATGGGGTCTTGCCGGTTTGATTTCAAGTCGCGTGCCAAGTTCCGCTTCGCTGTAACCGTTTGATTTACGGGGTCCAAGACCGCGTGGACAAAGGCACTCGCCACCACTGTTAGTGGTTTTGGCCATTCGGCTTGGTGAAATTGACCGCGGAAGTTTGACCACCTCGGACGACCGACGGGATTGTTGGTTAGACTTCGCGCTCTTTCGGCAGGGGAGAACGCCACCGATGGGCATGCAGCGCTCGCCGCTCACGATGTCGCGAATAGTGGACCGTGGCGCCACGGTGGCACCCGGTGAAGAGATCGTCACCGCCGCGGCGACGGGTACCCGGCGGCAGACGCTTGTCGAGACGCGGAACCGGGCACACCAGTTGGCCCATGCGCTCCACGATGCCGGCATCCGGCCCGGCGACCGCGTGGCCACCTTCATGTGGAACGGCTCGCGTCACCTCGAGGCCTACCACGCCACTGCGGGCATGGGTGCGGTGCTGCACACCCTGAACATCCGCCTGTCCGCGGCGGACATCGAATACATCATCGGCCACGCCGAGGACCGCTTGATCATCGCCGATGCCGACGCATTGGCGCTGCTCGAGCCGCTCGCCGGACGCATCCCGACGGTGGAACGCATCGTCGTCGCGGTGGAGGAGGGCTTCGAGGACTGGACCACGAGCGTCGCGCCGGCGGTGGACTACGAGGACTTCATCGCGGGCCAGCCGACGCGCTACGACTGGCCGGACCTAGACGAGAACTCGCCCCTCGGCCTCTGCTACACCAGCGGCACCACCGGCAATCCCAAGGGCGTCGAGTACGAACACCGCTCCCAGTACCTGCACACCATGGCGCAGTGCATGACGGATTCGATGGGGCTGTCGGCGACGGACACGGTGTGCGGCATCGTGCCGATGTTCCACGCCATGGGTTGGGGCATTCCCTGGTCGGCGCTGATGCTCGGCTGCAAGCAGGTGATGCCGCACCGCTTCATGGATCCGCGCCGCCTGGCCGAGCTGATGGCCTCCGAACGGGTGACCCTGTCGGCGGGTGTTCCCACCATCTGGCAAGGCGTCAAGGCGGTCGTGGAAGCGGACCCGGAGGCCTACGACCTGTCGGCCCTGTCGCGCGTCACCTGCGGAGGTTCCGCCCCTCCCGCGTCGCTGATCCGCTGGTTCCACGACACCCTGGGCGTGGAGATGATCCAGGGTTGGGGCCTGACCGAGACGAGTCCCCTGGCGACGCTGTCGCGGCGCCTGATGAAGCGCAAGCACCTGACGATGTCACTGAGCGAGCAGTTGGCCAACGTCGGCAAGGCCGGTCAGCTGATGCCGGGACTGGAGGTCGACATCTTCGATGAGAACTTCAACCGCCTGCCCCACGACGGCGAGAGCGTCGGCGAGATCCTGATTCGGGGTCCGTGGATCTGTTCGGAGTACTACCGGAACCCGCAACCTGAGCGCTTTCACGACGACTGGCTGATCACCGGTGACGTGGGCACGATCGATGCGGAGGAATACCTCATCATCGCTGATCGCTCCAAGGACCTGGTCAAGAGCGGCGGCGAATGGATCTCGTCGGTGGACCTCGAGAACCACATCGTCGCCATGGACGGCGTCGCCCAGGCCTGCGTAGTCGCCCAGCCGCACCCCAGGTGGGACGAGCGGCCCGTGGCCCTGGTCATCCTGAACGCCGGTGCGGAAATCCCCCAGCAGTCGATTCTCGACCACTGCGCGACACGGTTCGCGAAGTGGCAGTTGCCGGACGACATCCTCTTCGTCGACGGCATCCCGCTGACGTCGACGGGCAAGATGGACAAGAAGGTCGTGCGCGCCGACCTCGAGGCCAAGAACTACGCCGACGAGCGGCTACTGAGCGCGCACCGTTGTCTTAGCGCGCGCCCCTTGGCGGCGCTGTCGCGTAGGTGGTTCGGGGTGACCGAAGCGTCGTCGCATCAACGCCTTGTCCCAGTGGGCGGAGGGCGGCATAGTCGCGGTCGTTGCTGTCCGGCAATGGTGGAAGTATGTCCGACTTCGAAACACCACAAGGTCGCTTCGACTTAAAGCGTCACTACCGCTTGGTCCTGGTCACGAATGGCATCGCGTGCGTTCTGATCCTGGCGTCGTTGATCGCCAACCATGGGGATGCTCTCCTCGCGATGCTTCCGTTCGGGGTGTTTGCGGCCGTTCTTTCGTGGTTGGCCGTCGCGATCTCATACGAGGTAAGGGTTCGTCGCCTTCAACGTGCCGGCAAACGGCCTAGAAGGTTGCGCCCGTACCCTTACTGAGCAGCACCCTTAGGTGTTGGCGGTCGAAGATCAGCTCGCGGGCCTTGAAGTGTTCAATGAGCGTCAAGATGGACAAGAAGGTCGTGCGCGCCGACCTCGAGGCCAAGAACTACGCGCTCCCGGATTTGCGGTGACCGACGAGC
>JAGWBN010000039.1:12728-13945 GCA_021295875.1 Pseudomonadales bacterium
TGCGGCCACTCGCGCGACCGTGCCTCTAGTTCGGTCAGTCCGTCCATCAGTTCTCTCCACTTCAACTCGGTGCGCGCGTCCGGCGTCACCGGCATTTCCAATTGCGGCAGGAGGATCTTGACCCAGTCCAGATACCCAAGGAACAGGCTCCGATCCTCCGCGTCCGCCGCGGGGTCCCGACGTAGCCATTCCGCCGCGGTCCGGAGGATCGCCACCATGTCCGAAAGCGATCCGGCGGCGGTCAGGCGCGCCAGGAAATCCAGCCGACTCTCTCGCGGACCGTCACGCGCGACGTCGCTGAGGTCAAGGCGCGTGTATTGGCGGACCGCGACGTGTTCCATGAGGCCGGGTACAGGGTCCGCCAAGGCGTGAAGCTCGTCGGCCGCGGTCCATTCCTCCTGGCCGGTGTGGACGACTAGTGTCCCGTCAACCCTCAAATGTCGCGTCAGTGGTCGCCGGAGCGTTCCTCGCAAGGCGCAGGTGCGAAGTCGTACCGGGGTACGTCGAGCGTCTGCAACGCGGCGAGGGGCGCTCCGGCGACCACCCGGAGGGCGCGCCCGCAAGCGCCCATCCGCGTTGTTGGCACCTCTCGACTTATGCCCGATATGCCATCGAGGCGCCGCCTAGCGGACTGGACGCTTGCGGACGCGCTGACGCGACATTTGAGGGTTGACGGGGCACTAGCGGCAGAACTGCGGGGTAGCGCCCACTCACGCCCCGCGCGGCCGGCGTCAGGCTCTCGTAGAGGATGCCGGTGTAGGCGCACATGCGCGCCGCCATGTCTTGGTCCACGCCCGACTGGATCTCCAGCATCACGAGGACCTGGCGGCCGTCGACGAGTTGCACCGTCCAGAGCATGTCGCCGAAGCGCCTATGGCCAGCGCGGCTGAGGTACTCGGTCGACATCGGCCGCAGTGACCCGAACTCGGCATCTTGGATCCAGTTGCCGGCCACGTGTTGCAGAAGCATGTCCCGGACCAGCCGGCGATGGCGGAACAGCCGCTTGCCGACTTGGTCCTTCGTCTGCCATGTGTCCATGCCGACAACGTTAGGCTGTCGGCGGTGACACTGGCAGGCGACATTGGCCAAACCGTATGTGGGAGATCAGCCATGTCGTGCCGCGCGGATGCGTGGCGACCGTTCAACGGTCGAACGTTAGCGGTCTGCCGCAGGGCACGTCGTGGAATTGCGGGTTCCCGGTCGTGTTCTCGAACGCC
>JAGWBN010000240.1 GCA_021295875.1 Pseudomonadales bacterium
ACCGAGCCTGCTGCTGCAGATATTCTCCGCGCCGCTGATCGGGCCGATCTTCTTCGAGTTCATCCAGCGCAAGCGCAACGAGGGTTTCGGCGAGGGCAACTTCCAGGCACTGTTCGAATCCATCGAGCGCGACCAGATGCTGAAGGCGGCGGCAGTGGAAGACCGCAGTGGGAAAGACGCCCGTGTTGCCCAAGACGCCCGCCTTGCGGAAGACGCCGCGTGAAGGTCCGACGCATTCACCACGTCGCCTACCGGTGCAACGACGCCCGGGAGACCGTGAACTTCTACCGGGACGCCCTCGGCATGGACTTCCAGCTTGCCTTCGCCGAGAACGAGGTGCCCTCCACGGGCGACCCCGATCCCTACCTGCATGTCTTCCTGGATGCCGGCATGGGCAACGTGCTGGCGTTCTTCGAACTGCCCAACTCGCCGCCCATGGGCAAGGACCCCAACACCCCCGCGTGGGTCCAGCACATAGCCTTCGAAGTGGACACCCGCGCCGATCTCCTGGCCGCGAAGAAACACCTGGAGACGGCGGGGCTCGACGTCCTCGGCCCCGTGGATCACGGCATCTTCGAGTCGATCTACTTCTTCGATCCCAACGGTCACCGCCTGGAACTCGCCAGCAACAAGGGGGGTGACGAAGCCCGGCAGCGTGCCGGTGCCGTCGCGGAGGAGATGCTCGAGGAGTGGTCGCGGACGAAACGGGCACCGCGGCAAGCGGCCTGGTTGCACGGCGCCTAGCGCCGCCGTAGGCGCCTGGCGGCGCCGTCAGCGCCTCGCAGACTCGGCGTCGACTCCACAAGTTTGGCAGTTCGCTGCCTGTTCGCTGCCCAACGGCCTACCTAAAAAGGGGCCTCATGTATGATAGGGGTCGGAGAGGTAACGGTTAGGGGGGAATCCGATCCATGTCCCATTCGCTAGTCATCAGGGGCGGCACCGTCATTGACGGCAGCGGCGCCGAGTCAAAACGCGCCGACGTCGCCGTCGACGAGGGTCGCATTAGCCGCATCGGCGACCTTGAAGGGGTCGAGGCCGGCCAAACCATCGACGCGACGGGCAAGATCGTCACGCCCGGCTTCGTCGACCTGCACACCCATCTCGACGCCCAGATCGGTTGGGATCCCGAGATGCGTCCAAGCTCCTACCACGGGGTGACCACCGCGCTCATCGGCAATTGCGGCGTCACGTTCGCGCCCTGCAGCGAGGACAACCGCCGCTATCTCGCCGAACTCATGGAAGCCGTCGAGGACATCGCCGCCAACGCGATCATGGACGGACTGCCGTGGAATTGGACGACATTCGGCGAGTACCTCGACTGCGTCCAGTCCCTCAGACCCACGCTCAACGTGGTCGGCATGTGCGGTCACTCGGCCATCCGATTCGAAGCGATGGGCGACAAGAGCTGCGACGAAGGCGTACAGGCGGACGAGCGCGAACTGCAGCGCATCGTCGACCTGGTCAAGGAGTCGGTCGAAGGCGGCGCCGCGGGCTTCTCCACCTCGCGATTCCTCGGCCACCGCGTCCCCGACGGTCGCCTCACGCCGGGAACCTGGGCCGACCCGCGCGAGACCCGCGCCATCCAGGAGGCGGTGGTCGAAGCCGGCGGTCGAGGGGGAATGTTCCAGGTGGCACCCGACATGCGCACCCGCTTCCAGGTCGAGAGGGACATGTTCGAGACCGGCGCGGAACTCGGCTGCCAGGTGCTGTTCTCCGGCGGCACGGGACCCGAAGGCGACGGCGGGGTGGCGCGCTGGGAGGAATTCCTCGGCCGCAACAACGACAACGGCCGGCGCATCACGTCCATCTGTCACACGCGCCCGAGCGGCTCGTTCTTCGGCCTTGCGCAGCAGGCATTCCTGCGCACGCCGGCGTGGCGCGAGTTGATGAAGTTGCCGACCATCGCCGACCGCGTCGCCGCGCTCAAGGATCCGGCGACGCGCGACAAGCTCGTCACCGAAGCCAAGGAGGCAGGCGGATTCGGCCGGGCGGCGCGGATCCTGCATCCCATGGGCACGGGCGAATACCCCGACTTCGATCTCGACAACGACAGGAACCTGCAGAAGCTCGCCGACGACGCCGGCAAGGATCCGGTGGACCTCTACGTCGAACGCCTGATCGCTTCCGAAGGCCGTGAACTGTGGAACATGTGGGCATTCGGCGGGGCATTGCAGAACCA
>JAGWBN010000040.1:0-542 GCA_021295875.1 Pseudomonadales bacterium
CGATCCAGAGGACATCTCGCTCGTGGTCGTGCACGGGATCTCGCTGCCGCCCGGGGAGTTCGGCAGCGGCCTGGTGGAGGCGTTGTTCACGAACACGCTCGACACGACGCTGCATCCGGCGCTTGCCGATCTGAACGGAGTGCGGGTGTCCAGCCATCTGTTGATCTCGCGCCGCGGTCGATTGACCCAGTTCGTGCCTCTCGATCACTGCGCCTGGCACACCGGTGAGTCCAGTCATCGGGGCCGCTCGAACTGCAACGACTACGCCATCGGCATCGAACTCGAGGGGACGGATCGGACTCCGTACACCGACTCCCAGTATCGGCAGCTCAAGGAGGTGCTCGCCGCGCTCTTTTCGCACTACCCCCGCCTGTCCCTGGCGGACGTGGTGGGCCATGCGGAGATCGCGCCCGGGCGCAAGACCGATCCGGGACCGGCGTTCGACTGGCCGAGGTTGCTCGGGTCGCTGAGGCCGTGACGCGCCTGCGCATCGGCATCGATCTCGGCGGCACCAAGACCGAGGCCGTGCTGCTCGATGCCGA
>JAGWBN010000040.1:819-12646 GCA_021295875.1 Pseudomonadales bacterium
GCGCACGTCGTCTTCGGCGTCATTCTCGGCACCGGTGTCGGCGGCGGGATCGTGGTGGACGGTGGTCTCCTCAAGGGGCCAAATGCGGTCGCCGGTGAGTGGGGACACACGCCGCTGCCGTACCTTCGCGCGGATCCGTACACGGGAGCCGAGGAGAACGCGGTGGACGACCGGCCGTGCTACTGCGGTCGGCAGAACTGCGTGGAGGCGTTCCTGTCCGGACGGGGGCTCGCCCAGACGCATCGCGAACTGACGGGCGAGCGCCTGCGTGCGGACGAGATCGACGCCTTCGGGCCAGGGGCGGACCTTTACGCCACGATGTTGAGCCGCGCGCTGGCACAGATCGTGAACATCCTCGACCCCGACATGATCGTCCTGGGCGGCGGCCTGTCCAACCTCGACGGTCTCGCCGGTCGCGTGTCCGAGCGACTGATCCGCTACGGCTTCTCCCACGAGGGCGGGACGACGGTCGCGGTTGCCGAACACGGCGACTCCAGCGGGGTTCTCGGTGCCGCCCGCCTGTGGCCGAACGGCTAGTGCTCCGTCAACCCCTAATCTTCGTGTCAGCGCGTCCGCAAGCGTCCAGCCCGCTAGGCGGCGCCTCGAAGGCATAGCGGGTTACGTCGAGAGGCGCCAACAACGCGGATGGGCGTTTGCGGGCGCGCCCTTTGGGTGGCAGCCGGAGCGCCCCGGGCGGCGTTGCGGCTGCTTGACGTAGGCCCGCTACGCCTACGCAACCGCGCCTTGCCCGGAACGCTCCGGCTGCCACTGACACGAAGATTAGGGGTTGACGGAGCACTGGGCCTGAGCCGGGTCGGAGTATCGGGGCGGGAGTATAATCCGGCCCCCACTGAAGGAACGCCATGGCAACACCCAGGGAACAGGCTTTACCGTCCGTATCGGATGCCGTATCGGATGCCGAATCGGATGGCCAACAACGGGTCGATGGACCGAATGCGGTCAACGGGGCGGATCCAGATCCCGAAGAGACCCGCGAGTGGCTCGACTCGCTCGAGTACGTGCTCGACAACGCAGGTATCGACCGTGCCAATTTCCTCCTCGAACGACTGTCGTCGCGGTTGACGGAGACCGGGGCGCGGCTGCCGTACACCATCACCACGCCCTACCGCAACACCATCCCCGCGAACCACGAGGCCATGATGCCCGGGGATCTCTTCATGGAGCGCCGGATCCGGTCGCTGATCCGTTGGAACGCGCTCGCCATGGTCGTGCGTGCGAACCGCAAGAGCGGCGATCTCGGCGGCCACATCTCCACCTTCGCCTCCGCCGCGACGCTCTACGACGTCGGTTTCAACTACTTCTTCCGCGGACCCACCGACGAAGAGGCGGGCGACCTGATCTACTTCCAGGGGCACAGTTCGCCCGGCATCTACGCCCGGTCTTACCTCGAGGGGCGACTCGACGAGGCCGCCCTCGACGCCTTCCGCCAAGAGGTGGACGGCGGCGGCCTGTCGTCGTACCCGCACCCTTGGCTGATGCCGGACTACTGGCAGTTCCCGACCGTGTCCATGGGCCTCGGGCCGATCCAGGCGATCTACCAAGCGCACATCATGAAGTACCTGGACAGTCGCGGCTTGATTCCCATGGGCGACCGCAAGGTGTGGGCGTTCCTGGGCGACGGCGAATGCGACGAGCCGGAGTCACTGGGCGCCCTGGGCCTCGCGGGCAGGGAGAAACTCGACAACCTCATCTTCGTCGTCAACTGCAATCTCCAGCGACTCGATGGCCCGGTGCGCGGCAACGGCAAGATCATCCAGGAACTCGAAGGCGCGTTCCGGGGCGCGGGCTGGAACGTCATCAAGGTGGTGTGGGGGCGACTCTGGGATCCGCTTTTCGCCAACGACGCGGATGGCCTCATGCAGCAGCGCATGGACGAGGCCGTGGACGGCGAGTACCAGAACTACAAGGCCAAGGGCGGCGCTTATACCCGGGAGCACTTCTTCGGCAGGTACGACGACCTCAAGCGCCTCGTCGAGCACCTCTCGGACGACGACATCATGCGCCTCAACCGCGGCGGCCACGATCCGTTCAAGGTCTACGCGGCCTACCACGCGGCAATGAACCACCGTGGCGAACCCACCGTGATCCTCGCCAAGACCGTCAAGGGCTATGGCATGGGCGATGCCGGGGAGGCGGAGAACACCACGCACCAGGTCAAGAAGCTCGACATCGAGGATCTCAAACACTTCCGCGACCGTTTCGCGGTTCCGCTCACGGACGGAGAACTCGAGGACGTGCCCTACTACCGGCCGCCGCCCGACGCGCCGGAGTCGATCTACCTGAGGCGCCAGCGTGAGGGTCTCGGCGGACCGATCCCGATGCGCATCGGCGACGAAGGCGAGGTCGGTGTCCCGGCGCTCGACGTGTTCGAGCAGCAACTCAAGAGTACGGGCGACCGGTCGGTTTCGACGACCATGGCGTTCGTCCGCATGCTGTCGACCTTGGCGCGCGACAAGGGCATCGGCAAACGCGTCGTGCCCATCATTCCCGACGAGGCGCGGACCTTCGGCATGGAGGGCATGTTCCGGCAACTCGGCATCTACTCGTCCGAGGGGCAGTTGTACGAGCCGGAGGATTTCGGCGAGATCGCCTCCTACCGGGAGTCCAGGGACGGCCAGGTGCTGGAGGAAGGGATCAACGAGGCGGGTTCGTTCGCCGCCTGGCTGTCCGCCGCGACGTCCTACAGCACCCACCGCTACACCTTGATGCCGTTCTACATCTTCTACTCGATGTTCGGCTTCCAACGCGTGGGCGACCTGGCTTGGGCCGCGGGCGACATGCAGGCACGGGGCTTTCTTCTAGGGGCCACGGCGGGCCGCACGACGCTGAACGGGGAGGGCCTGCAGCACCAGGACGGCCACAGTCATCTGTTGGCGTCGGCGATCCCGAACTGCGTCGCCTACGATCCCTGCTACGCCTACGAGTTGGCGGTGATCATCCACGATGGCCTGAAGCGGATGTTCGGGGACCGCGAGCGGGTCTTCTTCTACATCACCGTGATGAACGAGAACTATCCCCAGCCGGCGATGCCGACGGGGGTCGAGGGCGCGATCCTCAAGGGGATGTACCGGCTGGAGAGCCATGGCCGGAGCCGGTCCAAGAAAGTGCGCCTGTTGGGCAGCGGAACCATCCTGCGCGAAGTGCAGAAGGCGGCGCGAAGGCTCTACGAGGACTACGGGGTCTCGAGCGAGGTCTACAGCGTCACCAGCTTCAGCGAACTCGCCCGCGAAGGGGCCGACGTGGCGCGTTGGAACCTGCTTCATCCGGCCGAGACGCCGCGCCGCAGTCACGTTGCCGAGTGCCTGGACGGCGACTGGCCGGTTGTCGTCGCCACGGACTACATCAAGGCGCATGCCGAATCGATCCGCGGCCACTTCAACGCTCCCGCCTACCGGGTGCTCGGCACGGACGGGTTCGGGCGCAGCGACACCCGGGAGAAGCTGCGCGACTTCTTCGAGGTGGATGAACGCTTCGTCACTCTGGCGGCGCTGCGCGAACTGCAGGACCGCCAGGTGGTTTCGGCGGCCGAGGTCGTGGACGCGATGGCCGCCATGGACATCTCCCCGGACAAGGACAATCCGAGGCTGTCCTGATGGACGTGACCATCCCGGACATCGGCGACGCGGAGGATGTGGAGGTCATCGAGATCTGCGTCGCTCCGGGGGACGCGGTGGCGGAGAACGACGCGCTCATCGTCATCGAGTCCGACAAGGCGTCCATGGAGGTGCCGGCACCGTTCACCGGAACGGTCGACCAGGTACTGGTGTCGCTCGGCGATGTCGTCAACTCCGGAGATTCGATCCTGCGAATGGATGCCGTCGATGGGGAGGAACGAACCGAGTCCACCGACGAAGCCGTCGAGGCAGGCACCGCCGACGGCTCGCCTACCATCGTCGAACCTCCTCCCGTCACGCCTGAGATCGCGGTTCCGTCATCGCCGGCGGCGGAACGCATCGAGATCCGCGTCCCCGACATCGGCGAAGCCGAAAACGTGTCCGTCATCGAGGTGGCGGTGGCCGCCGGGCAGCGGGTGGCGGTGGACGATCTGCTGGTGGTGGTGGAGTCCGAGAAGGCCTCCATGGAGATTCCGTCGCCGTTCGCGGGCACCGTGCTCGAAGTGGCGGTGAAGGAAGGCGACGGCGTCGAGGAGTCGACCCTGCTGGTCGTGCTCGACGGTGAGGTCGAGGCGCCCCCGAGGGTGCTCGAACCGGCCTCGGAAGCGCCTGAACCGGCCTCGGAAGCGCCCGGACCGACCGCGCCTGTGCCTGCCGTGGAGACCCCGGTAGGTTCAGGCAGCAAGGTCTACGCCGGTCCGGCGGTACGCCGTCTGGCGCGGGAACTCGGCGTCGACCTCGTCGCGGTGAATGGCTCGGGGGCGCGGGGCCGCATCGTCAAGGACGACGTCAAGGCGTTCGTCAAGCGCAACCTGGGCACCCCGGCTACGCCAGGGCTCGCGCCCATGGAGGTGGTGGATTTCTCCCGTTACGGTGAAATCGAGACCGTGCCGCTGTCGCGCATTCGGGCCCGTGGTGCTCAGAACCTGCACCGCAGTTGGCAGCATGTGGTCCACGTCACCCAGCACGACGACATCGACGTCACGGACCTCGAGGCATTCCGTGCCACGTTGAAGGAAGAGGCGTCGGCCCGGGACATCAAGCTGACGCCGTTGCCATTCATCATGAAGGCGTGCGTACGGGTGCTCGAAATGCATCCGCAGTTCAACGCCTCCCTCGATCCGACGGTCACGTCGCTGATCGTCAAGCGCTACCACCACATCGGCTTCGCGGTCGACACGGAGGACGGGCTGGTGGTGCCGGTGGTTCGCGATGCCGGCGGAAAGGGCATCTACGAACTCGCCACCGAAATCGCCAGGCTGTCGGACGCGGCCCGCTCGAAGAAGCTCAAACCCGACGAGATGCGGGGCGGCAGCTTCACGATCTCGAGCCTCGGGGCCGTTGGCGGTACGGGCTTCACGCCCATCGTCAACGCGCCGGAAGTGGCGATCCTCGGCGTCGCCCGGCTCGACACGCGACCCGTCTGGGACGGAACCGCGTTCCAACCGCGCAAGGTCCTCCCGGTGTCGCTGTCCTACGATCACCGCGCCATCAACGGTGCCGAGGCCGGGAGGTTCGTCGTCGACCTAGGCCGGCTTCTCGGGGACGTCCGGCGATTGGCGCTTTAGCGGCTCCCAGAGCACCTCGGTGTCGGCCAGCGTCCGTGCCAACACGAACAGGTGATCCGAGAGGCGGTTGAGGAAGACACCGGCACCGGTGTCGGCAAGGTCACTCGATTCGTCCGCTGCCGCCCACCAGGCGCGTTCGGCACGGCGCACGGCGGCACGTGCGACATGCGCTGCGGCTGCCGCCAGCCCGCCGCCCGGCAGGATGAACTCCCGCAGTGGTTCGAGTCGCGCGTTGAGCTTCGCGGTGTCTTGGTCCAGGTTTGCCGCGAGTGCGTGCCAGTCGATGTCCGAGTGTCCGGTGGCGACGACGGCACCGAGGTCGAAGAGCCGTGCCTGGAGGACGCGGAGCCGCTCGGTGACCGACACGTCCGTCTCTTCCGCCAGCGCCCCGATGAAGGTATTGGCCTCGTCGAGGGCTCCGGTGAGTTCGATCTTCGAGTGGTGCTTGGGGTATCGGTGGCCATCGGCCAGCGACGTCTCCCCCGCGTCGCCGCTCTTGGTGGTGACCCTGTCGATCCGGTTGCGGCGTCTGCGTTCGTTCATGTCAAGATGCACGTCGTCCGGACGGAAAGCGAGTGGATTATGCCTACCTTCGACGTGGTTTCCGAAGTCGATCTGCAGGAGGTGCGCAATGCCATCGACCAGTCGATGCGCGAGCTCAGGACCCGGTTCGACTTTCGCGGCGTCGACGCCGGCTTCGACCTCGAGGGCGACATCGTCACGGTATGGGCGCAGGAGGAGTTCCAGGTCAATCAACTGGTCGACATCCTGAGGGACAAGCTGACCCGCCGCTCGGTGGACGTCGGCGCCTTGGATCCGCGACCGCTCGAAGCCTCGGGTAAGCAGAAGCGTCAGCCCTTCGGTCTGAAGCAGGGCATCGACCGCGACGCGAGCAAGCGGATCGTCAAGACCGTAAAGGACTCCCGCCTCAAGGTGCAGTCGCAGATCCAGGGCGACAAGGTACGGGTCACGGGCAAGAAACGAGACGACCTTCAGGCGGTGATCGCGAAGCTCAAGGACGGCGACTTCGGCGTGCCGCTGCAGTTCAACAACTTTCGGGATTGAACGGGGGCTAGGGGACCCACCCGTAGCGGTCGAGATTCACCCGACCCTTGGTGAAGGTCACTCCTTCGTCCCGCAACCGCTGCCGCTGACGCTCTGCGGCGGCTCCTCGCAGGGAGACGCGTCCTGCTGAGTTGATCACGCGATGCCACGGCAGCCGGCTGTCGGCGGGCAGCCCGGCGAGGCTGCGGCCGACGCGGCGGGCGCCGCCGGGCAGGCCCGCGAGTTCCGCCACCTGTCCATAGCTCGCGACCCGTCCGCGTGGAATGCTGGCGACGACGTGCCAGATCTGTTCGTCGGGGGTGGGTTCCGTCCTGGACATTCGCCTGATTGTAAGGTCTTACCAGGAGTAGTAAAGTGGTAGGAACGAATCTTGCTACTCAAGTGCATACCGTGAAACTCAGCATCAGCCTCGCTGCCGAGGACATCGGGTTCCTGGATTCCTATGCCCGGTCGCAAGGCATCGGGTCGCGATCAGGCGTCGTTCAGGCCGCTTTAAGGCTTTTGCGTACCTCGGCGCTGGCCGACGACTACGCTAGCGCGTGGGGTGAATGGGATGAGGACGACGATGGCGAAGCCTGGGACCGCTCCGTGTCCGATGGTCTGCAACCTTGAACGGGGTAGCGCCTCGCCGCGGCGACGTTTGGATGGTGGACTTCGCCGAACCCATCGGGGCCGAGGCCGCTTTCCAAAGACCTGCGGTTGTCGTTGGCAACAACGCGGCCAACGACAGCGCTGCCGCCATGAACCGTGGTGTGATCACCGTTTTGCCAATCACGCGCAACGTTCGTCGTGTCTATCCCTTCCAGGTGAAGATCGCCGCGCGCACGGGTGGTTTGCCGGGTGAATCAAAGGCACAGGCCGAACAGGTCCGTGCCGTCGCCGTTGAACGCCTTCAGGATCGCCTGGGTCGCCTGCCACCACGACTCATGAATGACGTCGACACGGCCTTGCGGCTGCATCTAAGTCTCTAGCCCGCATTCGAGGGGCAGGCCCCTCGCGCTCCCGGGGGTGAAGGCTCTCGGTCGCGAGCACGCGCACGGGGCCAATCCAGGGAGCCGTTTGCCACCGATCGAAAACCCGCCCCGGTAAAGGGGTTGAATTCGCGAAATCCGCCCCTATGATTAGCGCCGCGTGGATTAGCACTCTCACATCACGAGTGCTAATCCATGATCGGATTGGTGTTTGAACAGCATTGGGAGAAGCTAGTCATGAACATCCGACCACTTCACGACCGCGTGGTCGTGCGCCGCATCGAAGAGGACGCTGTGTCCGCAGGCGGCATCGTATTGCCCGACTCGGCTTCCGAGAAGCCTTCCCAGGGCGAGATCCTGGCGGTCGGGCCGGGCAAGGTCGAGGACGATGGCAGCCGGCGGGAGCCGGACGTCAGTGTCGGCGACAAGATCATTTTTGGCCAGTACGCCGGTAGCACGGTGAAGATCGACGGCGAGGAACTTCTGATCCTCTCCGAGACCGAGATCTTCGGCGTGCTCGAAGGCTGATCGGCGAACTCGAGGAGGAACCGAAATGAGTGCTAAGGAAGTACAGTTTGGAGACGACGCGCGAACGCGCCTGTTGAGCGGCGTCAACACCCTGGCGAATGCCGTCAGGGTCACGCTCGGGCCGAAAGGCCGCAACGTTGTGCTCGACAAGTCCTTCGGGGCACCCACCGTGACCAAGGACGGCGTTTCCGTCGCCAAGGAGATCGAACTCAAGGACAAGTTCGAGAACATGGGTGCGCAGATGGTCAAGGAAGTCGCCAGCAAGACCTCGGACGAGGCGGGCGACGGCACCACCACCGCGACGGTATTGGCCCAGTCCATGCTGGCCGAGGGCCTGAAGTCCGTGGCTGCGGGCATGAACCCCATGGACCTGAAGCGCGGCATCGACAAGGCCGTCATCGCCGCCGTTGCAGAGATCGGCAAGATGGCGACCCCGTGCGAGGACTCCACGTCCATCGCCCAGGTGGGTACCGTGTCCGCCAACAACGACTCCGAGATCGGCGACGTGATCGCCGAGGCCATGGACAAGGTGGGCAAGGAAGGCGTCATCACGGTGGAGCAGGGCAGCGGTCTCGAGAACGAACTGGAGGTCGTTGAAGGCATGCAGTTCGACCGCGGCTACCTGTCGCCCTACTTCATCAACAACCAGGACTCCATGTCCGCCGACTTGGATGAGCCCTACATCCTGCTGTGCGACAAGAAGATCTCCAACATCCGCGACATGCTGCCGATATTGGAGAACGTCGCCAAAGCGGGTCGTCCGCTCATGGTGATTGCCGAGGACATCGAAGGCGAAGCGCTCGCGACCCTGGTGGTCAACAACATGCGCGGCATCGTCAAGATCGCCGCCGCCAAGGCTCCGGGATTCGGCGACCGCCGCAAGGCCATGCTGCAGGACATCGCCATCCTCACCGGTGGCGTGGTGATCTCCGAGGAGGTCGGACTCACCCTCGAGAACGCCTCCCTAGACGACCTCGGCACCGCCAAGAAGGTTTCGTCGAGCAAGGAGAACACCACCATCGTCGACGGCGCGGGCGACAAGGCCGACATCGAGGGGCGGATCAAGCAGATCCGCGCCGAGATCGAGGAGACCAGTTCCGACTACGACCGCGAGAAGCTCCAGGAACGCCTGGCCAAGCTGGCGGGCGGTGTGGCCGTGATCAAGGTCGGCGCCGCCACCGAGGTGGAGATGAAGGAGAAGCAGGCGCGGACCGAGGATGCGCTGCACTCCACCCGCGCGGCGGTCGAGGAAGGCATCGTGCCGGGCGGCGGCGTCGCCCTGGTGCGTGCGCTGCAGGCCATCGAGGGGCTCAAGGGCGCCAACGAAGACCAGAACGTCGGCATCCAGATCGCGCTTCGGGCCATGGCGACACCGTTGCGCCAGATCGCGCAGAACGCGGGCGACGAGCCGGCGGTGGTCTACGACAAGGTCCGCACCCTCGACGGCAACCACGGCTACGACGGTTCGAATGGCGAGTACGGCGACATGATCGCGCTCGGCATTCCGGACCCGGCCAAGGTCACTCGCACCGCCCTGCAGGCGGCCGCCTCCGTGGGAGGACTGATGATCACCACCGAGGCGATGGTCAGCGAGATGCCCGAGGATAACCCGCCCCCGGCGATGCCTCCGGGCGGTGGCATGGGCGATATGGGCGGCATGATGTAGACGCGCCCGCGCCGCGGAGCGCCTCCGAGGTCGCCCGGATTCTCGCAAGCGAGAATCCGGAGTCAGGGGCCGAGCGCTGTGGCGCAACGTGTGTGCCGCGGTCGTCCAAGACCGACAGGAACCCCGCTTCCGGCGGGGTTCTCTTTTTCCGTCATGGCACGCCCGCTTCGTTGTACGTTCTCCGTTGTTTGTTATAGTCGAGTTGTCGCTCGAAAAAGCTTGGGGGAGAAGCATGGAGTACATCGACTTTCTGGCGCGTTGGGCGCACATTCTGTTCGGGATTGCCTGGATCGGTCTGCTCTACTACTTCAACTTCGTACAAGGCGGCTACATGAATGCCGCCAGCAGCGAAGCGAAAGTCGACGCGTTCACGAAGCTCGTACCGTCGGCGCTGTGGTGGTTCCGCTGGGCAGCGGCATTGACGTTCCTGACCGGGATCATCCTGCTCTACTACATCATGACGGCGCTTTCGACCGGCATCGCGCTCGGTGTCGTCATGGGCACCGTCATGGCGGCCAACGTGTGGTTCGTGATCTGGCCCAACCAGAAGGTGGTGATCGCTTCCAACGAGGCGATCCAAGGAGGCGGCGAGGCAGATCCCGCTGCGGCCGGTGCCGCTGCGAAGGCGTTGTTGGCGTCCCGCACGAACACCTTCCTGTCCGCACCCATGCTGTATTTCATGGTGGCGCATATGCACGGCGAGGGGCTCCAGGGAACGCCGCTGTCGACGACGGGTCTGATTGTCGGCCTCGTCATCATCGCCGCCATCGAGGCCAATGCGATCTGGGGCAAGACGATGGTTCTGACCACGGTGCGGGGCGTGATCGTCTCAAGCCTCGTGCTCACCGTCGTCATGGGCTTGCTGGTCGCAAACCTGTAGGCGACCCAATCGCGCCCGGAAGGGCAAAATCGCCGGTCTAGGCAATCCGTCACAGGACGGGTTGCCCGGCCCGGGCGGCCTCGAGATCGCGTTCTCTTGAGCCGGTGCCGACGGCAAGCTCGCCACAGGATCCGCGGTCATGGCGTTCGCTCACCCTAGCCGCCATCCGCAACCCGTCCATCACCCCCGAACCGCTGGCGCGAAAGTCCGGCAGGCTGCTAGTCTTTTGCAATCTTTTTCCACACTGGGAGAGTCCTCATGGATCAGGACTCAACACCCACCATCGCAGCGAATCCCGAGGATGCCGGCCGCTACGGTCGAGGCGGTCGGGGCCGGTCGCGTACGAGCAGCAGTTCGTCGTCGCCGCTGGTAGTCAACGCCGTGCTCGTGGTGCTGATCGCGGGGCTCGCGGGCGCGGGCTGGTTCATCTTCAACCAACAGGAGCAACTCGAACGGGCGAGCAGGGAACTGGCCGAATCGGACGTCCGCCTCGGCGTCCTGGAGTCCCGGTTGAAGGCTACGGACGAGAAAGTGACGAGTTCCGACACGGAAATCGTCGAGAAGCAGAACGAGTGGATTTCGGAGGTCGACAAACTCTGGGCGAACTACCGCCGTCATCGCGACGACATCGCCGATCTCAACAAGGAGACCAAGGCGTTGACGGCGACGCTCAACCGGGTCGACAGCGACACCAAGAACAACGCGGGCAAGCTGACGTCGATCGACGCGATTCTCTCGCGCCAGCGCGACGTGGCCGACAAGGTGACGGCACTGGACATGCAGTCGAAGCGAATGACCAAGGACCTGCAGGACGCGGTGGACAAGGCGAACGCGGCCTTCCAGCTGGCATCCCGGCTGCAGGCTTCGCTGGCGACCAAGGTCGCCGAGAACGAGACGGCGATCCGCGCCATCGACGCCCACCGCGCGCAGGTCAACACCGACATCTCCAGCCTTCGCCGCGACGTCGACGCTCTGCGCATGCGCGTACCGTAGAGCCCGACCGCGCACACATTGGGCGCGGCCGCCCGTGTCAGGTTCGCATGCGTATGAACGTCATATTGTCGGGCTGACGGCAGTTGATTCTTGACACGGGAAGAGGCCCACGTGGTTGCCGGAACCAACGAGCGGGAGCTCGGCAAACGCTTCGAACGACTCGAACAGGCGCAGGAGCACTTCGGCTACGACGAGGAAAAGCGTGCTCTGGGCGAAGAGCTCGTCGAGAAGGACGCCGCCTTGGCATGCTACCGCCGAGCTTGGGCAACGCTCGAAGCCGAGCACGGCGCTTTCCGGGATGACATCGACGCACTCTTGCGTTCCCGGCGGTGGCGGTTGGGTGACTTGCTGCTGTCGTTGCCGAGTCGCCTGTTCCGCCGCCGCCCGAAGACGGTGGCCGATTCCCTGAGGGACAGGATCGCGAGCCCGTCGGCCGCACAAGCCCCGCCATGGGCCAACCCGCGTCGCGCCGCCACGCGTCCTCCGTCGGCATCGGGGATGGAGCGCGGCGCCGACCCGGC
>JAGWBN010000040.1:12679-23893 GCA_021295875.1 Pseudomonadales bacterium
TCACGCATCGACTCCAGGCTATCCTCGACACCGTTCCCGAGCGACCACGAACCGTGTCGATTCCGGCCGGGCGCTACTGCGTCGGCACGATCAGGATTCCCTCCAACACGGTGATTCAGGGGGCGGCGGACGGCGACACCGTTCTGCAACTGCTGCCCGGAACCAACGACCATCTGTTGACGAACGCCGACCACCAAGGCGGCAACCACAACATAGAAATTCGCCGACTGACGTTGCTCGGTACGGCGGCAGACCAGTCCAGGTCGACGGGTGACGACAGGGTCAACTTCTGCAGTGCCGTCTACTTCAACCGGGTAACGCACGCGCGCCTGACGGACCTCCGAGTCTGCGACGCGAGGCAGGCGGCGACCCACTTCACCCGGTGCGATGACATTCTCCTTGACCGGCTTTCCTGTCGTCGCATCGGCTGGAGCGGCGTCAGCACCTCGGGAACGTTTCGCATCGTGGTCGCCAACACCCGAATCGTGGACTCGGGGCGTGACGATGTGCACTCGGCCATCCACCTGGACGGCGGCGGCGATGCGGTCGTCCAATGCACGATCCGGGAGTGCACGGGACACGGCATCATGCTGGACTCGGAGTTCGCGCCCTTCGACGGCGTTGTTGTGTCGGCCGATATCGCCCACTGCCGATGCGGAATCGCGGTGCGAGGGCATCGGAATCACGAACTCGGCAATGTCCTGGTCCGGCAGTGCGCCATCGCCGACAACGCGACGGGGATCGACCTCACGAATGCTAAGCACGTCGTCGTGGACGGCTCCGTCGTGCGGCGCAGCGAGCGCAGGGGACTGTCGTTCCACGGCCATCGCCCGTGTACCGACGTCGTTGTCACGAACACCACTTTCGAAGGCAACGGTCGGGATGTCGGCGGGACGGACCGGGTCGTGAGAGGCCACTTCCTCGGCAACGACCCGCCGGAGACCAACGCGCTTGGCGGACTCGGGGGAGTGGCCGAGGTCGAGTACGACCACGCCGGAACCTGCAGCGTCTGTGGGCGCCAGACCGTATTCGCCCATACGGGTGGTTCGATCCGGGAGTCGTTCCGATGCGCGCAGTGCAGGGCATCACTCCGCCAGCGTGGACAGGCGTACGCCGTCGTCGATCTCTACGCCGAGGATGCCCAATGCCTCGAAGGGCTTTGCCGTGAGCCGGGTTTCCGCGCCCTCAGGGTCTACGAGCCTGGGCTGGCGGGACCGTTCCGGGAGTACCTCGCGGGGCTGCCTCACTACGTTCAGAGCTACAACTGGGACGACCTCGCCTTGGGCGAGACGCGCGATGGCATCGTCAACCAGGACCTGCAGTCCCTGACGTTCCAAGACGGGTCTTTCGATCTGGTGATCACCTCGGATCTCATGGAACATGTTAGGCGACCGTATGCCGGATTCGCGGAAATCCGGCGCGTGTTGAAGGTCGGAGGCCGGCATGTGTTCACCATCCCCGTCGCCGTCCCGATGGCTTCGAAGACCGTTTCCCGCGTCGACACGACGACCGACACCGACATACCTCTCTTGCCGGCGCGCTATCACATCGCCGGCGACGGGGGCCGTTCCCTGGTGTACACGGACTTCGGCAAGGATCTGCTCGCGGATTTGCGCGAAATCGGATTCGAAACGAGTGTCCACATCGATACGGGCGTACCGACCGGCCCGCCGTGCCTCACGTTTGTTTGTAAGAAAACCGAAGGATCGCCTACAACCTGATTCATCGCGATGGGCTTGCAGTCCCTACGAGGCGGTCAGGCGGGCATCCTTGTCCTTCCAGAGCTGGTCGACCCAGTCCCGCATTGCCTCGGGTTCGGCGGACGGTAGCGGCAGCGGACGGATCGCCACGTCCACGTGCGGGCAGCGTCCGCAGCAGAAGTCCCAGAACCCCGGTGCGTCGTCCGGATACCGGATCGTGACGTCGACCACCGCGTCCAGAAGGTCGTCCAGGTTCTCCAGAACAAGCCCGAGACCGCCGGTCTTGGGGAACAGGAGGGCTTGGTAGGGCGAGTTCTGAGCATCGCGCTTCGCCGGTGTGAAGCGGGTGCCTTCGAGGAAGATCAAGACGCTCGTCGGACGGTCCCGGAACACCCGGCATGCCCGCAACGTGGCCTCACGGTCCCGCTCGCGCAACCCCGGATCGGCCTCGAGGCGTTCGCGGCTGTAGCGGTGGACGTAGGGAAACTCCAGCAACCACATGGCGAGACCGAGGAACGGCAGCCAGATCAGTTCGCGCTTGGTGAAGAACTTGAACTGTGGGATGCGGCCGTAGAGGGCGAGGACCAGCACGAGAATGTCGGCCCAGGTCTGGTGATTGGACACCACGGCGTACCAGGCGTCGCGCCGTAGACCCTCGGCTCTCTCGGTTTCGTGAACGCGGCAGATACCCAGGACCCGCACCATCCACCGTGCGCACACGACCCAGCCGTCCATGGCGCGCACCATGGCATTGCCGAGGGCTATCCGGTGTCTTCCATTCCTCGGCAGAAACGGACGCGCCAGTCCAAGGCAGAATATCAGCGTGCACCAAAGGACGCTGTTCACGATGATGAACGCGAACGCCAGGGTTCCTCGAAACGACTCGACCACGCCCGTGCAGCCCGGGTTGCCGCATGCCGAGTACATTGTGCCCCCTGGTCAGCGCAGCGTAAACGCGAAGCTCGTCGTGCCCGTCCTGCTCGGACTCCTCGTACTGAGTCTCGGCGGTTGCAGCACGGTCGGCTTCTACGCCCAGGCGGCGACCGGCCAGGCATCGCTGATGTTCGCGCGCCGGGATGCCGGAGAAGTGATCGCCGATCCGCATTCCGACCCCGAAGTCGTGCGCAAGCTCCGCTTGGTGGAGAACCTGCTGGGCTACGCGGAAGACGAGCTGCATCTGCCCGTGGGGGGGCGATACCGAAGCTATGTCGAGATCGACGGGGCGCTCCTGTGGAGCGTGGTCGCGGCACCCGAGTTTTCGGTCGACGCGGTTCCTCGCTGCTATCCGGTGATTGGCTGTGCCGTGTACCGTGGCTACTTCGCCCGAACAAGCGCCTCCCGCGAGGCCGAACGGCTGGGTGTGACCCACGACGTGCTGATGGCCGAGGTCGCCGCCTATTCGACCCTCGGCTGGTTCGACGACCCGATCCTGTCGAGCTTCCTCGGCTACGACGAGGCGGCACTCGCCGATCTCATCTTCCACGAGCTTGCCCACAGCGTCGTCTACGTCGCCGGCGACTCGGCGTTCAACGAGTCGTTCGCGGGGTTCGTCGGCAACGAAGGTGCGTTTCGCTGGCTCGGCCGCGATGGTGGCGACGCGGCCGCCTATCGGCAGAGCCTGGCATCGGCGAAGGCGTATAGCCGCTTCCTGGGTGAGTGGCGAGGGCGGCTGGCGGACCTCTACGCACGGCCTGTCGGCAATGCCGCCAAGCGGCAGCTCAAGGCCGAGTTGTTCGCGGCGATGCGCCGGGACTACGAGTCGAACCGGGAGCGTCTAGGGGGAGGGCGATACGACGCCGCCATGGCGGCCCCGTTCAACAACGCACGCATGGCGCTGATCTCCACCTACGAGGACAACAAGCCGCGGTTCGCGCGACTGTTCAGCGACCTCGGTGAAGATTGGCCGGCGTTCTACGCCGCCGTAGGGAAACTTGCTGTGCTACCAGAGGAGGAGCGCTGGGAGATCTTTGATCGGTAGTGCGGCCACCGCGCACGACGGGCGGGCCCCCACCCGTGCGTACCACCTGCTTCGCGGTCGCCCGGAGACCGCTTCGGAACTAACCCTCCTCTGACTCGACTGGTCCTTCTTCCGACTCGAACAGTCCTTCTTCGCGCATTTGTGCCAACACCTTCTGCTCGACCTCGGGCATCACCGTCATCGCCCAGCGCTGCCCCGCCTGCATGCTATCCACCATCAACTGTGGCATGACCTTGATCGCCTTCTTGCCGATGGGCGTCTCGTAGAAGGCGATCATTGCAGGATCTCCTCGTGCGTGAAGTACTTCTCGTAGATGGGGATGACTTCATCGAGCAGATTGGCCTCGGCGAGCGTCTCTCCGACGACCGTTGCCGCGATCTCCCGGGACCGGGCGACGGCTTCCGTGGTCTGTGCGCCGCTCATCTGCACGACTTGCTGCGCGATCAGAGTGCCCATCTGCGCCTGCATGTCCGAGGCTTTCGTCACCTCCATCAGGCGTTCAATGGCTGCGCGCTTGTCCGTCGAGGGCGCTTCTTCCTCGTCGCCAAGTGCAACTCCGCTGCCAACCGTTCCGACGACCACAAGACATCCAATTCCGAGCCCCGGCAGCCATCGGCCTGTAATCATTCGCATCACAATCTCCAACCTAGACGTGCGAGCCATTATGCCACTTGGAGGTACCCGGCCGTGTAGGGACACCCATCTCGGCGGCGTCGAAGACTGAAGAGGGCGACCACAAGGGTCTCCCCTACGGTTACGATAGGCCGTCGTTGGTGGAGTTTGGCGTGTACGGAACTCGCTGCTGTTGCGTAATCCTGGCCCTTGCGGTGGGCGCATGTAGCGAGGATGGCGCCTCGGGTCCCGGTGGTTTCACTCCGCAGCCGCCCTTGGTGACCACGGCCGCGGCGAGGGTCCATCCCCTTGCGGACATCGTCGAATCGGTCGGCACCACCCGGGCCAACGAGTCGGTCACGGTCACCGCCAAGGTCACCGACCCGATTCGACACGTGCGCTTCGAGGACGGCGACTTCGTGGACCAGGGCGACGTCCTGGTCGAACTCACCAACGAGGAGCAGACCGCGCAGCTCAAGGAGGCCGAAGCCGGTCTCGAGGATGCCCAAACCCAATACGACCGCTTGAAGGACCTGCTCGACCAGCACAGCATTCCGGTGTCCGATGTGGACGAGGCGCGGGCGCGCCTTTCCGGTGCCCGGGCCCGCTACCAGGCCATCGTCGCCCGCCTGGACGACCGGCTGATCCGCGCGCCATTCGCCGGCGTACTGGGTTTCCGCCAGGTCAGCGCCGGCAGCCTGATCACGCCGGGCACGTCGATCACGACGCTGGACGATGTCTCGGTCATCAAGCTCGACTTCGCCCTGCCCGAGGTCTATCTCGGTAGCGTGCATTCGGGGCTTGAACTCACCGCGGCCAGTGCGGCGTTTCCGGACCGGCCGTTCGATGCGGTGGTGCGGACCGTGGGTTCACGGGTCAATCCGGTGACCCGGGCGGTGCAGGTGCGTGCGCACATCGACAATCCAGATGCATTGCTTAGACCCGGCATGTTGATGACGGTCCGTCTTGCCACGGCCAACCGGAACGCCTTGATGGTGCCGGAAACCGCGCTCCTGCAGCGTGGTGCGGAGACTTTCGTCTATCTTCTCGACGACGGCCGCGCACGAATGAACGCCATCGAACTGGGCGTTCGTCGCGGCGGCCAGGCGGAGGTGCGCCGGGGCCTGGAACCCGGGCAGGAAGTGATCGCCACCGGATTGATCAACGTACGCAACGGCGGCCCGGTCCGCATCGCCGAGAACGACGGTGACGCCTCCGCCCGACCGCCGCCCGAACAGACCGACGCCTGAACGTGTGGCTCTCGGACACATCCGTCAAACGACCGGTGTTCGCCACGGTCATCGCCCTGGCCCTTGTCGCGTTCGGGTTTCTGTCCTTCAGCCTGCTGCCGCTGCGCGAATATCCCGACATCACGCCACCCGTGGTGTCCATCAGCACCGCGTATCCGGGCGCTTCGGCCGACGTGGTCGAGAGCCGGGTGACGACCGTCATCGAGGACGAGATCAGCGGCATCCCGGGCGTCAAGTCCGTGCGCTCGTCGAGCCGGGACGGCGGCTCGTCCATCAACTTGGAGTTCGACCTCGGCCGCGACATCGACAAGGCGGCGAACGACGTCCGCGACCGGGTCGCGCGGGCCATGCGCGACCTGCCCGAAGACGTCCGTCCACCGGAGGTCCGCAAGCAGGACTCGGACGCCCGTCCGGTGATGTACATCAACGTCGTCAGCTCGGTGCTCGGACGCATGGAACTGACGGACTACACCGACCGCTACATCGCCGACCGCTTCGCCGCGATCCCGGGAGTGGCAAACGCCGGCGTCTACGGGGCGAGGCCGGCGATGCGCATCTGGGTGGACCGACTGGCGCTCGCGGCACGGGGACTGACCGTGAACGACATCGAGTCGGCGCTCCGGCGGGAGAACCTCGAACTCCCCGCCGGGCGCATCGAGACCGACGACCGGGAACTCACGGTGCGCATCGCCCGCGGCTACGAATCCGCCAAGGAGTTCCGCGAACTCGTCATCACCCGGGGTGACGACGGTCACCTCGTCCGACTGGGGGAGGTCGCCCGCGTCGAGGTGGCGCCGCTGGACCATCGCTCCATCTACCGCGCCAACGGCCTGCCGACGGTGAGCATCGGCATCATCAAGCAGTCCACCGCCAACACGCTGGAGACGTTGGAGCAGGTCAAGGAGGAGATCGGCCGGATCAACGACACGCTGCCGGCTCACATGCGGCTGTCCACGGGTTCCGACGACTCGGTGTTCATCCGCGCCGCCATCAACTCCGTGTACCGGACGATCGCGGTGACCACGGTGCTGGTGAGCCTGGTGATCCTGGTGTTCCTGGGATCGCTGCGCACCATGGCCATCCCGGCGGTGACGATCCCGGTATGCCTGGTATCGGCCTTCATCGCCCTGGCCGCGTTCGGCTTCACCGTCAACCTCATCACCCTGCTGGCGCTGGTGCTGTCCATCGGCCTGGTCGTGGACGACGCCATCGTCGTGCTAGAGAACATCCACCGCCGCATCGAGGAAGGCGAGTCGCCGCTGGTGGCGGCGTACCGGGGATCCCGACAGGTTGCGTTCGCGGTCATCGCCACCACCGCGGTGCTGGTGGCGGTGTTCACGCCGATCATGTTCCTCACCGACAACATCGGGGCCATCTTCGGCGAGCTTGCGGTGACGATCGCCGCCGCGGTGGTGTTCTCGAGCGTGCTGGCGCTCTCGCTGACGCCGGTGATGTGCGCCAAACTGCTTCGCCCGGCGGCAGTCGAGAACAGGACGTCCCGAACCGTCAACCGGGGTTTCGCGGCACTGCGGCGAGGCTACGGCCGCATCCTGCGGGTACTCATCCGGCATGCCTGGGCTGCCGTGCTGGCGGCGGCCGCGGCGTTGGGTGCCGCCTACTGGCTGTTCGAGTCGGTGCCCCGGGAGTACGTTCCGGAGGAGGACCAGGGCGCCTTCATGGCGATGTTCTCCGGCGCCGAAGGCATGGGCATCGAGCGGATGAAGACCGAGGCCCTGAAGCTGGAGCTGCCGGCATTGCAGATGGTGGAGGAGGGCATCGCCGACGTCGTCGTGATGGCGGTTCCCGGGTGGGGCGGCAACGCGTCCAACAGCGGTGTGATCATGGTCGTGATGAAGCCCTGGGGTGAGCGCCAGGTGACCACCAAGGCGGCTGCCGCCCGCGCCACCGCCGAGTGGCGCAACGTCGCCGGCGTCCGGGCGTTCGCATTCGTGCGTTCGGGCCTGTCGCGCATGGGCGGCGGCCAGCCCGTACAGTTCGTCCTCGGCGGCCCCGACTACGACACACTTGCCCAATGGCGGGACGTGATACTCGAGCGGGCGTCGGAGTTTCCGGGCCTGACGCGGGTCGACAGCGACCTGCGGGAAACCCAACCCCAGGCCGTGGTGCGCATCGACAAAAACCGTGCCGCGGCCCTCGGGGTCTCGGTGCAGAACATCGGCCGGACCCTGTCGGCGATGATGAGCGAACAGCGCATCACCACCTACGTCAAGGACGGCGAGGAGTACGACGTCATCCTGCAGGCGCGCGACGATCAGCGCGCCTCGGCTCAGGACCTCGCCAACATCCATGTCCGCTCGGACCTCGGCGGCGACCTCGTGCCACTGGCGAACCTCATCCGCGTCGACGAGCGCGCCGGCCCGGGTAGCCTCAATCGCTACAACCGGCTGCGCGCGGTCACCATTTCGGCGAGCCTCGCGCCGGGCGTGGCGCTCGGCGACGCGCTGGAGTTTCTCGAGAGGATCGTCCGCGAGTCGTTCCCCGACGAGGCCCGCATCGACTACCAGGGCGAGTCGCTGGAGTACCGCGAGGCGACCGGCAGCCTGTTGTTCACCTTCGGCCTGGCGCTGCTGATCGTGTTCCTGGTCCTCGCCGCCCAGTTCGAGAGCTTCGTCCATCCATTCGTCATCCTGGTCACCGTGCCGCTGGCCATGACCGGGGCGCTTCTCGGGCTGTATCTCACCGGCTCGTCGATCAACATCTACAGCCAGATCGGCATCGTCATGCTGATCGGGATCGCGGCCAAGAACGGCGTGCTCATCGTCGAGTTCATCAACCAGCGGCGCGATGCCGGCATGGCCTTCGAGGATTCGCCTGCGCCCGGTCATCATGACGACGATATCGACGGTGATGGGTTCCATTCCGCTCATCCTCGCCACCGGGGCCGGTTCCGAGAGCCGCACCGTGCTCGGCATCGTGGTCTTCTCGGGCGTGTCGCTGGCGACCTTCCTGACGCTGTTCGTGGTGCCCTCGTTCTACGCCCTGCTGGCCCGGCGGACGGGCTCGCCGAACAGCGTGGCGAGGAAGCTCGCTGCCGGTCTGTCGGACGAGGCCGGTTGAAGGCGAGCACGGCTCACTGACTGCCCATCAGCTCCTCGAGCAGCGTCTCCTGGTCGACCACTTCGGTGCCCACCGCCTCGATCACGACGTCGGCGATCCGCCCTTCGAAGACGAACGGCGATGCGTAGGCGTCGTCGACCGGGGTCTGGCTGTCACGACCCACGTCCAGGGGTTCGTTGACGAAGTTGTGGTAGCGGAACGGTGCCAGGACGCCACCGCCCGCGGCCTCGCCGTCGACGAAGAAGCGCACCCGGCCCTCGTCGGGTCCGGTGCGCACGACGTCCGCACGCAGGGTGACGGCACCCGGAGGAATGGCGACGGGGGACGAGACCCGGCAGCGGTCGCCGAAGTTGTTGGTCGTGTAGTGCATCCGGTTGCCGAGAACGTAGATGCTCCAGCCGCCGAAGCGCCCGCCGTCGGCGATGATGGCGCCGCCCGAGTCGGTGGATTCGCGGTCGATGCGGGCGGTGATTCGATGCGACACGCCCCGCACCCGCGGTCCGGCGCGGAAGAAGTGCGGCAGCACGGCATCCTGGTAGAGCACCCAGCGGTTGCCGGGTTCCGGCCACCAGCCGACGCCGCGACGGCCGGTCAGGTCGTCCAGCGGCAGTACGCCGTAGCGCTCCGCCTCCCGCCACCAGAGGCCGACGAGTTCATCGAGCTTTTCGGGATGCTCGTCGGCCAGGTTGTCGATCTCGGCGAGATCCCCGTCCAGGTGATAGAGCTCCCAGACGTCGTCGTCGAAGGAGGTCCCGCGATGGTGGAAGGTGACCGCCTTCCAGCCCTCGTGCCAGATGCCGCGTTGGCCGATGGTCTCGAAGTACTGGATCGTCTTGCGCGTGTCCGCGTTGTCGTCGTTCAACGTGTGCGCCATGGAAACGCCGTGCAGCGGGATCTGCTCGACGCCGTTCACCTGGCCCGGTAGCGGCACCGCCAAGAGATCCAGCAGGGTCGGGGTGATGTCGACGACGTGGTAGAACTGGCGACGGGTCTCGCCCCGGGCGTGGATGCCGTTGGGCCAGCGGACGAGCAGCGGCGCGCGAACGCCGCCCGCGTAGGTGTTGCCCTTGTAGCGCTTGAACGGCGTGTTTCCCGCCATGGCCCAGCCGAACGGATAGTGGTTGTAGGTCAGCGGTCCGCCCATGTCGTCGAGGCGCTTGAGGTTGTCCTCCACGCTGGTGCCGAAGCCGTTGCGCGACCGCTGATGGTCGTAGGTGCCGTGGGGACCGCCCTCGGAACTGGCGCCGTTGTCGGAGATCGCCATGACGATGGTGTCGTCGCGCTTGCCGAGGGCGTCGATCTGCTCGAGCAGACGACCGATCTGCACGTCGGTGTGGTCGAGGAAGCCCGCGAACACCTCCTCGAACCGCGCCGCGAGGCGCTTCTCGTCGCCATCGAGTTCGTCCCAGACCTGCACGCCGGGATTGCGTGGCGCGAGCCGCTGGTCTTGTGGCAGGAGTCCGGAAGCCTTCTGGCGTTCGAGCGTGTGCACGCGCGCGGCATCCCAGCCGGCGTCGAACCTGCCCCGGTACTTGTCGGCGTAGGCCCGCGGCACGTGGTGCGGGGAATGTCCGGCGGCGAATGCGACGTAGAGGAAGAACGGACGGTTCGGATCGGCCGAGACGAGCTGGCGCAGCCACTTGCAGGATTGGTCGACGATGTCCTCGGAGAGGTGGTAGCCCTCGCGGTCGGGTGAATCGATCCGTTCGTTGCCCTGGATGAGTTCCGGGTCCCACTGGTTGGTCTCTCCCGCCAGGAAGCCGTGGAAGCGGTCGAAGCCCCGCTGCAGCGGCCAGTGGTCGTACGGCCCGGCAGGGCTCGTCTCGTTGATCGAAGCGAGGTGCCACTTCCCGGCGGCGAGGGTGTGGTAGCCGTGGGGGCGGAGCATTTCCGCCACGTTGGCCGCTTCCTTCGACACGAATCCGCGCGTGTTGGGGAAGCCGTTCGTCATCTCGGCGACCCGGCCCATGCCGACGCTGTGGTGATTGCGGCCGGTGAGCAGACAGGTCCGCGTGGGCGAACACAGCGGCGTGACGTGGAAGTTGGCGTAGCGCAGCCCGTCGGTCGCGAGGCTGTCCAACGCGGGCGTGTCGATATCCGAACCGTAGCAGCCGAGTTGGGAGTAGCCCACATCGTCGAGGACGATCATGACGATGTTGGGGCGTCGTTCGAGCACCGCGGGCGATGGCGACCACGACGGCGTGGACTCGTCCACCGTGCGCTTGATGACCCCGTCGAATAGCCGGTCGTGCTCCATGTGTCCCCCTTGCGTCTTGTTGGTCCCGTTAGCTTAGCCGGTTGCGGCCCAACGCGGCATTGTCACCCGTCGCGCGTTGGCCGGGAGACCCGAACTGCTGTCGCGGACGGAAACCCGTAACATGGTCGGCGCACGGGATGGCCCGGGCAATGGATGGGGAGGCATGGCGCGCGCAAGGGGGACACCGGCCCCGTCGAGTTTCTACTGGTACGACCTGGAGACCTCGGGTACCCATCCGGGCAGCGACCGCATCATGCAGTTCGCGGGCTGCCGGACCGACACGGATCTCGAGGTGGTCGACGAGCCCTACGTGACCTATGTCCGTCTCGGGCGGGAGGT
>JAGWBN010000040.1:23973-27361 GCA_021295875.1 Pseudomonadales bacterium
CTGCGAGTGCCCGGGACCTGCGTCGTCGGCTACAACAACCTGCGTTTCGACGATGAGTTTCTGCGCTACACCCTGTATCGGAACTTGATGGATCCCTACGCCCGCGAGTGGCAGGAGGGCAACTCGCGCTGGGATCTCATCGACCTGGTCCGGGCGACCTGCGCCCTGCGTCCGGATGGCGTCAACTGGCCGGAGGAGGAGGGCATCGTGACCTTCGCCCTGGAACGCCTCTGTGCCGCCAACGGCATCGACCACGGCAACGCCCACGATGCGCTGGCCGACGTCAACGCGACCGTGGGCCTCGCGAGGCTCATCCGCGAGGCCCAGCCGAAGCTCTGGGACTACGCGCTAAGGCAACGATTCCGCCACGCGTCCGGGGCGCTGCTGATGCCCTTGGGCGGGAACCTGTGCGTACACGTCTCCAACCGCTACGCCAACGAGCGCTTCTGCACCGCGCCCGTGGTCTCCGTGGCGATGCATCCGCAGTACGACAACCGGTTCATCGTCGCGGACCTGTCTCGGGACGTCTCCCAGCTCATCGAGTGCGATGCGGCCGAGGTGGCCGGGCGCCTGTTCGCCGACGACCTCCCGGCGGTGGAGGAACGTCCTCCGATCAAGGTGGTGCAGACGAACCGATGTCCGTTCCTCGCGCCGATCAACGTCGTCCGGGCACAGGACGCCGCGCGCCTGGGGTTCGACATGGAGGAGATCGAGCGCCGTCGGGAGACCCTCGAGGCGATGCAACCGGGGCTCGCCGAGAAGATCGCGGAGATCTACCGTCCCGACGAAGAGCACGGCCCGGCGGAGGATGCCGAACTCGCTCTGTACGACGGCTTCGTCGGCGATGCGGACCGGTTCGCGATGGAGCGCTTGAGGAGGACGCTCGTGGCTGGCGGGACGTGGCCGGATTTCCGGCCCCGGGACAAGCGGCTGCGGACACTTGCGGAGCGTCTCAAGGCACGCGTGCGTTCTGAAGAGCTGGCGCCGGACGAGCGAGAACGCTGGCAGGAGCACGTCCGTCGATGCCTGGGCGAGGGATTCGGTCGCCGGTCGTCGCTCGCCGACTACAGGAAGAACGTGGCGGACCTGTTGGATGCGGAGTCGGACCCGTCGCGCCGGGAGGTGCTCGAAGAACTGGCCGCGTACGAGCCGTGACCGCAACCGGCGACAACGCCATCGTCTTCGAAGGCGTCGGCAAACGCTTCGACGATTGGGTCTTCCGGGGCGTGGATCTCGCCCTGCCGGCACGGGCCACCAGTGCCATCGTCGGCGAGAGCGGTTGCGGCAAGACCACCCTCCTGCAGCTCGTCAATGCCGTTCTGCGACCGGACGAGGGCCGCGTCGACGTCCTCGGCGAGGCCGTGCCCGACGACGGGCTGGAAGCCTTCAGACGGCGAATCGGCTACGCCGTCCAGGGTGCGGGATTGTTCCCGCACCTGACCCTCGAGGAGAACGTCTCGCTGATCGCGCGGTTGCAACGGTGGCGCCAGGAGGAGATCGACGCGAGGCGTAGTGAACTGTTCGATCTGGTGGGCCTCGGCCGGGATCTGGACCAACGCTACCCCCACCAGTTGTCCGGCGGGCAGCAGCATCGGGCGGGACTGTGCCGGGCGATGATGCTCAAACCCGAGATGCTGCTCCTGGACGAACCGTTCTCGGCCATCGATCCCATTACCCGCACCGAGATCTACGGTCAGTTCGAGACCCTGCGTGGCCACGAACCGGTCACCACCGTGCTCGTCACCCACGACATTCGGGAGGCGCGCCGACTCGCGGACTACCTGGTCATCATGGGAGAGGGCGCGGTGGTGCAGGCGGGACCCACCGATTCGGTGGTGGCGTCGCCCGCGGACGGCCTGGTGCGGCGCCTGCTGGAGTCGGCGGAATGAGCGGGCGCCGCTTCCTTGTCGCCCTGGGACTGGCATTGGGATTGGGTGCTGCGAGCGCTGCGGACGAGGCCATCGTCGTCGCCAGCAAGAACTTCACCGAGGCCTACATTTTGGGCGAGGCGGTGGCGCAGCTGCTGGAGAGCGAAGGCTTCGAGGTGGACCGCAAGCTGGGCCTCGGCGGCACCAAGATCTGCTACGACGCGCTGGTCGCGGGGGACATCGACGTCTACGTGGAGTACACGGGTACCATCGCCGAGGCCATCAAGAACATCGACGGCGAGCCGACCCGTGAACGTCTCGCCGACTTGCTCGCTCCCGACGGTGTCGAGATGCTCGAGACCTTCGGCTTCAACAACACCTACGCCCTCGCCGTGTCGGAGCAGGTGGCGACGGCACGTGGTCTGACGCGGATCTCCGATTTGGGTTCGCGTCCCGATCTGCGCATGGCCGTGTCCCACGAGTTTCTCGAGCGCGGCGACGGTTGGCCCAGCCTGCAGCGCGCCTACGGCATCGAGGAGGTCCCCGCCGGCATCGAGCATGCGCTCGCCTACCAGGCCATCGCCGACGGCGCCATCGACCTCACCGACGCGTATTCCACCGATGGCGAATTGAACCGCTACGCGCTGACGGTGCTCGACGACGACCTCGGGTTCTTCCCCGTCTACCTGGCCGTGCCCCTGGTGCGTTTCGATCTGGGCGCCCGTGCCAAGGACGCCCTCCGGCGCGTCGCCGACACCTTGGACGACACCGAGATGCGCGAGATGAACGCTCGGGCGGTATTGGGCGGCGAGAACACCGTCGCCGTGGCCACGGCGTACTTGGCGGAAAAGGGCATCGTTGCGGACGATGGGGCCGCCGACGGGCCGCCGTTCCGCGACACGCTGGCGGGCCGGCTTGCCGCCAATACGACGCGGCACCTGGAACTGGTGCTCCTGGCGCTGTTGCCGGCCACCTTCCTGGCCGTGCTGCTCGCACTCGCCATCTTCAAGTTGCCGGTGCTCTCCCGGGCCGCGGTCTACGTCGCCGGACTGCTGCAGACCGTGCCGTCCATCGCGCTCCTGGCGCTGCTGATCCCGCTTGCGGGGATCGGCGTGCTGCCGGCGGTCGTGGCGTTGTTCCTCTACGCGCTGCTGCCGATTCTGCGCAACACGGTCACCGGGTTGACGTCCATCGAGCCGACGCTCCGCCGCGTCGCGGTGGCCATGGGACTCTCACCCGCGGAGGAACTGCGCCACGTCTTCGTGCCGCTGGCCATGCCGAGCATCATCGCCGGGATACGCACCGCCGCGGTGATCAGCATCGGCACCGCCACCCTGGCCGCCTTCATAGGCGCCGGCGGTCTCGGCGATCCCATCGTCAAGGGACTTGCCTTGAACGATACGCGGCTGATCCTGGAAGGCGCGATTCCAGCCGCCTTGCTGGCGGTCGTCACCGAGCTGGTGTTCGAACAGGTCGAGCGGTGGTTGGTGCCGGGCCACCTCCGCGCGACGAACGCCGGC
>JAGWBN010000241.1 GCA_021295875.1 Pseudomonadales bacterium
TCGTCGACGAGCACATCGCGGACCTCGCGGCCGCCCGGGACCGGCCCCGCTTCGTCACGCCGAGCGGCTTCGAGGGAAGCACCGTTGCGAGCCAACAGGAGCAGCAGGCGGTCGGCCCGGAGGGATCGGTGGGCCTGGCATCGCCGATCCAGGGGACGATCGTGGAAATCGGCGTCGAGATCGGCGAGGAAGTCCGCGTCGGCCAGGCGGTGGCTGTGGTCGAGGCCATGAAGCTGCAGCACGACATCCGGGCGGAGCGCAGTGGCGTCGTGTGCGCCGTATCGATGGCCGAAGGCGACGTGGTGCGCGAGGGCTATCCCATCGTCTTCATCCATGAAACGGATGTCGAAGGCGGTGCCCTCGAGGGGGACACCGGGGCGGATCTCGACCACATCCGCGGCGATCTCAGGGAAGTATTCGACCGCATCGAGCAGACCCTGGACGCAGCGCAACCGCATGCGGTGACGGCGCTGCACGATCAAGGTCGGCGGACGGCGCGCGAGAATCTCGACGACCTGATGGATGAAGGCTCGTTGCGGGAATTCGGTCCGCCGGCGGCGGGGTCGGCCCTCGGCGGTACGGTCATGGGTTTCGGCAGCGTCAATGCCGAGCTGGTCGGCGAGGGGCACTCTCGGGTGGCGGCCGTGCACAGCAACTACGAGGCGGCCGCCTACACACATGGCCACTACCGCCAGGAGCAGGTCCACGAAATGGTCCACGACTGGCGGCTGCCCTTGGTGCTCTTCTCCGAGGGCGAGGGGCAACCCCATGGCAACGTCGGCAACGTCGGCATGGACGCAAGCGTCTTCACGGACTTCGCCAAGCTGTCGGGCCTGGTGCCGCTCATCGGCGTCAACCTCGGCGACTGTTTCGCCGGCAACGCCGCACTGCTCGCCTGTTGCGACGTCATCATCGCCACCGAGAGCTCCACCATCGGCATGAACGGACCGGCGGTGGTCGAGGCGAGCGGCATGGGAACCCACACGGCACAAGACCTGGGCTCGATGTCGTTCCAGGCCGCGAACGGCGACGTCGACATCCTGGTCAAGGACGACGCCGCCGCCGTCGAGGCGGTCAAGAGGTACGTTTCCTACTTCCAGGGACCCGTCGCCGACTGGGAGGCGCCGGACCAGCGCCGGATGCGGCACATCATCCCGGAGAACCGCGTGCGCACCTACGAGATGCGCGACATCATCCACACATTGGCCGACGAGGGCTCCGTCCTCGAGATCCGCAAGGACTTCGGCATCGGCGTCATCACGGCGTTCATCCGCGTCGAAGGCCGGCCCATGGGCGTGGTCGCCAACAATCCGGCGCACCTCGCGGGGGCCGTGGACAGTCCCGGGGCCGACAAGGGTGCACGGTTCTTCCAACTGTGCGATGCCTTCGACATCCCCGTCGTGGTCTTCATGGACTGCCCGGGGATCATGGTGGGACCCGACCACGAGCGCACGGCCCTGGTCCGGCATTCGGTGCGGTTGTTCAACATCGGCGCGAACTGCACCGCGCCGATGTTCGGCATCATGGTGCGTAAGGCCTACGGCCTCGGCGTGCAGGCAATGATCGGCGGAGCTTCGTCGGTGCCCTTCCTGACCGTGGCCTGGCCAACCGCCGAGTTCGCCGGAATGAACATCGACGGTGCCGTGAAACTCTCCGCGCGGCGGGAACTCGCGGCCATCGAGGATCCCGAGGAACGTAAGGCTGCGTACGAGCGACGCGTCGCCCAGGGCTACGAGTCGGCACGCGCCATCAACTCGGGCGCGCGCTACGTCATCGACCCGGCCGACACCCGGGCGTTCATCACCAGGGGCATGAAGAGCCTCCCGCCGGTACCGCCGCGCACCGCGAAGAAGCGTCCGTACGTCGACACCTGGTAGCACTCAAGGAAGATCGGCCGCCGGTGCTCCGGCTATCATCCTCGCAACACGACCGTGAAGGCTCCGACATGGCCGAACTGCCCCGCGACATCCCTGGTGAGAACCTCAAGCGCTGGCTGGCGCGCACGCCGGAAGCGGCGATCGACCCCGATCAGCCGATCATCGACCCGCACCATCATCTCTGGGATCGCCGTCCCCGTCCGGAGCTTGCGCGCGATGCACGACAGCAACTTCGATACCTGGCCGACGACCTGGTGGAGGACATCCGGGGCGCCGGCCA
>JAGWBN010000242.1 GCA_021295875.1 Pseudomonadales bacterium
GTGGCCGCGGTGTGGCGGCAGAGCAGCAGGCGGTCGTCCCGGGCGTCGCTGTCGAGCACCGGACAGTTCTCGTAGAAGCGCATGAACGCCGCCGCGAGGTCGTGGAGATAGGTGCAAAGGAGGTGGGGCATGACGGTGCTCGCCACCTGCTCCAGCGTCTCCTGAAAACGGACGAGCTGCAGGGCCAGGGCGTGTTCCTCGGGCTGCCGGATCGTCGGCGTGCCGGTGAGTGACCCGGCGTCCACCCCACCGCGTTCGAAGAGACTCTGGATCCGCGCATAGGCGTACTGGAGATAGGGCGCGGTGTTGCCCTCGAAGGACATCATGGCGTGCCAGTCGAAGACGTAGTCGCCGGTTCGATTCTTCGACAGGTCCGCGTACTTGACGGCGCCGATGCCGACGGCGCGGGCCACCCGGTCCATTTCTTCGACACCGAGGGACGGATTCTTCGTCCCCACGAGTTCCCGCGCCCGCTCCGTCGCCTCGTCGAGAAAGTCGAGCAGACGGGCGCCGCTACCCTCGCGGGTCTTGAACGGACGTCCATCGGCGCCGAGCATCATGCCGAAGGGGTGGTGTTCGAGGGACACCCCGCGGTCGTATCCCGCCGCCCGGGCGAGCGCGAACAACTGGCGAAAATGCAGACCCTGGCGCGCGTCGACGATGTAGAGCACCCGCTCGGCTTGAAGAGCCCCGGTTCGATAGCGCACCGCCGCCAGGTCCGTCGAGTGATAGAGGTAGCCGCCGTCGGATTTGCGGACGATGATCGGCACGACGTTGCCGTCCTTGCCCTTGAACTCGTCGAGGAAGGCGCACAGCGCGCCCTCATCTTCGGTTAGGAGCCCCTTCGCCGAGAGGTCCGCGACGACATCGTCGAGGTCGTCGTTGTAGGCGCTCTCGCCGCGCACATGTTCGGGCCGGAGACCCACACCGAGCCGGTCGTACACGGCCTGGCAGTGGGACATGGAGATGCCGATGTAGCGACGCCAGCGGGCGAGCGTCTCGGCATCGCCGCCCTGCAGATCAACGACCACCTGCCGCGCCCGGTCGGCGAACGCCGGATCACGCTCGAACCGCGCCGATGCCTCGGTGTAGAACCGCTCGAGGTCGCCGAGCGCCTCGCTGTCCTCGCCGGTGTCGTTCAGATGCGCCACCAGGCGCCCGAAACCGGTGCCCCAGTCACCGACGTGATTCTGGCGGATCACGTCGTAGCCCAAGGCTTCCAGCACGCGTGCCATGGCGTCGCCGATGATGGTGCTGCGCAGGTGATGGACCTGCATCTCCTTGGCGAGGTTGGGATGGGAATAGTCGATGACGACACGCGTGCCGCCACCCACGGGGTCGATGGCGTCGCCCAGCGCCCCGGCAAGGAAGCCGTCGTCCAGGCGCAGGCTGATGAAGCCGGGGCGATGCCGTCGAGGTCGCTGTTGTCGATGACCTGCGCCGCCAGGTCGCGCGGCTTGACGCCCGCCCGCTTGGCGGCCGCCATGGCGCCGTTCGCCTGGTAGTCGCCGAATTCAGGCCGTGTCGCCGGACCGACGATGGCATCGGCGTCCGGGACACCGGCACGGACGAGCCCCGCTTCGAGGCGGTCGGTGAGTAGGGCCTTGAGGTTCACTCGGGAGCGACGTCCTCGGCCTGCCAGCCGCGCTCCCGTTCCACCGCCACGAAGCTCACCGCCTGGCCGTCTTCGAGTCCGGGTCGTTCGCGTCCCTCGCGTTGGATGGAACGGTGGTGGACGAAGATCTCGTCACCGTTCTCGCGGATCACGAACCCGTATCCCTTGGTGCGGTCGAACCACTTCACGGTGCCCGACTCACGCTTCGCTCCCGGTGGCAGTTCCGGGCGCTTGGACTCCGGCTGACGGGGTCGATCCGACTGTCGAGGCCGCTCCGACTGACGCGGTCGCTCACGGGGTCGATCCGGCTGCCGAGGGTGGTCCTTGGCGCGAGGCGCCCTTGTTCGGGATTCGGCATCGGGCTGGCGCACGGCGAAGCGTACGGTCGCCAACGCGGTGACAATGCTGGCGACGAAGCACATCGCCAGCAGTACAAGGTACTGTCCGGCGAAGAATCGGAAGAAAATCTCCGTCGCGACGGCCGCCAACAGGGCCGCCACGCCTAGTGCAGTGAGGGTGGTCTTCATACGCACGGTGTTCCGCTCAAGACGAGGATCATAGCGTCAATCCCCGCCCGGAGCGACGCGGGTGGTGGAAAGGATGGTGATGGGCTCAAGCGGAACATCGGGCCTGCCGCCGACCCTTCCGGTGTCCGCGAACTCGATCTCGCCGGCCACGTCCATGCCCGCAGTGAGCTTGCCGAACACGGTATAGCCGGGCTTGCCCGGCGCCGCGTCCAGTCTTTGGTTGTCCGAGACATTGATGTAGAACTGCGCGCCGGCCGAGTCCGGATCGCCGGCGCGCGCCATGGCGATGGTCCACTGCAGATTGCTCGCGCCGTTGCTCGACTCGTTGACCACCGTGGCGGGCGCCTCGCGGTAGTTCATCCGCGCGTCGAAGCCGCCGGCCTGGATCATGAAACCGGCGATCACGCGGTGGAAGACGAGCCCGTCGTAGAACCCTTCGTCCACGCGTTCGAGGAAGTTCGCCACCGTCAACGGCGCCTTCTCCGGCCACAGTTCGACCGTCATCGTACCGACGCTCGTGGCGATCTCGACGCTTGGATTGGACGCGGCACCGACTTCCTCGTCTCCGGCATCGGCACCCAGGCATCCCAGGGCGACGGCCAGCGCGAACGCTCGGCACGACAATTTTCCGTTCATTCTTGTTTCTCCAATATGTGCAAATAACGTTCGACGGTCGGCACCAGGCCGAACTCCAGGGCGTCCGCGATCAGCGCGTGGCCGATCGACACTTCGGCGATGCCGCCCATGGACACGAACCGACCGAGATTGACGAGGTCGAGGTCGTGACCGGCGTTGACGCCGAGGCCGATGTCGTTGGCATGGTGCGCCGCATCCCGGTAGGTGGCCCACGAAGCGGCGCTTCGCGGATGGTCCAGGCCGTGGGCCGCGACCGCATCGGCATAGGGACCGGTGTAGAGCTCGATCCGTTCCGCTCCGGTGCGTTTCGCGGCGGTGATCTGTTCCGCCACCGGATCCATGAACAGGCTGACGCGGGGGCCCCACGACTGGTAGCGCGCCACCCGTTCGCCGAGCTCGGCTACGGTCGCATCGTCCGAGAAATCCCAGCCGTGGTCCGATGTGAGCTGCTGATCGTCGTCCGGCACCAGCGTGCACTGGTCCGGTCGCGCGGCCTCCACCAGACGGTCGAAGCCCGGATAGCCGACCCGGGGCGCCGCGGTGGGGTTGCCCTCGATGTTGAACTCCGCCTCCGGATAGGTGTCGACGAGTTCCTTCAGGGCGTGGACGTCGTCGGCACGGATGTGGCGCGCGTCCGGCCGCGGATGAACGGTGATCCCGGCGGCGCCCG
>JAGWBN010000041.1:0-19005 GCA_021295875.1 Pseudomonadales bacterium
GATCTGGGTGGTCGAGATGTCGGCGTGTCCGAGCATCTCCTGCACCGCGCGCAGGTCGCCGCTGGACTCCAGCACGTGGCTCGCGAAGCTGTGCCGCAACAGGTGGGGATGCAGGCCGTCGTTGCCCATGGTGCGCGCGGCGACCTTCTTCAGGCGCAACTGCACGTTCCTCGGCGACATGCGGTTGTTGCCGCGCCCGACGAACAGCGGGTCGCTGCCGCGGGCTTGCGGACGCTTGGCGAGCCACGCTCTGACCGCTTCGGCGGCCGCGCCGCCCACCGGCACCACGCGGGTCTTCTGCCCCTTGCCCGTCACCCGCACGAAGCCGTTGGCAAGGTCCAGGTCGCGGATGTCGATGGCGACGAGTTCCGCGAGGCGCAGGCCGCTGCCGTAGAGCAACTCCAGCATGGTGCGGTCGCGGATGTCGATGGCGGTCTCGGCGCGTTCGGTGAACAACTGCGCGGTCTGGTCCGCGTCCATGGTCTTCGGCAGGCGCTCGCGCTGCTTCGGCGCACGCACGCCGTTGGCCGGGTTGGCACCCAACTCGTGGCGCCGGACCAGGTAGTCGAAGAGGCTGCGAACACTCGACAGGTGGCGCGCCACCGAACGTGGCGACAGGCCGCGCGCATGCAGGCGGCTCGCGAACTCGCGGACCTCCTGTGGACGCACCTCACCGCTCGCCACGTCGCCCAACTCGGCGGCGAACCGCGCCAGATCGCGCCGGTAGGCGGCCACCGTGTGGGGCGAAGCCCGGCGCTCCACTGTCAGGTGGGAGAGGAACCCGTCGACATCGGCGCGGAGTCCCGAACGCGTCCCTTGCCGCGCATCGTCCCTGCGATCCTGTTGCCGGGCCTCCCTGCCGCTGGCGTTGTTCATCCGACGCCCAGGCGCTCCAGGGTCCGTGACATCACGTCGCCGATGTGTACGAGGAAGACCTTGCCCATGTCCGGCGCGAACCGTTGCGGATCCCAGGAGCCGATCACCAGGACCGCGTTCAACGCGTCCGTACGCATCGGCACGAGCGCGATCGACCCCGGTGCCGACAGCAACGCGTCGGGGAACACGGCCGTGTATTCCTCGACCCGATGCACGGCGCACACCGGTTCCGTGCGTTCGAACAATCCGGGGAGCGGTGACGCCTCGTCCAGGGCGATGCCCACGACGTGGGTCAGATCCTCGTCGTCGGTTGGCACCCAGTGGTGTACGAAGCAAGTGGCGTGGTCCGCATCGAAACCGCTGATCAGGTACCGATCAAGTACGACGTCGAGATCGGCCACGCTCCCGGCATCCATCAACGCCAGCGTCAGGGTCTTCATGCGCATGTAGACCTGCTCGTTGTCCGCCGCATTGGTCAGCAAGGTGTTGAGCTGCTGCCTCAAATCGCGATTGCGTTCGCGCAGCACCGAAACCTGGCGTTCGAGCAGCGACACCGAGTCGCCGGCTTCACCCCGCACGTCGAGGTCGGAGAGCAGGTCCGCGTGGTGGTTGAAGAAGTCGGGATTGCTGCTCAGAAACTCCGCGACCGCGTCGTCGTCCAAGAGCGGTGCATCGGGCAAGTCATCCGTTCGACTCATAGTTCGATACGCCCGGTATAGACCAGTTCCGTTGGTCCCGACAGTGTAGCGGGGGCTCCGCGACCTTGCCATTCCACCCGCAGCTTGCCACCCGGCAACGAGATCTTGGCACGTTCGTCGAAGCGCTCGTGCAGCCGGGCGGCAACCATGGCCGCACACGCGCCGCTACCGCAGGCCTGCGTCTCCCCCGCGCCCCGTTCGTAGACCCGCAGCCGCCCGAAGCGCCGGTCCACCACCTGCAGAAAGCCGACGTTGACCCGTTCGGGAAAGCGTTCGTGATCTTGAAAGGCGCCGCCGATGCCCTCGACATCCACATCCGCGACGTTGTCGACGAACACCACGGCATGGGGATTGCCCATGGACACCGGCGTCACCTCCACGGACTCATCGCCCAAGTCCACCGGGTACGACAGCGAGCCGCCATCGGCCTCGAAGGGCACCGCAGCGGGATCGGTCTCCGGCACACCCATGACGACGCGGACGTGGCCGTTGTCCAACAGGACCGTCTCGAGCCGCCCGCCCGTCGTCTCGATCGCGAGTTCGCGCTTCACCGTGAGTTCTTCGCCGACCACGAACCGGGCGAAACAGCGGGCACCGTTGCCGCACTGCTCGGCCTCCGTTCCGTCGGCGTTGAAGATGCGAAGTCGGAAGTCCGCCGTCGGATCGTCCGGTGGCAGGGCCAGGAGCAACTGATCGAACCCCACGCCGGTGCGCCGATCACCCCAGTTGCGGATCTGCTCGGGCGTCGGGTCGCCGCGTTGGGTCACCAGGTCGACGATCATGAAGTCGTTGCCAAGACCGTGCATCTTTGTGAAGCGCAGCTTCATCCATTCCCACGCGGCTTTCGTTGCACGTCTCGATTATAGGCGTGCAAAACGAGACGATTCGTTCCAAGAGTCGCCGTACAGTGGCGGTGTGATACTCATGGCGTCGAAAATTCCGTGACGGGCTCGTCAGGGTCGCTCCGGCGTCGTGATCTCGAGCCGTAGCAGGTCTGCGACCGTCTCGCGTTTGCGCGCGACGGTGAAGCCGTCTTCGTCGACGATCACCTCCGGGGGACGGGGGCGGGTGTTGTAGTTGGAGCCCTGGGAGAAGCCGTACGCGCCGGCTTCGCGAATGGCGAGCAGGTCGCCTTCGGCCACGGCGAGTTCCCGGTCGAGGGCGAGAAAGTCGCCCGTCTCGCACACCGGGCCCACCACATCCCAGTGCTTCGACGGGGCCCCGCCCGGCGCGACCGCATCCACGGCATGCCAGGCGCCGTACAACGCCGGACGAATCAGATCGTTCATGGCCGCGTCCACCACGGCGAAGTTCCGGTAGCCGGGTGCCGGTGCGGGCTTCAGGTATTCGACCCGGGTGAGCAGGATTCCCGCCTCGGCGACCAGCAGGCGTCCCGGTTCGACGTACAGCTTGGCGGGTCGCCGGCCGAGGGTCGCCCGCAGCACTTGGCCCAACGCGTCGAGATCGAGCGGCGTCTCGTCCTCGTAGACGATGCCGAAGCCGCCGCCGATGTCGAGGTGTTCGACGGCGATGCCGAACTTCCCCAGGGCGTCCACCAGGCCGAGCAGTCCGCACAGCGCTTCCCGGAACGGTTCCACCTGGGCGATCTGCGAGCCGATGTGGCAGGCGATGCCGACGACGTAGAGATCCGCGGAAGCCGCCGCCCGGCGGTACAGCTCCACGGCGAGGTCCGCGGGAACGCCGAACTTGTTCTCCTTGAGCCCGGTGGCGATGTAGGGATGGGTGTGGGCATCCACGTCCGGATTGACGCGGATCGACACGCGAGCCTTGCGGCCGATGACGCGCGCGCGCGACTCGATCCGGTCGAGTTCCGAGGCGCTCTCCACGTTGAACGCGTCGATGCCGCACTTGATGCCGAAGTCGATGTCCTCGACGGACTTGCCGACGCCCGAGAAGACGACGCGCGACGGGTCGCCGCCGGCGCGCAGGACGCGCTCCAGCTCTCCCCCGGAGACGATGTCGAAGCCGGCGCCGAGCTTGGCGAGCCGGGCCAGCAGGGCGAGGTTGCCGTTGGCCTTGACCGAGTAGCAGATGCGCTGGCCGGTGCCGTCGAGGGCGGTGTCGAGTTCGGCGTAGCGATCCCGCACGCTCGGCCAGGAATAGACGTAGGCCGGGGTGCCCACGGCGTCGGCGATGCGCGCCAGCGGCACGCCGTCGACGTGCAGTTCCCCGCCGCTACGCGCGTAGGGCATGGTCCCGACCCCCGTGGTCTGTGCAACGGGGGCCAGACAGCGCGCGTCCCTCGTTGATGTCTGCCGCGCGGGCAAATCGCGAAGCGAACTCCCGGGGCGAGGGCGAAGCGGTCGCGTCGTCGTCCGGCATTTCAAGCGGGCCCTTCTGGCCGCACGTCGCCACGGAGGAACACGCCACACCCACGGCAAGCCACAGTACGCCGTTGCCGACGATCCGGATGGAACGCGCTATCACAGGTATCGCCGGGCTGCTTCTATCGCCGACGCTACCGCCTTCGGCGCCGTACCACCGACGTGGTCGCGGGCAGCGACGGCACCGTCGAGGGTGAGCACCCCGTAGACATCCTCGCCCACCGCCGGACACAGCGCCTGCAGGTCCCCGAGCGGAATCTCGTCGAGACCGACATCGCGTTCCACGGCCAAGGCGACGGCCTTGCCGACGATCTCGTGGGCGTCCCGGAACGGCACGTCCCGGCGAACCAGGTAGTCCGCGAAGTCCGTCGCCACGGCGAAACCCTTGCTCGCGGCGGCACGCATCGCGGCGGGATTCGGTTCAAGCGCATCGACGACTCGCGTCATCGCGTCCAGGCAGTCGATCAGGGTGTCCGCAGTGTCGAACAGCGGCAGCTTGTCCTCCTGGTTGTCCCGGTTGTAGGCGAGGGGCTGGCCTTTCATCAGCACGAGCAGCGCGTTGAGGTTGCCGATGACGCGACCGGTCTTGCCGCGCACCAGTTCGGTGACGTCGGGGTTCTTCTTCTGCGGCATGATGCTCGAGCCGGTGCAGTACGCGTCCGGCAGGGTGACGAATCCCCACTGCGGCGACATCCACAGGACGACTTCCTCGCACCATCGGGACAGGTGCACCGCCGTCAGGCTCGCCGCCGCGCAGAACTCCACGGCGAAGTCGCGATCGCTCACCGCATCGAGGGAATTGGCCGCCGGGGCGTCGAAACCGAGTTCGCCGGCGGACGCCGCCCGGTCGATGGGAAAGGTGGTACCCGCCAGCGCCGCACTTCCCAAGGGCGAGACGTTGGCGCGAGCCAGGCAGTCCTGGAACCGGCCGCGGTCGCGCCTGGCCATCTCGAACCACGCCATCAGGTGGTGTGCGAAGGTCACGGGCTGGGCGGTCTGCAGGTGCGTGAGACCCGGCATCACCGTCTCCGTGTGCTGGCTCGCGAGGCCGACGATGCCCCTCATCAGTTGCACCAGGCCCAGGTCGATGTCGCCGATCGCATCGCGCAGCCACAAGCGCACGTCCGTCGCCACCTGGTCGTTGCGGGAACGGGCGGTGTGGAGTTTCTTGCCCGCCTCGCCGACGAGTTCGGTGAGTCGTGCCTCGATGTTCATGTGGACGTCTTCGAGCGCCGGGTCCCAGGCGAATTCGCCCCGTTCGATTTCCGCTTCGATGGCTTCGAGGCCCTCGACGATGGCCCGGCGCTCGTCCGCGTCGAGGACGCCGGCGGCGCGCAGACCGTTGGCGTGGGCGATGGAGCCCCGGATGTCGTGATGGTATAAGCGCTTGTCGACGTCCACGGAGGCCGTGAAACGCGCCACGAAGGCATCGGTGGGCTCGGCGAAGCGACCACCCCACAGGCGCTTCTCGGGGTCGTCTCTTTGGGGGTTGCCTTTGTTTCCGTCTTTGGCCATGGTCGATCCGTCGTCGGGGCCTGAAGGGAACGGTGGCCTCAACGAGGGCCTCTTGCCCTGTCCAAGGTCCAACGCGTCTCGCGAGTACGCGAGCGCGTCTCCCTTCGGGAGCCGTTAAACAGCGACTGGAGGCGCTGTTCGAGAAATGCGCCTCAACTGTAAACTGTCGCGCCCCTCAAGAGTCCAGCCCGGCGCGCGATTATATCAACGGCCCGAACCGCAGCCACGACCATGCCCAGCACAATTCGCATCGCCACCCGCCGCAGTCCGTTGGCCATGGTCCAGACCCGCTCCGTGGCGGCGGCGCTCTGCGAACGCGACCCTTCCCTAGTGGTGGAGCTGGTGCCCGTGCAAACCCGGGGGGACATCGACAAGAGCACGCCGATCACCGGCAAGGGCGTGTTCATCGACGCCCTGCGCGAGACGATCGCCAGCGGCCGCGCCGACTTCGCCGTGCACAGCATGAAGGATGTCCCCGCCGAGGTTCCGGAACCCCTTGCGCTGACCACGTTCGGACCGCGGGCGGACACGCGGGATGCCCTGGTGGTCCGGGACGATTCGCCGCACCGGACGCTGGGCGACCTGCCCGCCGGCACGGTGGTCGGCACGTCGAGCCTTCGCCGCACGGCGCTGCTCGCCACCCTGGTTCGCGGTCTAGCCACGGTGCCGCTTCGGGGCAACGTCGACACGCGGCTGCGACGTCTCGACGAGGGCGTGTGCGATGCCCTGCTGCTGGCCTCGGCGGGGCTCGACCGCCTTGGCTTCGGCGACCGCATCGCGCAACGGATCGATCCCGACGTGCTGGTTCCGGCACCGGGACAAGGTGCCTTGGCGGTGGAGTTCGACGCCGGCAACGAGGACCTCCGGAGTCGGCTGCGCGCCGGGGGGGACGAGGATGTCGAGGCTTGCGTCGCCGCCGAGCGCGAACTGACCCGGCGCCTCGGTGCCGATTGCGCGGTGCCACTCGGCGCGCACTGCATCCGCGATGCCCAGGCGTTTCACATGACCGCCGTGGTGGCCGCCACCGACGGAACGCGTCTGCTGCGCGTCGAACTGTCCGGCGATGATTCCCTCGCACTGGGCGGAGATACGGCCGACCGGCTGCAGAAACTGGGCGCCGAAGAGCTGCTCCGCCATGACGGCTAACGCGTCTCCCTTCGGGAGCCGTCCGCGTCTCCCTTCGGGAGCCGTCCGCGTCTCCCTTCGGGAGCCGTCCGCGTCTCGTAGCGCCCGTCCGTGAAATGCAACCTGACCGTTAACGTTGGCCCCGCTCAAGGAACCTACCCCGTCTCCGTCCATGGCCACGTCCAGCCAATGCGAATCTGGGTGACCCGAACCGAGCCGGGCGCGACCCGCCAAGCCGAAGCGCTCGCCGGTCACGGCTTCGAAGTCTTCAACGCGCCGGTGCTGCGCATCGAACACCTGCGCTCCTCGGCCCCGGATGGATGCTTCGACCTGACGGTGTTCGTGTCCGAGCACGCGGTGGCGGCAGCGTTTGCCAACGGTTGGCAGGGCAGTGCGGCGATGGCCATCGGCAACGCCGCACACGCCGCCTTGGCGCGTCGTGGTCAGGCTTCGACCTGGCCCGCCCAGGGAAGCGCCTTGGACGTTGCGGACACACTGGCGGACTCGGTTCCGGGGCGCACCCTCGTGGTCAAAGGTGCGGGCGGGACCGACACCCTGCAACGCTGGCTCGAGTCCCGGGGAGGCACCGTCGTCGACTGGGACGTCTATCGGCGTGTCGCGAACGAACCCGCGATCACCGACGAGTCCATCGATGCCATCGTCGCGGCAAGCGGAGAGGGTTTGCGCGTTATCGGACAACTGTGGTTTGCTCACGGTCGCGATCCGAAGGTGCCGCTGCTGGTGCCGTCCGAGCGCGTCTCGGCCATTGCCGCGTCGGCCGGATTCGCCAACGTGATCACCACGGACGGAGCGGGCCCCATGGTGGTCGTGGACGCGCTGGTCAGGCTCCGCAGCGAAGAAGGAATATGACCGACCCCGAGGATTCCGGCACGAAGCCGACCAAGGCGGACGAACCGTCGCCGACGGCGCCCGACGAGGCGAAGGCGACGTCGCAGCCCGACGTCGAGGCGAAAACGGCCAAGCCAAAAGCCCAGCAACCGCCGCCACGCCGTCACGAACCCCCCACCCAAGCCCGCGGAGCGGACTCTCGAAGCGAGCGCGAGCCGGCGGTGTCTCGCCCCAAGAGACCCGGACGCGCCGTGGCCGTGCTGGCGCTGCTCATTGCCTTGGCCGCTGCGGGACTCTCCGGCTATCTGTTCTGGCTCGCCTGGACCGGTGACGCCGAAGCCCGCGTCGAGGCCCTGGTCGGCACCGAGATTTCCGCTGTCCGCGGCGAGGCGAGCCGGCGCGAAGAGGCGATGCGGCTGGCTCTTGGGGCTGTCACGGAAGAACTCCAGCGCGTACGCGAAGCGCTTGCCGAACAGCAGGCGGCGCTGGCGGGCACGCGAGCAGCCTTGGCCGAAGCACAGGCGCCCGGGCCCGTCGATGGCCCGCCATCGCCCCGCCAGTGGAAACTCGCCGAGGTCGAGTACCTGCTGTCCGTTGCCAACCATCGCCTGCACCTGCAGCGGGACGCCAGCGGCGCGGTTGCCCTGCTCGAACGAGCCGACGAATTGCTCGCCGATCTCGACGACTTCGCCTTCCACGATGTACGCGCCCTGCTCACCACAGAACGCCTGGCGCTACGCGCCTTCGAGGACGTGGACACCCAGGGCCTGTTCCTCCGGCTCGAAGCGACGAAGGGTTTGCTGGACCGTCTGCCGTTGCGGCTTCCCGAGTACGTGGCCGAGGACTCGGAGGAACAGACCGCCGCCGACGTGGACGAGTCGATGATCGACAGCCTGCTGTCGCGACTTGGCGGCCTGGTGCGGTTTCGCCGTCATGATGGCGAGACGATCCGGCCGTTGCTGCCGCCAGAGCAGGCGGAATACCTCGAACAGCATCTGGTCCTGGCCTTGGAGCGCGCCCAACTGGCCCTGCTGCGGCGCGACCAGCGGATCTACGCAAGCAGCCTGCAGTCGGCTCGCCAGTGGCTGCATCGATTCGTCGATCCGGAACGCACGGCGGTGGTCGAAGCCCTCCGCGAACTCGACGCGCTCGTCGCCGTGGATCTCGGCGCCGAGCTGCCCGACATCTCCGGCTCGCTCAGCCTGCTTCGCGAACGGCGCGCCGAACGGGGCGACGGAACCGACGACGAGGCCGACCCCGAGTGATCGTCTTCCTCGTCCTGCTGATCATCGCCATCGCCGTGGGCGCTCTGCTCGCGACGTTGATGGTTCGCGACGCCGGCTATGTCCTCATCTCCTACGACGGCGCGACCGTGGAGACGAGCCTCTGGTTCGCCCTCGCCGCCGCCCTTGCCCTGGTACTGGTCGTCTACGCCGTCGTGCTGTTGACGCGCCGGGTTCTGGGCGGAGGCTCCGCGATCTCCGGCTGGGTCCGATCACGCCGAACCACCACGGCCAGAAACCGCACCGTGCGGGGGCTCATGCTGCTCGCCGAGGAGCGCTGGCAGGAAGCGGGCGAGGCGTTCGAAGCGTCTGCCGAGCGGGTGGACACGCCGCTCTTCAACCACCTGGCGGCCGCCCGGGCGGCGAGCGAACAAGGCCGTGTCGAAGAGCGGGACGCGATCCTCAAGAAGGCGCGCGAGGCCACTCCCGAGGCCGCGTTCGCCGTGAACCTGGTCCGCGCCGAACTACAGCAGTCGGCCGGACAATGGCGTGCCAGCCTCGACACCCTCGGGCCGTTGCGAAGCGAGGCACCCCGTCATCCGGTGGTGATCAAGCGACTGTTCGAAGCCCACAAGGCGTTGGACGACTGGGAGGCCGTGGCGGAACTCGCCAGCGAATTGCCCAAGGATGCGCAGGCGGACGACGTGCAGACCGCCATTTGGCGGGCGCGGCTTACCCGATCACGCCAAAGCGCCGATGCCGCCGAACATGCACGCAAGGCTTGGAAATCCATCCCGAAGAAGCTCCGCACCGACGAGCAACTGTTGCTGGATTTCGTCGATGCGGTGGCGGCGGACGCGCCCGACGAGGCCGAGGCCGCGTTGCGCCAAGCCCTGAAGGGCGGTTGGCGAGACGCCTGGGTGAGGCGCTACGGCAAGCTCGACGCGGATCCGGGCAAGCAGCTGGCCCGCGCCGTGGTCTGGTCGAAGCAACACCCGGACGATCCCGTTCTGCTGCTCACCCTCGGGCGCTTGGCGAACGCCACCGGCGACGCGGCGAAGGCCCGCGAATACCTCGAGGCCAGCCTGTCGCGAGAGGAGGATGCCGAGGCCCTGGAGGAACTGGCTGCGGTCTGCGCCGCCACGGGTGATGCCGTCGCCGCCAACGGCCACTACCGACACGCACTCAGACTGAAACCGTAGGGGCGATCGCGCACCCTACCGGGCGCGTTGCCCTCTACGGACCTGGAAAGCCGTTCGTCGGACGCATGGAGAATTTGCCCGGCAAATTCTCGGGCGACCGCGTCAGCGGTCGCGTCCGCCCCGCATGGAGTTGAAGAACTCGTCGTTGGTGCGGGTTTCCTTGAGCTTGTCGAGCATGAACTCGATGGCGGCGATGTCCTCCATGTCGTGCAGCAGCTTGCGCAGGATCCAGACCCGCTGGAGTTCGTCTTCCGAGAGCAGCCGTTCCTCTCGGCGGGTACCGGAGCGGCGGATGTTGATGGCCGGCCAGACGCGTTTCTCGGCGATCTTGCGTTCGAGATGGATCTCGAGGTTGCCGCGACCCTTGAATTCCTCGTAGATCACCTCGTCCATCCTCGAGCCGGTGTCGATGAGCGCCGTGGCGATGATGGACAGGCTGCCGCCCTCGATGAAGTTCCGCGCCGCGCCGTAGAACCGCTTGGGCCGTTCCAGGGCGTTGGCGTCGACACCGCCGGTGAGCACTTTGCCCGACGAGGGCACGATGGTGTTGTAGGCCCGGGCCAGGCGGGTGATGGAATCCAGGAGGATGACCACGTCCTTCTGGTGCTCGACCAGCCGCTTGGCCTTCTCGATCACCATCTCGGCCACCTGGACGTGCCGCGAGGGCGGTTCGTCGAAGGTGCTGGCGACCACCTCGCCGCGCACCATGCGACGCATGTCCGTGACCTCTTCGGGTCGTTCGTCGATGAGCAGGACGATGAGCACCACGTCGGGGTTGGTGGCCGCGATGGAGTCGGCGATGTTCTGCAGCATCAGGGTCTTGCCCGCCTTGGGCGGCGAGACGATCAACGCCCGCTGGCCCTTGCCGATGGGCGCGATCAGGTCGACGATGCGCGACGACAGGTCCTGGGTCGTGCCGTTGCCCCGCTCCAGGGTCAGGCGTTCGTCGGGGAAGTCCGGGGTGAGGTTCTCGAAGAGGATCTTCTGCTTCTTGGCGTTGGGCTCGCTGAAGTTGATCTCGTCGATCTTCAACAGCGCGAAGTAGCGCTCCCCTCCCCCCTTCGGCGGCCGGATCTTGCCGGCGATGCCGTCGCCGGTGCGGAGGTTGAAACGTCGGATCTGGTTCTGCGAGACGTAGATGTCGTCCGGTCCAGCCAGGTAGGAACTGTCCGCCGAACGCAGGAAACCGTACCCGTCGGGAAGAATCTCCAGCGTCCCCTCGCCGTAGATGTCCTCGCCGTTGGTCGCCTGTTTGCGCAGGATCGCCGCAACGACTTCCTGCTTGCGCGAACGGGCCAGGTTTTCGAGGCCCATCTCCTGGGCCATGTCGATCAATTCGCCGACGGGTTTTCGTTTCAGGTCAGTCAGGTTCATGGTGGGTCCCGTTGGTGGTTGGGAGTGGAGCGAGGGTTGACGGATGGATCCGTACGTGGAATTGAGGATTGTTTGAGCACAGGGCACAGGGAAGGTGTCGCGGGCGGCACCTTCGGCCTTCGCCAATCCTCGATGGAGCAGTGCTTCCTAACCGGATTCGCCACCCCTAGCGGAGGTGGCCTTGGCTTGGCCCATCGGCTCCGTTGCGGACTTCCCCCATCCGGCGGCCGATGCATGCGCGTAAGTGGCGCGGACTCTACCACCGCCAACTCGGCGGCGTCTATAGGGTCATTCGGTCACGTCCGTTCGCAGATGGATGCGGGCCACGGGTTCACATCGGAACCGTGGCCGGGTTCAGATGTTGCTGTCGAGAAACGCCGCGAGTTGGGACTTGGACAGCGCGCCGACCTTGGTGGCTTCCACTTCGCCGTTGCGGAACAGCATCAGGGTCGGGATGCGTTTGTTGGTTGGAATCGATGTCGAGCTTGCAGACCTGCACGCGGTCGGCGTACTCGTCGGCGATCTCCTCGAGAATCGGCGCGATCATCTTGCAGGGTCCGCACCACTCGGCCCAGTAGTCGACGAGGACCGGCTTGTCGGCGCCGAGGACCTTGTCGTCCCAGTCGGCGTCGGTGACGTGCTCAATGTTGTCCGACATGAAGTCTTGCTCCCTTGGTCTGTCTTTGAGGAAAACGACGAGCGGCGAATCGCGCAAGTCTACCACCCGACCGGAAATATGGGGACAGGAAACGCGGTTTCAACCGCTGAAACGTCCCGTTTTCAACGCCTGAGCTTGGGCGCGATCTGCTTGGCGAAGTACGTCAGGATGCCGTCCGCGCCCGCGCGCTTGAGGCACACCAGGGCCTCGGTGATCACCCGCTCGTCGAGCCAGCCGTTGCCCACCGCCGCCATAAGCATGGCGTATTCGCCGCTCACCTGATAGACGAACGTCGGTGCGGCGAACGACTCCTTGACCAGCGCGACGATGTCGAGATACGGCATGCCGGGCTTGACCATGACCATGTCGGCACCCTCTTCGAGGTCGAGTTCGATCTCGCGCAGCGCCTCGGCCTGGTTGGCGGGGTCCATCTGGTAGGTCCGCTTGTCGCCGACCAGCGCGGTCGCCGAGCCCACGGCGTCCCGGAACGGCCCGTAGAAGGCGGACGCGTACTTGGCCGAGTACGCCATGATCCGCGTGTTGACGAACCCCTCGTCTTCGAGCGCATCGCGGATCGCGCCCACCCGACCGTCCATCATGTCGGACGGCGCGATCACGTCGGCGCCCGCCCGGGCGCAGACCAGCGACTGCTCGACCAGCGTCCCGACGGTGAGGTCGTTGACCACGTAGTCATGCTCGTCCAGGACGCCGTCGTGGCCGTGGCTGGTGTAGGGATCCAGGGCCGCGTCGGTGATGACCCCGAGATCCGGGCACGCCGCCTTCACGGCGGCAACGCTCTTGGGGACGAGCCCATCCGGATTCACGGCCTCGGCGCCGTCGGGTGTCCTGAGGTCGTCCTCGACGTTCGGGAACAACGCCACCGCCGGAATCCCCAGATCGACGCAGCGCTTGGCGTCTTCCACGAGCTGGTCGACACTGAGTCGCTCGATGCCGGGCATCGACTCGACCGGTTGGCGCCGCCGCCGACCCTCGATGACGAACATCGGGTAGACGAGATCGTCGACGGTCAACGTCGTCTCGCGCACCAGGCGACGGGAAAAATCGTCGCTGCGGTTGCGCCGCATGCGGGTGAACGGATAGCCCATGGCAGCCAGTGTACACGGCTAAATCCGCGTGTCGGCACGAGGTGTATCCTTGGGCCATCGTCTGTCGCGAAGCCGTGAAATGCCTGGGACGCGACCGCCGCGCAAGGCGGGAATACACAGGATCGCTCCGCTGGTCGCCATTTCGATCGCGGCCCTTGGCCCGATGGCCGCCGAAGACTGCGCCGATTGGGACTCGAACAGCTACTTCCACACCGCAAGCGTGGAGGACGTCGCCGAATGCGTCCGTTCGGGCACGGATGTCGTCGCCCGCGGCACGCTGGGCCGCACCCCCTTGCACATCGCCGCGATGCACAACGACAGTCCGTTCGTCATCACCGCACTGGTCGCCGCCGGTGCCGCGGGACCACACTCCCCTGCACAGTGCCGCCATGACCTCCGCCAGCCCGGAGGTGATCGAGGCGTTGCTGAGGGCGGGGGCGGATCCGGAGGCCGGTTCCGTGCCCGCGACGATGGACGACTTCATACCCCCGGTTGGTGTCAGCTCGTTCGGCACCTTCGGCTTCGAACTGTGGGGCACGCCCTGGTATTTCGAGCGCCTCGAGGCGCTGCGCGAGGATCCGACGGAAGCCCAGGCACCGCTGCCCAACCAGGAAGCGCTTCTCGCCAATGCGCACGTCGACGGCGAGAACCCGAAGATTTTCTCGCTGCTCGTCGAACTCGCGGCCCAATCCAGCTCCTGGGTTCCGTCGCGGGCCTCGGTCTGGTCGACGGTTTCTGCGGATGAGCAGGCCGACAACGACATCGGCGCGATGTCCGAGTTGTTGAGCTTCCTCAAGGAGCGCGACAAGCGGGGTCTCAGGCCCCTGCACGTGGCGGCCCGCTTCAACCGCAATCCCGCCGTGGCCGAAGCCTTGGCCGAAGGCGGCGCCGACGTCGACGCGGTGACGGTTCACGACTTCAATGCGCTGCACGTGGCCGCCTGCTTCAGCGACAGTGCCGCCCTGGTCGCCGCGCTCGCCGCGGCGGGCGTGGATCCGAACGCTCGCGACATGCACGAAGCCACGCCCCTGCACGCGGCGGCCAGTTCCGGCGAATCCGGAGAGGTGGTCAGGGCCCTGCTCGAGGCGGGCGCCGACATCAACGCCCGCGACAACCGCGGGCGCACGCCCCTTCACCGGGCCTTTGGGCGCCACGGGCCTTCTTCGGAAGTCGTCGTTGCCCTGATCGCCGGCGGCGCGGACACCGACGCGGTGGATTCCCGCGATCGCCGACCGGAGGACTTCGGGATCTGGTGACGCCTCAGCCTCTTGCAATCCACTAGTCAAGCCTGTTGACTTGGCGGTTGCTTCGGCGGGACGTGATCACAGACATGAAGTTCGGAATCTTCTACGAGCACCAGTTGCCGCGGCCTTGGAGCCACGGCGAGGAGCAGCAGCTCTTCAACGACGCCCTGGAGCAGGTCGAGGTGGCCGACCGCGTGGGCGTCGACTTCGCCTGGGAGGTCGAACATCACTTCCTGGAGGAGTATTCGCACTCCTCGGCGCCGGAGGTCTTCCTCGCGGCCTGCTCGCAACGGACGAAGAACATCCGCCTTGGCCACGGCATCCGTCAGGTCATCCCCGGCTACAACCACCCGGCGCGCACCGCCGAGGTCATCGCCACCCTGGACCTGGTGTCCAACGGCCGGGTCGAGTTCGGCACCGGGGAGTCGTCGGCGGAACTCGAACTCGGCGGCTTCGGCGTTCCGGTGGAGCAGAAGCGCAAGATCTTCATGGAGTCCACCGAGCAGATCTGCAACATGCTGGCCATGGACCCGTATCCCGGCTACAAGGGCCAGTACTTCGAGATGCCGTGCCGCAACATCGTGCCGAAGCCGGTACAGCGACCGCATCCGCCGTTGTGGGTGGCCTGCTCCCAGCGCGAGACCATCCGCATGGCGGCGCGTCTCGGCATCGGTGCCCTGACCTTCGCGTTCGTCGACCCCCTCGAGGCCACCGAGTGGGTGGAGGAGTACTACGGCATCATCAAGAGCGATGCCTGCGTCCCCATAGGCCACGCCATCAACCCGAACATCTGCATGGTGTCGAGTTTCTCGTGCCACCAGGACCGGGAGGAAGCGGTCCGGCGCGGTCTCGACGGTTTCGAGTTCTTCGGCTTCGCGCTGGGCAGCCTGTACGCCTTCGGCGAGCACAAGCCGGGCCGCACGAACCTGTGGGCGCAATTCGAAGCCAGGCGCAAGGCCCAGCTCGAGACCCGGGACATCACCCAGGCGCTCTCCGGCAGCCGCGGCGGCATCGGCACCCCCGACGACCTGCGCGAACACCTGTTGAAGTTCGAGGCCTGCAACGTCGACCAGGTCACCTTCATCCAACAGGCCGGACGTAACCGGCACGAACACATCTGCGAAGCCCTCGAGTTGTTCGCCGCCGAGGTGATGCCCGAGTTCAAGGCGCGCGAGGAAGAACGCGAGCGGCGCAAGATGGAGGAACTGGCCCCCTACCTGGAGGCCGCCATGGCGCGCAAGATCTCGATGCCGCCGCTGGCCGACGAGGACATCCCCGTGTTCGAGTCCCTGGGCCGCAAGATCTCGGAAGAGTCCAAGCGGGAAGAGTCCATCTACGAAGAACGCACCGCCGCCGGTTGAGAGTGCCTGTGGCGCGCCGTGCTTCTGTGGCGCGGAGCTATCGCCCTCCCCGCGCTGGCGCGCGGCAGCGCCGTGCTTGAAACAAGAGCGCGGTCTTTCTTTCGCGTACACCTTTTATTGCACGCGCCGCGGTAGAGTCCGCAACCATTCTCGGCGTTGGCGCATCTAACAAGGCATGTCCCGGTTCACCAGCGTCACCATCGACCCCGGCGTCGTGCGACAGCTCATGAAGGGCAACCGCAAGGCCCAGGAGGTCGTCTACAGTGCCTACGCGGACGCGGTCTACACCTTGGCGCGACGAATCCTGCGCAACCCCGACGATGCCGAGGAAGTCGTCCAGGACACGTTCGTGGACGTGTTCCGCGCGGCTCACAAACTGAAGACCCCGGAGGCGTTCGGCGCCTGGCTCCGGACCACCGCCGTCAACCACTGCCTGATGCGCCTGCGCTCGCCGTGGCACAAGCGTCGTGACAGGTTGCCCGAGCGTGAGGTCGCGCCCACAGGCGAGTCCGGCGCCACCGCGCACGACGCGACGGATCGCGCCGTGGACATCGACCAGGCCCTCGCCCGCCTGCCGGCACAGGCGCGCATGGTGGTGTGGATGCACTGCGTCGAGGGCTACAACCACGAGGAGATCGGCCAGGCGTTCGGACGCACGGCGAGCTTCTCCAAGTCCCAGTTGGCACGTGCCTTCCGGGCACTCAACGATCACCGGGCTTCGCGCGACGCGCGGCATGCACCTGAAGGAGCGAACAAACATGAACGACCGTCAACGACCGCGGCGGCTTGCGCGTCCTGACGGGCGCGCCGAACCCACGGCCGACGACATAGAAGCGCTCGGCGACGAGTTGCGCTCCATGGCGGACTTCGAGGCGCCGCCCGGGCTCTACGAGCGCATCCGGGAACGCCTAGACGGCGAGGAAGCCGACAAATCGCCCGGTTCGCGCCGAGCGGCGATGCCCATAGCCATGGCGGCCAGCGTGGTGGCCCTTGCCGTCGCGGCGGCGTTCGTCTGGCGGAGCAGCGAGCAGCCGGACCATCTCCTGGTCACCCGGAACGGTTCCAATGAAGCGCAGCCTGCCTCGCTGACCGATCTGATGGAGCGCTCGCGCCTTGCCGAGGAACGTCGCCGCTCGCTGATCGTGGTGGACGCGCCAACGGGCGCGGAACGGCTGCTGCGGGTGCGCATCGGTGGGATCGACGCGACGCTCAACGAGCAGTTGCTCATGGACCACGTCGAACTACCCGAGCGCGAGTCGCTGCTGCGCGACCGGGTCGAGTTGATGAACACGCTGGCCGACATCGAGCGCTACCGGCACAACGAGTTCGTGCACCAAGTGGCATTTTGAATGCGGCGAGATGAGCGGAGGAGATTGATGAGAGCATTAGGATTGATGGTTGTCGCCGGGCTCGGCGTGGGTGCGTACGCGGATGACGAGGCCGAGGTCCGTGGCTTCAAGGAAACCGCTGCCGAACTCGAGGCGGTGGCGAAGGAACTCGACACGGTCGGGAGAGAACTCGAGGAAGCCCGCGAACAGATGGACGACGCCGTCACGGTCTGGGCCGACCGGGTCGAAAGGCTCTGGGAGGCACGCGAACCCAGGCGTCGCGCGTTCCTCGGCGTGCTGATCGGCGGCGAGTCGGAAGCCGGCATCAAGGTGGCCGGTGTGACTCCTGACGGCGGTGCCGAAGCGGCCGGCGTTCGCGCACAAGACGTGATCGTCGAGATCGACGGCACGCGTCTGACGGGTCACGAACGGCCGATGGTCGTCCTGCGCGAGCAACTCGACCAGGTCGCACCCGGCGACCCCGTGACCGTCGTCGCAGCGCGCGACGGGGACGAGCAATCGTTCGAAGTCGTGACCACCCCCGTCGACGAGCGCACAGGCCTCGACCCAGGCCGCGTCACCCGCATCATCCGCACGCTGCGCGGCGCCAATGGACCCCCTCCATTCGTCGACGACCATATCGGCCTGGGGGGTCCCAACCTTCGACCCGGACGGTTCCTGTTCGACACGCCGGACGGCCTGCGCCTGGTCGACATCGGTGCCGACCTGGGCGAGTACTTCGGCGTCGACGGTGGCGTCCTGGTCGTCAATACGCCCGCCGGGAGCGAGCTGAAGCCGGGCGACATCCTGCGCCGGATCGACGACGCCGACATCGCCTCGGCCGCCGAAGCCTATCGCCTGCTGTGGCAACGTCCCGCAGCGCGTGAGGCCGAGGACGCCGAGCTCGAGGTGCGGCGCAAGAACAGGACGCTAACGGTCACCATGCCGGCGATCATGCGAGACACCCAGCGCCACGACACCGACGTCAGGATCATCGAGATGGAGGTCGACAAGCAGTGACCCCGAACACCGCGCCATAGGAGCCCAAGGCCACCCGCGCTCAACGGACTCCCTACGCGCGACTGCGCCAGTACGTCACCGCAAGCGCGATCATGACCACGAAGCCCGCGAGGGCAAGGGCCGGTATGACGACGGACTGCTCGGCGCACTCGCCGGTCCCCATCGTCATCTGCTGCAGGATGTCCATGAGCGGAAAGACGTCGAGCATGTATTCCAGACCGACGCCGCAACCGGGAACCTGGTCCGCCGGCAGCGTCAGCAGGTACAGGTGGCGAATGGAGAAGGCCGCACCGCCCATGGACGCGAGCGCCGTCAGCAGGGGGTAGATGCCGAGACGCGGGTTGTGCGCGAAGCCGGCGACGCAGATCAGACCCGCGAGCATGGCCCACATCCGTTGATTCACGCACAACGCGCACGGTTCCTGACCGAAGCCGAGTTCGAGGATCTGCGCGCCGGCGACGAGCGCAGCCGCCCAGACGACCGCCGCGAGGTTCCAGAACTCCTTTCTGTTCCAGTCCGAGAGCATCCGCGCAATGGTCGGGGCTCGGTGCGCCGAGGTCAACCCGTCAAGCGGCGATCGTCGAGACGTCAGCCCTTGACGCAGACAACCTGCTTGAGCGTGTGCACGACATCGACCAGCGCCTTCTGCGCCTCCATCACGGCGTCGATGTCCTTGTACGCCGCCGGAGTCTCGTCGATGACGCCGGCGTCCTTGCGGCATTCCACCCCTTCGGTGGCCGCCTTGTGGTCGTCCACGCTGAACGTCCGCTTGGCCTCGGTCCCGCGCCATGCGAGCAGGAGTGGAACGACTCGGCGTTGCCCTTGCCGCGGACGATGTAGGACCGCGCCCCCATGGACCCCGGGATGATGCCGAGGTCGCCTTCCTGGGCGCGTACGGCCCCCTTGCGGGTCAGCCAGACGTCCTCGCCGAAGTGGGTCTCGCGGACGACGTAGTTGTGGTGGCAGTTGACCGCCTCCTCGGTGCGATCGAACTCGCGCACCGCCTTCTCGAGCGCCGCGAGGACACGTTCCATCATGACTTCGCGGTTGACCATGGCGTAGCGCTGCGCCCACGACACCG
>JAGWBN010000041.1:19017-24939 GCA_021295875.1 Pseudomonadales bacterium
CCTTCGGCGAGGTAGGAAAGGTCCCGGTCGGGCAGGTTGATGAAGAAGCGCTCCATGTCGCGCTTTGCCGTTTCGATGAAGTGGCGGCCGATGGCGTTGCCGATGCCCCTGGAGCCGGAGTGCAGCATGGCCCAGACCCGGTCCTCCTCGTCGAGGCAGATCTCGATGAAGTGGTTGCCCGAACCCAGCGTGCCGAGATGCGACGGCGCCCGCCGCGCCGCCCGGCCGAGCTTCGGCGCCGTCTGCACCACGTCGGCCAGACCATCCTGCAACGTCGACTTCTGCTTCCACGCGGTTTGGGACCAGGTGCGGGCGACATCGTCCGGCACGTCTCCCCAGGCGCCCTTGTCCCGGGAACCGCCGCGCGCCGTTCGTCCGTGCGGGACGTTGGCTTCGATCTGATCGCGTAGCGGGCCCAGATCGTCCGGCAACTGATGCGCGGCCAGGGACGTGCGCACGGCCATCATGCCGCAGCCGATGTCCACGCCGACGGCCGCCGGAACGATCGCCTTGTGGGTCGGGATGACGGAGCCGACCGTCGCGCCCATGCCCCAGTGGACGTCGGGCATGACCGCGACGTGCCTGTGGATGAACGGCAGCCCGGCGACGTTGCGAACCTGCTGGAGTGCCTGCGCCTCGATGGGAACGCCGTTCGTCCACGCCTTGATGGGCGAACCGTGGGAGTCGTAGTGGACGTAGCCGCCTTTGGTCAGGTGGCCATCGGGCTGTTCGCTTTCTTCTTTCGCTTCCATGTCGTGAACACTCGGTATGTGGCAGCTGCAATCAGCATCCTGACGCCGACGCCTTGGCGGGGCGCGACCGCGAATCGGCTAGGTCAGAAGATATCCTCCGGACGGACGGTCTCCTGGCGTCTGCGTCGATCCAACCGGCTCGGCGCCCGCTCCGGGAGATTGTCGGCGAGAAAGTACTCGAACAGGGCATCGGGGTCGTCCGGGGCGGCGACGCGCCCCGTCTCCTCGTTCACCTTCACACGAACCACGCCATCGGGAATCGGATGCTGCACCAGGGGCTCGTCGGCGAGTGCCCCACGCATGAAATCGATCCAGATCGCGAGCGGCGTCTTCGAACCGTACTCGCTGCGACCGGTGGGACGGTGATCCGAGAACCCCACCCACACGGTCGCCGCCAGGTTCGGGTGGTAGCCGTTGAACCAGGTGTCCTTGGCCTCGTCGGCGGTCCCCGTCTTCCCCGCGATGTCCGGCCGCTCGAGGACCAGGGCCGGACGACCGGTGCCGGTCTTGATCACGTCGCGGAGCATCGTGTCCATGATGAACGCGTTGCCCTTGGCGATGGCGCGCGAGGCGGGAAGCGATATCTCCCCCGCGTCCTCGTCCACGGGACACGGCCCGCAGGCCTGGGGATGCCGCGCGGTGAACACCCGGGTGCCGTCGAGCCGCTCCACGTGGTCGATGATGTGCGGTTCCACGCGGTAGCCGCCGTTGGCGAGTATCGCGTACGCATTGGCCATGTCCATCGGTGTGAACAGCATAGTGCCGCCGCCGATGGCGAGCTGGATGTTGTCCGGCAAGCCGCCCCTGGCAAACCCGAAACGGGTCGCGTGGTCGAGGATGGAGCGAGCGCCGATATGCGTCATCACGCGCATCGAGACGACGTTGACCGATCGTGCAAGCGCCTCGCGCAGGCGCATCGGACCCGTGAACTCGCCACTGTCGTTGCGGGGCCGGTAGGCCATCTCGAGGTTGTCGTCGTCGAACACCAACGGCGCATCCAGGAACACGCTCGCGGGGGTGACGCCGTTCTCCAGCGCTGCCGAGTAGACGAACGGCTTGAAGCCCGAACCGGGCTGACGGGCGGCTTGCAGCGCATGGTTGAACTGGGTGATGCGGAAATCCCAGCCGCCGACCAGGGCCTGGATCGCCCCGGTCCTCGGATCCAACGCCACGAGGGCGGCCTGAATTTCCGGAATCTGACGCAGACGCCAGTCGCCCTGGTCGTCCTGGAGGATGCGGATCACGTCACCCCGGTTGACGATTTCGTCCGCGCGCCGCGGCATCGGCCCGCGTAGGTCGGTGTCGATGTAAGGGGCCCAACGGAGGCCGTCCCAATCGATGCGGACCGTGTCGCCGTTGGCGCGCATCGCCATCGCACTGTCCTCGCCGATGTCGACCACGACGGCGGCCTCGAGCCCACCCGAGACGGGATAGGCGGCAAGCTTGTCCGCCAGCGTCGGCGCGGTCCCCGCGACGCCGGGGGCGACGACCGATTCCAACGCGATGCGACCCTCCGGTCCCCGGTAGCCGTGACGCACGTCGTAGTCGATCAACCCGCGGTGGACGGCGTCCTGGGCGGCTTCCTGGCGTTTCGAGTCCAGGGTCGTGTAGACCTCGAAGCCGGTGTAGATGTCGTTGCCGTAGCGCTCGAAGAGCTGTTGGCGCACCCATTCGGCGGGATACGGCGCGGCGAGGTCGATGCCCCGCTGGAACACCCCGGCGGTGATCGGTGCGGTGATCGCCTCGCGGAACGCCGCGTCGCTGATGGAGTCCTGCGACAACATGCGGCGCAGCACCAGGTTGCGCCGCGCCAGCGCCCACTCGGGGCCGTTGATGGGATTGCCCGCCTCGGGTTTCTTGATGATGCCGGCGAGCATGGCGAGCTGCGCCAGGGTGAGCTCCTGCGCCGGCCGTCCGTAGTAGGTGTGCGCCGCGGCCTGCACCCCGTACGCGTGTTTGCCGAAGGCCATGATGTTGACGTAGAGCTCGAGAATCTCGTCCTTGGAGAGTTCCCGCTCGATCTTCAGCGCCAGCAGCATCTCCTTGAGCTTGCGGATCAGCACCTGTTCCGGACTGAACGACACCGTCTTCGCAAGCTGCATGGTGATCGTGCTCGCCCCGGTGCGGATGTCCGAGGTGAGAAGTCCCACCAGGTCGTTGCCGAGGGAGATCAGGTCGATGCCGCCGTGGCGGTAGAAGCGCTTGTCCTCGGTGTTCAACAAGGCGTTGACGAAGTGCGCGGGGACGTCGGCGAAGTCGATCGGGATCAAGCGCTCGCCGAACTCCCCGATCAAGGCGCCGTCGCGGGTGTAGATCCGCAGCGGCGTCTCGAACCGATAGTGCCGGTAGGTGTCCGCCGTCGGAATCTGCGGATTCAGGTAGAGGAAGACCGCCGCCAGACCCAGGGACAGCGCTGCGACACCCGTGGCCGCGAGCCAGGCGAAGTCCCGCACGAGCGAGCGGCCGAAGAGCCGCAACTTGGCATCGGAGGACCCGCTGGAACGCCGCAGAGTCCCGAATTTCCAGCGCGGCCACTTCCTTGCGCGCGATGTCGATTGGGCTTGGCCTGCCATCGGCGCAACGTTGCTCCGATAGGCGGTAGCTGTCAAACCCGCAGCGTCTGCCACGAGGCAGGGTCAACGACGCACACGCAAGGCAGCCATTTCGCACAGACGGCCGACCTCGCCAAGCCGACAATAGCCGCCTTCCATGAAACCAAGCGACCGGCGACAAGTGAAAGGGTCTAGCCCGCATATCTCACCAAGGGCCGCGATGATCGCCGAGGATTTTGGCCCCGTGCGCGTGCTCGCGACCGAAAGCATAACGTGCGCGCACGGGGCTAAAAGACCGGCGAGGGCTCCCTGCGCGAAGCGCAGGCGGGCGCGGCCAGCGCAGTCTGCAAACACCGACACCTCGGAACCGGACGCAAGCAACTGATATTCGAGGCATTGTTGTTCGCACAAGCGACTTGGTGAGATATGCGGGCTAGGAGCGGCATTCGGTCCGTGTTCGCGGCGCGCAGGCCGGCCTCCCGGAGCAGGCTCGGCATCGACATCGGTTCGGCCGCAGTCAAGATCGTCGAACTGTCCTGTCGGCGGGACGCACACCGCGTCGAGGCCTTCGCCCTCGAGCCGCTTCGCCCGGGCAGCGTCGTCCGCGGCAGCATCCACGACGCCGAGGCCGTCGGTGACGCCATCCGGCAAGCCTGCCGGCGGGCGCGAACGAGAACTCGGCGCACGACCGTGGCGGTCGCCGACTCCGCGGTCAGCACCCGGACCCTGAAACTCGACGCCTCCCTGGATGACGACGCCCTGGCAACCGCCGTGGCCCACGAGGCCGCGGAGCAGCTGCCCTTCCCGGTCGACGACATGGCCATGGACTTCGAACCGATGCAGCTGGCACCCGACGACCCGGCCAAGGTCGAGGTGCTGCTCGCCGCCTGTCGTCTCGAACACGTGGCCCGTCGGCGCGAGGCCATCGAGCACGCCGGAATGAAGCCGTATGCGGCGGAGGTGCAGCGATACGCCGTGGTTCGGGCCATCGCGCACCTCGCCCCGGTCGAGATGCCCGTGGTGGTGGCAGACATCGGGGCTGCCACGACGACGATGCTGCTCGTCTCCGGCGACGGGTCGGTCACCGCCCAAGAGGAGCCGTTCGATACCGGCACCAGTGGCTTCAGCACGACCGACCTGCTGCGTCTCATCGCACGCCTACTGCGCGTCGTGGCCCGCTCGAGGCCGACCTCGCCAATCAATCGCCTGCTGCTCGCCGGCGGAGCGGCTTCGATCCCCGCGTTCGCCGCGCAGGTGTCGGACCATCTTCGCCTGACGGTGGAAACGGTCGACCCGTTCGCCCGCATGACCACCTCCCGGCGCATCGACTCGGAATCCCTCGTCGAGCACGCGCCCGCGCTGCTGACGGCAACGGGTCTCGCCCTCCGGGGTTTCGTGGAGGATGGGACGCGATGACCGCGCGCATCAACCTACTGCCATGGCGCGAGTGGGCGCGGCAGCGGCGCAAACGCAGGTTCTTCACCCAGCTCGGCCTCGCCGCCACCGCGGCCGCCGCCATCGTGGTCCTGGCCGGCGTGGGGTTCGGCACATCCATCGGTCAGCAGGAGCAGCGCAACCGATTCCTCGCCTCGAACCTCGGCGACCTCGACGAACGGATTGCCGAGTTGGACGAGTTGGTCGTTCGCCGGGACAGGGTCGTCGAGCAGACGCGCGCCCTCGATCAGCTTCTCGCCGGCGGCTCGAACACACGACACCTTCTCGACGAGTTCGCGCGCACCGCGGTGCCGGGTGCCTACTACACATCCATCACGCGCCGTGGAGACGTGATCGCAGCGCAAGGCAAGGCGGAGTCCAATGATCGGATCGCGGCACTGATGCGCAACCTGCAGGACTCGAGTGCCTTCGACGCTCCGCTCCTCGAAAGCATCGAGAAGGGCTCCCAGGACGCGGCCGACACCCAGGCGGCGACCTTCGAACTGACCTTCACCACCAGCGGCGGAACGTAGCGCATGGACCTCTCGCTGGACCTCACCGATCTCGACGCCGGTGATCCCGGTTCCTGGCCCGGCGCGGTGAAGGCGCTCTGTTTCGCCGCCATCGGCATCGCCGTGATGGGTCTGGGCTACCTGCTGATGATTGCCGACAAACGCGCCGAACTTGCCCGCGTCGAGTGGCGGGAACACGAGCTTCGCGACGAGTTCGACAGCAAGCGAAGCCGGGCCTCCAGTCTGGAGGCCTATCGTGACCACCACGACCACGCCCTGGCCGCGTTCGCGGCCATGACGCAGCGGCTGCCACGCGATACCGAGGTCCCGGGGTTGATCGACGACATGACCCACGCGGCCATCGCCAACAACCTGGTCATCGACCGCGTCGACCTCGGCGAGGAACGCCCGGTCGAGGGCTATCTGGAACTGCCGATCGCCATCGCGGTCGCCGGCGACTATCCCGACCTGGCCGCGTTCGTGGGCGCCATCGCGGGACTGCCGCGGCGGGTCACGCTCCACGATTTCGACCTGGCGCCGCGAACCGGACCGGGCAATCTCGTGCTGTCCGTCGAGGCCAGGACCTACCGCTACGGCGGCGAACCCTCGGGGTCGCCGGAATGATCCCCCGTCACGACCCACCCGCTCGGGCGCACTGGCACCTCTACGGCT
>JAGWBN010000041.1:25062-28412 GCA_021295875.1 Pseudomonadales bacterium
GTCATCGCACGCAATCCGTTCGAACGCGCGTCCCGGTCCGCGGCGGGGGTCGCGCAGGCGAACGGCCCGGATCCGACGCGCACACCCGAACCTCTCGAACAGCACCCCCTGGGTCGTCTGCAGATGGTCGGAACCCTGGCCGGCCGGGGTGCGCTGTACGCGCTCGTCCGCGACCCGAACGGTCAGACCCACCGGGTGACGGCCGGCGACCACCTGGGTCGCGACAACGGCCGCATCGTCGCCGTGCACGGTGACCGGGTCGAACTCGTCGAACTGGTCACCGACGGCACCGGATGGCGTCGCCGACCCCGGTCGCTTGCGATGGAAACCGGCGACCCGGCTTCAAACGACGGCGGAGGTCTCCGCGAATGAACACCCATCTACGTGCCTTCGCGGCCTGTGCATTCGCCGGACTGGCGATGGCTGTCCATGCCGCCGAGGAGGATGCGCAGTCCATCCGGGACGACGGCGACCAGGCCGGCGGGAACGTCAGCCTGAATCTTCAGGACGTGGAGGTTCGCAGCGTGTTGCAGTTGATCGCCGACTTCGCCGGGGTGAACCTCGTCGCCGGCGAAGCGGTCACCGGCAACATGACCCTGCGTCTGCAGAACGTTCCCTGGGACGAGGCGCTGGATCTCGTCCTCGCCACCAACGGCCTCGACAAGCACCTGACCGACAACGTGCTCCTCGTCGCGCCCGCCGAGGAGATCGCCGAACGGGAGAGACTGCAACTCGAACGCCTCAATGAACGCGCGGGGTTGGTGCCGCTGGTCACCGAGTTCGTGCGCATACGCTACGCCGATGCCGACGCGCTCGCCGACCTGCTGACCGGGGACGGCGGGGCGGCGACGCTCTCCGAACGGGGTCGGATCGCGGTGGATCCGCGCACCAACTCCGTGATCCTCACGGACACGGCGGACAATCTCGCGGCCTTCAAGCGGCTTGTGGCCGAACTCGACATTCCCGTCCGCCAGGTGCAGATCGAGGCCCGCATCGTCAACGCCAACAGCAACTTCTCCGAGGAGCTCGGGCTCCGTTTCGGCGGTGCCCACATCACCGAGGCGGACTACCAGCTCGACCTGGAACTCACCGCGCTCGCTGCCGACGGTCGCGCCGAGATCGTCGCGCGACCGACGGTCGTCACCGTCGACAAGCGCCCGGCGACGATCGAGTCCGGCGTCGAGGTGCCGTTCCAGCAGGCGACCAAGTCGGGCGCCACGTCCATCGCCTTCAAGGACGCCGTGCTGCAACTCGAAGTCACCCCGCAGATCACGCCCAACGACCGCATCGTCATGGACCTCACCGTCAAGCAGGACACCATCGGACGCATCTTCCACGGCGTGCCCAGCGTCAACACCACGCGCATCGCGACCCGGGTGCTGGTGGACGACGGCCAGACCGTGGTACTCGGTGGAATCTTCCAGACCGACCGCCACGAGACCAGCACGCGGACGCCGCTGCTCGGCGACCTGCCGGTGGTCGGGCGGCTGTTCAGGCGGCGGCTGGAACGCGACGACAAGCAGGAGTTGTTTGTGTTCATCACGCCGTCGGTCATCGCCGAGGCTGGCGAAGCCCGCGTGGCGCACGCGCAGCGCACGCGTTAAGGTGCAACCGAGAGGGAACGGACCATGACGCCCCAGAACATCTATCTCGTCGGCATGATGGCCGTCGGCAAGACCACCATCGGGCGCCACCTGGCCTCGCGCCTCGGGCTCGAGTTCCACGACACCGACCAGGTCATCGAGCAACGCGCCGGGGCGGACATCTCATGGATCTTCGAACTGGAGGGCGAAGTGGGCTTTCGCGACCGCGAGCAGCAGGTCATCGACGAGCTGACCGCGCGCGACGGCCTCGTGCTGGCGACCGGCGGCGGTGCGGTGTTGCGCGAACACAACCGGGCGCGATTGCGCAACTGCGGGACCGTCCTTTACCTCAAGGGTTCCGTCGACCTCCTCGTCGACCGCACCCAAGGCGATCACCGCCGACCGCTCCTGCAGGTGGACAACGTCCGGCAGCGGATCGAGACGCTCATCGACGAACGCGAGCCGCTGTACGAGTCTGCGGCGCATCTGCGGATCGACGTCGACCACCGACCACCGAAGGTGATCGCCGTGGAAGTCGTCGGCCGCCTGCACGAGGAGGGCCTGATACTTGCGGGGAATCCGTCGTGAGCCGGCGGCTCGAAGTCGCACTGCCCCACGGCCGCGGCTATCCGATCCTGTTGGGCGACGGTCTGCTCGGATCCCGCGCCCTGCTCGAGCCGTTCGCCGGTAGCCAGGCGCTGGTCGTCACCAACGCCGCGGTGGCCCGTCACCATCTCGACAAGCTACGCGCCAGCCTGTCCGCGACCGCACAGGTCGATGTCGTCGAGATCGGCGACGGCGAGCCCTACAAGACCCTCGACACCTACGCCGGAATCCTCGACGAGCTGATCGCCAAGCGCCACAACCGCACGACCACCGTGGTGGCGCTCGGCGGCGGCGTCGTCGGCGACGTCGCCGGATTCGCCGCGGCGACCTACCAACGGGGTGTCGGACTCGTACAGATCCCAACCACCTTGCTGGCCCTGGTGGACTCCTCCGTGGGCGGCAAGACGGCGGTCAACCACCCCACGGGCAAGAACCTGATCGGTGCCTTCTACCAGCCGCGCGCGGTCATCGCCGACGTGGGCCTGCTCGCCACCTTGCCGGAACGCGAGTTCAAGGCCGGCCTTGCGGAGGTCATCAAGTACGGCGTGATCGCCGATCCGGTCTTATTCGCCTGGCTCGAGTCGCACATCGAGGACCTACTCGAACGAGACCCGAGGCGTCTCGTCCACGCCGTGCGCCGGTCGTGCGAGATCAAGGCGGTAGTGGTCGCCGATGACGAACGCGAGCAGGGCCGCCGGGCGATCCTCAACTTCGGCCACACCTTCGGCCACGCCATCGAGGCGCTAACCGGCTACGAGCAGGTCCTCCACGGCGAGGCCGTGGCCGCGGGCATGGTCATGGCCATGGACCTTTCCCGTCGCCTCGGTCGCGTTGCGGACGATCATGCGGACCGGGTTCGCCGACTCGTCGAACGCGCGGGGCTGCCGACGACGATGGCCGTCGACCCGGACGCCATGCTGGACGCCATGGGCATGGACAAGAAAGTGGTGGACGGTCGTCTGCGACTCGTGGTGTGCGACGGCATCGGCCAGGTGACGGTGACGAGCGAGGCACCGCCCGAGACGATCCGCGCCGCCATCGCCGGGGGCGGTTAGGGAGTTGTCGAAGCCGAACTCGTAGAGTGGTTCGAGAAACAGGTGGGCCCAAGCCCAGCCAACTGACGGAGAGTTCAATGCCGACAACAAACCGCAAGGTCGTCAT
>JAGWBN010000243.1 GCA_021295875.1 Pseudomonadales bacterium
ACCCTGGGTGCGCAGAAAGTCGTGCAGCACCGGGGCGTCCGGCTGCATCGCTTCGTCGACATCGATCACCCAAGGCAGCAGCTCGTAGTCGACCTCGATCAGCTCAAGGGCGGCCTCGGCGGCCTCCGCCGTGGTCGCCGCCACCGCCGCCACGGCATGCCCTGCGTAGAGCGCCTTGTCCCGTGCCATGACGTTGCGGCTCACGAAGCGCATGTCCGCGGGACCGACCAGCACCGGCGTATCGAGGGGGAAGTCCACCAGATCCGCACCCGTCATCACGGCCTTCACACCCGGCGCGGCGGCGGCGCGCTGAAGATCGATCGACTTGATCCGGGCATGGGGATGGGGGCTGCGCAGCACCTTTCCCCAGAGCATCCCGGCTTGTGCGAAGTCCGCGCCGAACGCGGCGCGACCGGTGACCTTGTCCTCGCCGTCGGGGCGAATCGTGCGTTTGCCGATCCACTGGTTGTCCGCAGCACTGGCCACCCGTAACCCTTCCCAATCTACGCTCGAGTCCGCTGGAATCGAGATCTTGGCATGGAATGCAGCGGGAATCTGGCCAGGGTCGACAATAGCCGCGCCATGCATCAACCGGACCGGCGGTCATCGCCGCGACGGTGCCGACGCACCCACTCCGCCGGGTCGTCGTCCCACTCGTGTCCGGTGTCGTCGATCCCGCCGAGTGTCGCTTCAATGTCGTCCCAGCGCCGTTCATCGTCGAGACCACGTCGAATGAGTTCGCAGATTAAAGCGCTGCCTCGTCGGGAACCGGCACGTCGATCGAGTTCCACAACAAGATACTCCGGCAACGCTATGTGTAATCTCATGGTCCTAGTGTCGTGTGTCACAAATACCTTGAACTTGCCGGTCAAGCGCTCTTTCGCTCTCCGGCCACGGTCTGCCCCGCGCGGAACATGACCTACTCGGGGGCGGTCGCCGCGGTAGTCCGGTAGACGTTCGCCGCCTCCGCATCGCAGCCCTCGTGATGCAGCCAGCAGCGGGCATGGTGGTCGGCATGGAGTTCGAACGGTTGCGGGTGGTTGTCCTCGCAGGCGCGCATGGCGTAGGGACATCGCGCAAAGTAGCCGCAGCCTGCCGGTGGCGCGAAGAGGTCGGGTGGACTGCCGTCGATGGGCGTCAGCACTTGAGCCGAGTCGTCGCGATTGGACGGCATGGCGGCTTTCAGGCCCAACGTGTAGGGGTGCGCCGAGCGGTAGAAGACGTCGTCGACGGTGCCCTTCTCGACGATCTCGCCCGCGTACATGACCAGCACCTCGTCGGCCATCCGCGCCACCACGCCGAGATCGTGGGTGATCAGGATGATCGCCATGCCCTTCTCGCGCTGTAGATCTCCCATCAGGTCGAGGATCTGCGCCTGGATGGTGACGTCGAGTGCGGTGGTGGGCTCGTCGGCAACCAGGATCACCGGCTCGCAGGCCAGCGACATGGCGATCATGGAACGCTGCAGCATGCCGCCCGAGAACTCGAACGGGTACTGGCGCGCCCGCTTGGCCGCCTCTGGGATACGGGTCATCTCGATCAGTTCGATGGCCCGTGCGAACGCCTTGCGGTGGCTCATGCCCTGGTGCACCTGCAGGGTCTCGGCGATCTGGTCGCCGATGGTCATGGTGGGATTCAGCGACGTCATCGGATCCTGGAAGACCATACCCACCAGGCGCCCGCGAATGTCCTTGCCGTCGATCTTCTTCTCGGCGATGACGTCGACGCCGTCGAGCAGCGCCGTACCGCTGGTGATCCGCCCCGGCGGCATGGGAATGAGCCCCATGATGCTCTGCACGGTGACCGACTTGCCGCACCCCGACTCGCCGACGATGGCGAGCGTCTTGCCACGCTCCAGGGAAAACGAGATGCCCCGCACCGCCTGCACGGTGCCGCCGTAGGTGTCGAACTCGACCCGAAGATCGTTGACTTGCAGTAGTGGACTCATCGAGTGCTCCTCAGTTGCGACCCGGCTACCAACCGGGCGCCGCCTCTACGATCTGAGCCCAGGCGAAGGACACGAATTCCGGAATCCCTTCGCTGCCGATCCCGCGGTAGATGCCGGTCTCCAGCGTGTCGTACTCTCCCGCGCCGAGGCGATTCCGTCGACTTCCATTTCCACCCGGACGACGATGTCCGCGATGGGAAAGTCGCTCCTATTGACAACGAGGAGGACGACCTGTCCCGTATCGGACCCGAGCCGCGCCGTCAGGTACTTCCATGGCGCATCCTCTAGGTCGAGCCTGAAATAGGCACCGTGCGCCGCAGCACCGAGGCCGCCGGGCGCTCGGCTGGCGATCGCAAACTGGCGTTTGGCCTCCGCCCGATCACCGTCCACTAGCGCATAGTCCCCGAGTTTGTAGCTCGCGAATGGCGTCGGCAATAGGCTGTTGCCGCGCGCCAGATCGTCCCGCGCAAGGCGCATTTGACCCAGGGTGTCATGGCACATGCCGCGCCTTAGGTAGTACGCAAAATAGTCGGGATCACGTTCGATGGCGGCATCGTAGACGCGCACGGCTTCAGCGTAGTGTCCCCGGCTCGCCAGTATGTCGCCCCCAATGCTGTGGAACAGTGCTTCGCGCGGTTGTTGGTCAATGGCCCGGTCGATCAGGCGCGCAGCCAAGACGGGGTCTCTTCTGACGTTTCGCCGGGCCCGATCTGCCAGATCGTAGGCGTCCCGGTCGCGGAGCAGAGTCGCCATCTTCGCCTGGTAGCGCTCGGTGCCCAGTTCCCCACCCGCGCGGTTGCTCTCGACCCGGTCGCGGGACGGGGGGTGGCTTCTGAACATGCCCTCCAGCCAACGGCTTCGCCGCTGGTCGTGCAGGGCCACGAACTTTTCCTGCACCGTAACCGCGGCGGTGGTGTCGTAGCCGGCCGCGTGCATGTACTTCATGCCGTAGTAGTCGGACTCGATCTCATCGTCGCGACCGTACTGCAGGTTCGCCATGCGCAGACGCCGTTCGGTGGCATCGACGACGGCCCCGGCGCGCTGCCAATCGTCGGCGGTCTCCGCACCACCACCGTTCGCCAGTTCGGACAGGACACGGCGCTGGATCTGGGTTGCCGAGTGCTTCGCGGCGGCATGAACGATCTCGTGGCCAAGCACCGCCGCCAGTTCCGCCTCGTTTTCCAGTTCCACCAACAGGCCGCGGTGGATGCCGATCTTGCCGCCCGGCAGCGCCCAGGCGTTGGGCGTGCCGTCGTTGATCACGACGAACTCGTAGGGCAGTGCGCGGTCGCTGACGCCGGCGACGCGCGCACCAACCGACGCGACGTACTCGGCAACGGCCGGGTCCAACCGGTAGAGCCCACCGCTGGCCTGTTGCTGCTGCGGGTACCGCTCCTGGCCAAATGCGATCTCGTCCTCCGTCGTCAGCAGCATAAGCTCGCTCTGGCCCGTCACCGGGTTCATGGCACAGCCCGCCACGAGGCCGAGCGCAACGACCAAGAGCACGCCGCCTGCAAGTGGCTTTTGCGGACGCCATGTGCAACGTGGGATTGAAAATGATGGCGGATGCACAGTCCCCTCCCTACCAACCCGGTGCCGCTTCGAGGACACGCGTTCGTGCCTGCACGTCGTCGTCGGCCCGGTAGTGGATGCCACTCTCCAGGACGTCGTAGTAGCCCGAGTCCAGACGATCCAGGCTCAGCCGTTGGTAGGCGCTCTCGCCATTGATCTCGACATGCACCCTGACGACGATGTCGGCAAGCGCGTAGCCGCTCTCATTGGAGATCTCGACGACCACCTGGCCTTTCTCGAAGAACGGCTCCGCTTCAACGTACTTTCCGGGCGCATCCTCGATGTCGAGACGGGCATAGGCTTCGCGCGCTGCCGTTCCCAGATCGCCCGAAGCCTGGCTCGCGGTCTCGAACAGGCGTTTGGCCTCCACGCGCTGACCGTCCGCCAGCGCATAGCCCCCGAGCTTGTAGGTCACGAAGGGTGTCGGCAGGAGGCTGTTGCTGCGCGCCAGATCGTCCCGGGCCATCCGCCGCTGCCCCTGCGCGTCGCGGGACAGGCCCCGCCCGAGGTAGTGGCCGAAGTAGTCCGGATCACGTTGGATGGCGGCGTCGTAGGCCCGCACGGCGTCGCCGTGGCGTCCCTGGGTCGCGAGAATGTCGCCCTTGATGCCGTGGAAGAGGGCTTCGCGCGGTTGCTGGTCGATCGCCTGGTCGATCAACTGCAAGGCCCGGGCGGTGTTTTGTCCATTGTTCTT
>JAGWBN010000244.1 GCA_021295875.1 Pseudomonadales bacterium
GAGCGATGACGAATTCGCGTCGATCAAGGCGGCCTTCCTCGAACACGGCTTCCTGCTGTTCCCGGGCCAGTTCCTGACGCCTGCGGAGAACATCGCCTTCGGCGAGCGCTTCGGCGAGCTGGAGTTCGGCGCCAATCCGATGTCGAACAGCCGGCGCAACGAGGACGGCACGTTCGGCAAGGTCTTCGGCCTCGACTCCCAGGTGATGCGCACCAATGTCGGCAACGAGGCGTGGCATACCGACTCCACGTACAAGTCGATCAGCTCGAAATGCGCGATGCTGTCGGCGGTGACCGTGCCGGCGGAGGGTGGCGGTACCGAACTCGCCGACCTGCGCGCCGCCTACGCCGCCCTCGACGAGGCGACCAAGGAGCGGATCGCGAACCTGAGTGCCTACCATTCGACGCAGTACTCGCAAGCCAACGACGTGGGCGACTTTCCACCCCAGAACCCGCAGGGGATCTACCACGGCGAGGCGTATCTGCGGCCGTTGGTTAAGGTCCACCCGGAGACCGGGGTCAAGAACCTCTTCGTCGGTCGCCACGCGTTCGGAATCCCCGGCCTCCCTCGTCCGGAGAGCCGCGACCTCCTGAAGTCGCTCATCGCGTTCGCGGCATCCGACGAGTCCCGCGTCTACAGCCACCGCTGGCGGGTCGGCGATACGCTGCTGTGGGACAACCGGGCGGTCATGCACCGCGCCGTGCCTTACGACTACGCCAAGCCCCGGGTGCTGATCGGCACCCGCGTGGCGGGTGATCCCGCCTCGGAGCTCGCCTACTACCCATCGGACCCCGCGGCCGAAGCGGGTCGACAAGCCCTGCGCGAGGAACTCGCGCTACTTCGCCAAGAGACGGCGGATCGCCGTTACGGAGGTACGACGGCCGCCGTGGCGCAAGGGCACTCCTTGTAGTCGCCGCTATCCAAGGCGCGCGCTTCGGTCGACTCTACCCAGGGGCCGCGATGGTCGCCAAGGATCGTGGCCCCGTGCCAGCGCAGTCTGCAAGTCTGCAAGTCTGCAAATGGCGACATCTCGGGACTCCGACGCAAGCAACTGATATCCGAGGCATATGTTGTTCGCACAAGGACCTGGTGAGATGTTCGGGCTAGTCACTCAGGCAGCGGCCCCGGCCGGTCGTCGCGGTCTGCGCGTGCGCATGGCGATGCCGCGCCTTACCGCCATCCGGTTCCAGTACCAGCCGCCGACACCCAAGAACACGTTGCTGAGCGCCGTCGCCAGGAAGATCCCGACATAGCCCCACAGGTAGTTGCCGAGGATGGTCAGCGGGACGTAGAAGCCCAGCGTGCGCAGGAGCGAGAGCACGAGCGGCGGGAACGGCTGGCCGAGGGCGTTGAAGCAGTAGGTCGCGACGTGCATGACGCCCATGAAACCGATGGACAGCGGCATGATCAGGAAGAACGTAGCCGCGACCGACACGACCGTGGGATCCGGGTCGATGCGGCGGACGATGAACTCCCCGATCAGGGCCAACACGACGAAGGTCACGACGCCCCAGCCCAGGCAGAAGAAATTGATCTGGCGGAGTGCAATGCGGACCCGCTGGTAGTTCTGTGCGCCCCAGTTCTGGCCGACGAACGGTGCCACCGAAGACGACGCGGACCAGATGACCATGTGCACCAGGGTCTCGACACGGGAGGCGACCGCGTACCCCGCGACCACCTCGTCGCCATGCCCGGCGAGCAGTTTCGTAATGACCAGCATGGAGATCGGAAAGGTCAGGCTGCTGGCCGTGGCGGGCCCGCCGACGTGGAGGATCGCAGCCCAGGACTTGCCGAGGTCGCGCAAGGACAGACTGATCATCCGCACGCGGATCAGGATCACCAGGTAGAGCGAGACGCTGAATATCCTCGATGCCACGTACGCCCAGGCGGCACCCGCGATGCCGAGTTCCGGGAAGCCGTAGAGGCCGAAGATCATCAACGGGGCGATGCCGATCTGCAGCACCGAGCCTCCGGCCATCACCAGCCCGGGACTGGTCGCACTGCCAGTGGCGCGCAGCAGCGTCGAGCCGACCATGGACAGCATGAACAGGGGGAAACCCAGCATGTAGATGCGCAGGTACTCGGTGGACATGGC
>JAGWBN010000245.1 GCA_021295875.1 Pseudomonadales bacterium
CGGTGCCATCGGCGATGCCTTCACCGGTGAGCACTTCGAACGGCTGCTCACGGGGAAGTCGTTCTGGCTCTGGACCCGGAACTCGCTGACGGTGGCCACGGGGACGACGGTGCTGGGTCTGGCCTTCGCCATACCTGCGGGCTACGCCTTCAGCCGGTTCAAGTTCAGCGGCCGGACCCAGGCCATGTTCGCTGTTCTGCTGGTGCAGATGTTCCCCGGCGTCATCATTCTCGTGCCCTACTTCATGGTGATGAAGACGCTGGGGCTGCTGAATACCAGCATCGGTCTGATCCTCGCCTATTCGGTGACCGCCCTGCCGCTGTGCATCTGGATGCTCAAGGGCTTTTTCGACACGGTGCCGCGCGAACTCGAGGAGGCCGCCCGGTGTTCCGCCGCATCGTCCTGCCGCTGTCGCTGCCGGCGGTGGCGGTGACGGCGCTGTTCTCCTTTCTCGCCGCCTGGAACGAGTTCCTGCTGGCGTTGGTGTTCAACACCTCCAACGAGCAATACACCCTGCCGGTGGGCCTGGCGTCCATGATCCCCGCCAACGGCCAGCGCTGGGGCGACTTCGCCGCGGCGAGCATGCTGGTCAGCATCCCGGTGGTCGTCCTGTTCGTGCTGTTCCAGAAGCCGTTGGTCCAGGGATTGAGTTTCGGCGGGGTCAAGGGGTAGGCCATGGAAGCAAGTCGCGACGTCGTTTTCGACGGCGTCACCAAGCGATACGACGACGGCACCGTCGCCGTGGACACGCTGGATCTCACGGTGGACGCCGGTGAGTTCCTGGTTCTGCTGGGCCCGTCGGGGTGCGGCAAGTCGACAACCTTGCGGATGCTCGCCGGTCTCGAGGAAGTGACGGCCGGCGAAATACGCATCGGCGGCGCCCGGGTCAACGACCTGCCGCCCGGTGCCCGCGGTCTCGGCATGGTGTTCCAGTCCTATGCCCTGTATCCGCACATGACCGTGGCCGACAACCTGTCGTTCGGTCTGCGCATGGTACGGCGGGGCGAGCGACTGGAAGCCGCCGAGATCGACGAACGGGTGCGTGAGGCGGTGGACATGCTGGGCCTCGGCCCGGAACTCGCCAAGAAACCCCGCGACCTGTCCGGAGGTCAGCGCCAGCGGGTCGCCATCGGTCGCGCCCTGGTGCGCCGGCCCAAGGTGCTGCTCATGGACGAGCCGCTCTCCAACCTCGATGCCAAGCTCCGTGGCCAGATGCGCATCGAACTGCGGCGGCTGCACGAGCGCCACGGCACCACCACCATCTATGTGACCCACGACCAGGTGGAGGCGATGACGCTGGCGGATCGCATCGCGGTCCTCGACGGTGGCCGGCTGCAGCAGCATGCGTCGCCGCTCACGGCCTACCACGAGCCTGCCAACGCCTTCGTCGCGTCGTTCCTCGGCACGCCGCCCATGAACCTGATCGACGGTGTTGCCGGGGACGGCAGATTCGTTGCGGGAGAACTCGGGATCACGCTGCCTACCCATCTTGCCGGGGCGAGCGGGCCCTGCACGTTCGGCATCCGGCCGGAGGAGGTCGAGATCGTGCAGGCAGACGCCGATGGCGTTGCGGCCGAGATCCTCGGTGTCGAACGCCTGGGTGGCGAGTCCGTCTACCACCTGGAGGTCGCGGGTCACAGCATCAAAGCGCTGTGGCGTCGGGAGGATCTGGCGGCACCGAACATCGATCTCGCGGTCGGTTCCGCAGTGATCTTTCCGAAATCCTCGGAGAGTTGATGGCACCGTGATATCAAGCGGATATCAAGATAGCGATGTGTCGGCGAGACGTGGCGGAAATTGGCTGTTGCCGCTTGTTAGTGCCTGGAAATGGTTGCAGAGTCGGGCATGTAGTAACCACGGCGACCGAACGATGACGGCGGCGGCGAGCGCGGATGGGGCGGTGACGCGGTCCCAGCCGAATCGATGACGGAACGAATGACCACACTGGAGGGCTCGCGCCCGGCACCCAGTGGGATCCAGTTGGGCTCGGAGGTCGTCACCCAGAGCGAATTCCGGCTCTTCAAGTGGCTGGCCACGTTCGCGCTCGCCACCGTGCTCGGCGGCTTCGGACTTCTCTACCAGCAGACCACCGATCTGCGCGTCGAGATGCGGGTGTTGCACGGCGAGCTGCTTCGGGAGTTGCACACGCAGATCGGCGGTCTGCGCGAGGAGATGCACACACAGATCGGCGGTTTGCGCGAGGAGATGCACAAGGAACACACCGAAATCCGAAAGGAGGTCGGCTCCGTGAGAGAGCGCGTCATAGGGCTCGAGGCGAACCAAAGAAGCGAACCGTAAGCGGGTCGCATTGGCCGCCACGGTGTTTGGCGGCATATCCATGTGCATGTGCCGTACGGGAGGC
>JAGWBN010000002.1:0-37842 GCA_021295875.1 Pseudomonadales bacterium
TGCCGACGGAGTTCTCGGCGGTCCAGGTGCGCGCCGGGTTGTACTTGGTGGTGACGAGCCGATGACGCGGATCCACGGGGGTCGCCACCGGCGCGCCCAGATAGACATCACCCAGCCCCATCACCAGGTACTCGGCGGAGAACAAGATGTCCTTGACGGCCTGGACGTCGGGGAGTCCGTTGATCCGACGGATGAACTCGATGTTGTCCGGGCACCACGGCGCATCGGCCCGGACGCTGTGCACATAGCGGTCCACCGCCTCCCGGCAGGCCGGATCGTCCCAGGACAGCGGCAGGTGGACGATCCGGGATTCCACCTCGGCGGAGGGCGCCTCCAGCACGTCGTTCAACAACGGAGAAAGACGCGCGACCATGTCCTCAGCCGACGCCCGGCGCCAGTCGAAGCGAATCAGCAGCGAACGGATGCCCGGCGTCATTTCGAGGACACCGTCGACTCGGGCGTCGGCAATGGCCGTTTCCAGGGCATGGACCCGCAGGCGCAGGCCGAGGTCGAGGACGTTGGGTCCGAACTCGACGAGTACCGAGTCCTGGGCCGCACGCCGGATGCGGATGTCGCCGATGTCCGTGACGATGGCCGATTGGCGGCGATGGTTCGACGGCACGGGTGGCTGACCGAGCACCGAGGTCGTCCCGGCACGAATGGCGTCGTCCTGAGCCCGACCGATCCGGCGGGCGTCGTCCTCCGTCACGGCGCGTAGGCGAACCGGGTCGCCGGCGGCGAGTTGACCCAATTTCCAGCGGTCGGCTTCAATCACCGTCGCCGGACACGCGAAGCCCCCGAGACTCGGACCATCGGGGCCGAGGACGACGGGCATGTCGCCGGTGAAATCGATGGTGCCGAAGGCGTAGGCGTTGTCGTGCACGTTCGACGGGTGCAGGCCGGCGTCGCCACCGTCCGGGCGCGCCCACTGCGGGCGGGGGCCGACCAGGCGGACGCCGGTTCGACTCGAGTGGTAGTGGACGATCCACTCGGCATCCAGGAACTCGCGGATGTCCTTCGGCGTCAGGAAGTCCTCCGTGCAGTGTGGTCCCATGGTGACGCGCAGCACGTGGCGCGCCGTGGGTGCCGTATCGGTGACGGAGACGGTCGGTCCGGGCGACAGTCGCGCGGCGGCCATGTGCAGCACGTCGCCCGCTACGAGTGCGCGGCCGTTCAGGCCACCGATGCCGGCCAACGTGAACGTCGCCGCCGAGCCCATGACCTCGGGGACGTCCAGGCCGCCCGCGAACAGCACGCAGGCGCGAACACCCTCCGTGACCCGTCCGACCTCCAGGACATCGCCGGCTTCGACGGCGATCGCGTCCCATGGCGCAGGGCTGGTTCTCCGACCCGCGTGGTTCAAGACGACTTCGCACGTACCCGCCACCAACACGGTCGTGCCGGTACCGAACTGGAGGCGGGGGCCCTGCACCGTGACTTCCAAGCCGGGCATGCCCTCGTCGTTGCCCAACAGGCGGTTGCCCAACCGGAACGAAAGGTCGTCCATCGGCCCCGAGGGGGGCACACCGACCGGCCAGTAGCCGTGTCGGCCCGGATACGCCTGCACCGTGGTCTGGGCACCCGGGGCCAGGACTTCCACCGTCGACGGCCGGTACTCGACGGTGCCGAGGGTGCCGGTGTCGTGGCTACCCGACACGAACGCACTACCCGCGATTGCTTGAGCCAGGTAGTCGCGGTTGGTCTCGACGCCGTGCACCACGGTCGCGTCGAGCGCATCCGACAACGCCGACCGCGCGGCCCCGCGGGTCGGGCCGTGCGTCATGACCTTGGCGAGGAGGGAGTCGTAGAAGGGCGGGATCTCCGCTCCGTCGCGGATCCAGGTGTCGACCCGCGCCTCGGCGGGGAAGCGGACCACCGACACCGTGCCCGGCGTCGGTCGGAACCCATGCTTCGGGTCTTCCGCACAGAGGCGTGCTTCCATGGCACAACCCCGCGGCGAGAGGTCGGCGAGTTCGTCCAACGCGGGCAGTTCACCCGCCGCCAACTCGACCATCCAGCGCACGAGGTCGATGCCGTAGACCAATTCGGTCACCCCGTGTTCCACCTGCAGCCGCGTGTTGACCTCCAGGAAGGCGGTCTCGCCGCGTTCGGCGTCGTAGAGGAACTCCACCGTGCCCGCACTGCGGTAGCGCACGCGACGCAGCAGCGCCTCGGCTTCGGTGTGCATGCGCCGGCGCACGTCGGCGGGCAGGTTCGGCGCCGGACACTCCTCGACCACCTTCTGATGCCGGCGCTGCAGCGAGCAGTCACGATCGCCGAGGATCGCGACATCGCCGTCGCCGTCGCCGAACGCCTGCACCTCCACGTGCCGCGCCCGCGTCACGCAGCGCTCCACGAACAGGCGGGAGTCGCCGAACTGCGACTGGGCGAGACGCTGGACGGCGGCGAAGCGCTCTTCGAGTTCACCCGCATCCACGCAGCGCCGCATGCCGATGCCACCGCCACCGGCGGAACTCTTCAGCATCACCGGGTAGCCGATCGTCTCCGCGGCCGCCAAGGCCTCGTCCAGACGCTCGAGGACGCCACTGCCCGGCAGCAGCGACACGCCGGCGCCGCAGGCAAGCGCCCGGGCATCGTGCTTCAACCCGAAGCGGCGAATGTGCTCCGCACGGGGTCCGATGAAGGCGACACCGTTGGCCTCTAGGGACGCGGCGAAATCGGCGTTCTCGCTCAGGAAACCGTAGCCGGGATGCACCGCCTCGGCACCGCTGGCGGCGATCACGTCGAGCAGCCTTGCGGTGTCGAGATAGGTCTCCTCGACACCACCCGCGCCAAGGGGATGCGCCTCGCCCGCTGCCTCCACGTGCATCGAGTCCCGATCCGCCTCGGCGTAGACCGCGACGCTGTCGACGCCCATGGCGTCGAGGGTCCGGGCGATGCGCACGGCGATCTCGCCGCGGTTGGCGATGAGGATCTTGCCGAACATGGGCGGGACTCAGTCGACGCCGGTCCAGGCGGACAGCGAGATCGGGGTCGGGTTGTAGCCGTTGCAGGGGTTGTTGAGCTGCGGGCAGTTCGAGATCAAAACCAGGATGTCCATCTTCGCGAGGAGTTCCACGTACTTGCCGGGCGCGCTGATGCCGTCCTCGAAGGTGAGCCCGCCGTCGGGCGTCACCGGCACGTTCATGAAGAAGTTGATGTTGTGGGTGATGTCGCGTTTGGTGAGTCCCCAGTGGTGTTGGGTGTTGAGCGCCAACAGCCAGCTGTCGCGGCACGAGTGCATGGTCTTCTTCTCGAGGGCGTAGCGGACGGTGTTGCTCTCGCCCGCGCAGGCACCGCCGAGGGTGTCGTGGCGACCGCAGGTGTCGGCGACGATCTCCAACATCGGGTAGAGGTCGTCGGAGAGCAGGACGGTGCCCGTCGTGAGGTAGAGATTCCCCTGTTCGCGGATCGTGTCCACGGCGCTGTAGCGCTCGTAGGGGTTCCTGGCGTTGAAGAACAGCGTATCCACCGCCTGGTTGCCCTCGAGGTCCGTGATGCGGAACACGTCGCCGGCCCGGATCGTGTCCATCCAGTAGTCACCCGCGCCAACGGTGCGCGTCCAGTCGGCCTGCTCCAGGGACAGCGCGCTTTCCTTGTACATGGCTACCCTCCCAAGGCGTAAAGGGCGTTGTTCACGAAACCCCGTCCGTTCTCCTCCCGGGAGACGCGGCACGGGTCGTCCTCGCCAACCGGGTCCGCCAAGCTCAGCTGGTAGGCGATGGGCCCGCGCGGATACTCCGGTGCGGGGTTCAACGGGTGCGGGCAGGTGTGCAGCACGACCAGGGTCGGCATCTCGAAGCGCAACGTCACGCTGGCGCCGGGCGCGGAGTGGCCTTCGCGAAACACCATGGTGCCGTCGGCCGCCGCATCCACCCGCGAGAACCAGTTCACGTTGGCGGCGAAGTCGCGCTGGCCGAGACCGTACTTGCCGAGTTCCACCAGGAAGCAGTCGCGGCCGTTGCGGTGGTATTCGTTGCGCGCCTCCTGAAAGGACAAGGCGCCCCACTTGCGGTGGACGATGGCGGCGTTGCAGGTGCCGCTGGCGGCGTCGTGCCAACCAAGGTCGTCCGCCACGATGGAACAGAAGATGCGGCCCATGTCGGAGTACAGGCAGTGGCCCAAGGTCAGGCGGAAGGTGTGCTGGCACTTCAAGGTGTCGGGCAGGTTGAGGCGTTCCAAGGGGTTGGCGGGGTTGTAGGCCAACATCGCCGCGTTGCCCACGCCCTCGACGTCGATCAGCCTGAGTTGCACGCCGGGGTTGACGGTGAAGGACCAGTGGCTGCCGCCGGGCAGCACATCCTCGTAGAGCACATCCGCGGTGGGGGTCCCAATCGTTCCCATGCTTGTCATGCCTCCTGTCTGACGTTGATGCTGTTGACCACGGAGTCCACGTCCGGGCGTTGACCCACGGGCAGATCGAAGGTGATTGTCGCGCCGTAGAGATCCGGCTCGTGGGGATCGATCCTGGGCTTGTCGAAGACGAGAAGACGTGAACCCAGGCTGAAGCCCTCGGCGATGTCGTGGGTGACCATGAACACCGTCAGGCCCAGCTCGCGGTGCAGTTCGCGCACCAGGTCGTGCATGTCCGCGCGGATACCCGGGTCCAGGGCGCCGAACGGCTCGTCGAGCAGCAGGATGCCCGGTTCGGTGATGAGCGTCTGCGCCAGGGCGAGGCGCTGCTGCATGCCGCCCGACAGCTCCGCCGGGTAGTTCTTGGCCGACGACAGCAGTCCCACGCGGTCCAGCATCCGTTCGGCGCGTTCGATGTCCAGGGCGCGACGCCGGCCGAACGTTCGGCCGAGCAAGGCCGATGCACCGAAGTCGAGACCCAGGAGGACGTTGGCCAGGACGTTCAGGTGGGGGAAAACGGAATACCGCTGGAACACCACGCCGCGATCGGCCCGTGGCTCCGGCACAAGGCGCTCGCCGTCGATCTCGATGACGCCCTGGCAGGGCTCGACCTCCCCCAAGAGCATGCGCAGGAACGTGGTCTTGCCGCAGCCGGACGCCCCCACGATGGTCACGAACTCCTGCTCGTCCACTCTCAGACGGACGTTCTCGAGCACGGTCTTGCCGGGATATCGCTTCCACAGATTGCGCACGTCCACGAACGCCATGTCACGCCCCGTACCAGGGGAAACAGCGTCGGTTGAGCTTGCGCAGGGCGAAATCCAGCGCGAAGGCGAGCAACGTGATCCACGCCACGTAGGGCAGGATCACGTCCATCGCGAGATACCGGCGGACGAGGAAGATGCGGTAGCCGAGTCCGTCCGTCGAGGCGATGGCTTCGGCCGCGATTAGGAACAACCACGCGCTGCCGAGCGACAGGCGAACGCCGTCGACGAGCCTTGGCAGGACCTGTGGCAAGACCACGCGCAGAGCGATCTGCCAGGTCGTGCCGTCCAGCGTCTGCGCCTTGACGAGCTGCTCGCGGGGCAGTTCGCGCACCCGCTGCTCGACGTCGCGCATGAGGAACGGGGCCGTGCCGAGTACGATCAGCATCACCTTGGCCAGTTCGCCGATGCCGAAGGCGATGAACAGGATCGGCAGGATCGCCAGCGGCGGAATCATCGACAGCGCACGCACCCAGGGAGACCAGAACGCACCGAACCACGGCAGGAGGCCGTTGGGGACGCCCACCGCGAGCCCCACCAGCGCGGCCACGGCGATTCCGATCAGGAGTCGCTGGAGACTGGCGGCGGTGTCGCTCCACAGGATGATGTCGCCGGTCCGGCGGTCCGGCTCGAAGGCGACCCGTTCGACAGCCTCGCCAATGGTGGAGAGACTCGGCAGCAGCTTGTCGTCCGGGTTGTCCGCCAGGCGAACGCCGGATGCCGCCACGTAGACGACGAGCGCCAACGCGAACGGCATCGCCGCGCTGACCAGCGAGCCGACGTTGCCCGGCCGGCGATTGAGCAGGCGCATGCGGCGCGCCTTGCGGCGCGTTTGAGATTGCTGCGCAATCTCAGGGCTCGACTGACGGGGGTGCGTTTCGGAGCGTGTTGGAGATTGCTCGGCAATAGCGCGGCTCGACTGTCGGGGGTACACCTCACCGCGCGTTAGAGACTGCTTCGCAGTCTCCATGTCTGTCTGTCAGGCGCCCGTTTGCCCAACAGCGACCCTCACAGCTCGCCGTCGGCCGCCAAGCTCATGTAGATGTCGGTGAATCGCAGCTTGACGTTCGTCGTCGAGCCCAGCACCTCACCACCCGGCAGTTCGATGCCGATGTAGCCCGCATCCGGCGCGCCTTCGCCGAGCAGACCGTGCTCGAACGAGAACGCCGTGACGTTCGCCATGGTCTCGCGCAGCGCGTCCGAGCGGACGAACTCCACGGCGGGTTGCGGGGTGTAGAACATCTGGGTCGCCGCCAGCTGGGCTTCATAGCCCGCAAGATCCGTTCCCGACGCTTCGGCCATCTGCGTCTTGGCGCCATCGCCGCCCTCCGAGGACATCGTCGCCATGGTCTCGTACCACGCGCCGACCAGGGCCTTGCCCAGGCGGGGATCGGCGGCGGCCTCGGTGCTGACCACGAGCATGTCGATGATCTCGCCGGGGATCTGGGACGAGTCGAACACCGGGCTCACGTCCGGCAGCGACGTGATCTCGGCGAGCAGCGGGTTCCAGGTGACCGCCGCGGTCACGTCGTCCGTGGAAAACGCCGCGACGATGTCGGCGTCGGACGTGTTGACCACCGTGAGGTCGCGTTCGGTCATGTCCACCGACGCCAGCGCCCGGGCGAGCAGGTAGTGGGAGACGGACAGTTCCACCAGGTTGACGTCCTGCCCCCGAAGGTCGGCCAACGACTTGCCGGCCCCCTTGAGGACGATGCCGTCGTTGCCGTTGGAGAAGTCGCCGACGATGAGCGCCGTCGAGTCGACGCCCCCGGCAGCGGGAATCGTCAGTGCGTCCATGTTGGTCATGGTGCAGCCGTCGAAGGCCCCCGCCGTGTACTGGTTGATGGACTCGATGTAGTCGTTGAACTGCACCACCTCGATGGTGATGCCGTACTTCTCCGCCCACCTGTCGACGATGCCTGCGTCCTGGGCGTAACCCCAGGGCATCCAACCGACGTAGATGCTCCAAGCGATGCGGTAGTCGTCCTTGGCGGACGCCGTGGCGGAGAATACGGTCAGCGCAGCGGCAAGCAGCGCGCCGATCCAGCGGTTCGATAGGTTAGCCATGAGGGCCTCCGGTCGTTGCACGTACGAGGAGGCAACGCGGAATCGCCCCCCTCAACGTCTATCGAGCAAGAGCCGTGCCAGCGTCTTGCGCGCCGTGACGCACCCTTTTGGAGCCCAAGCGAGAGAAGCCCTGCACCCCGGCGGGGCGCGACGCGCCAACTTGATGCACTAGCGCTTCCAGCGTCGATTCACAGCCGAGACAATGGCGATCAGCGAGGCCGTGATGGTGTTCTTGCTGATGCCGATGCCGTAGCAGTTGGCACTGGCCTCGCTCGCCACCTCGGCATCGCCGATGGAGACGATGCAGATGGCGCTCGCGTCCTTGCCCATCCCCATCGCCCGTTCGTGGTAGTCGGTGATGTTCAGCGGTTCGTTCAACGTCGACACCATGCCGTTGACGAACGCCTCGATGGGGCCGGAGCCTCTACCCGAGACCTCGACCTCGCCGTCGGGAACTTCGAGCTTCGCGGCGCAGTACTGCTCGTCCCCGTCGCCGCGGTACAGCTGGTAGTCGACCAGGCGGTACGGGCCGGCCTCCACCAGGTACTCGTCCTTCAGCGCCGCGAAGATCTCGTCAGGGCGCACCTCGCGATCAAGGCGCTCGGTCAGGGCCTGCACCGCCTTGGAGAACTCGACCAGCATCTCCCGCGGCAGCGCGACGCCGAAATGCTCTTCGAGCACGAATCCCACGCCGCCCTTGCCCGATTGGCTGTTGACGCGCACCGTCTCCTTGTAGGACGAGCCGACGTCCGACGGATCGATGGGCAGGTACGGCACCTCCCAGTGCTCACGGTCGACCCGCGCCATGCCTTTCTTGATGGCGTCCTGGTGCGAACCCGAGAAGGCCGTGAAAACGAGGTCCCCGGCGTAGGGGTGGCGTTCGTGAACGGGCAGCTTGTTGATCCCTTCCACGGTCTCCCGGATACGAGGCATGTCGCGAAAATCCAATTCTGGATCAACACCTTGGGAAAACAAGTTCATGGCAACTGTAACAAGGTCGCAGTTCCCCGTGCGCTCGCCGTTGCCGAACAGGGTACCTTCCACGCGCTCGGCCCCCGCCATCAGCGCGAGTTCCGTGGCGGCCACGCCCGTGCCGCGGTCGTTGTGGGTGTGCAGGCTGATGACGATGCGCTCGCGGTCGGGGAACCGACGTGCGAACCACTCAATCTGGTCGGCGTAGATGTTCGGCGTCGCCATCTCCACGGTGGACGGCAGGTTGACGATAATCGGCTGCTCGGCCGTGGCGCCCCACTCGTCCGCCACCGCGGCACAGATGTCCACCGCGAAGTCCAGCTCCGTACCGGTGAAGCTCTCCGGCGAGTACTCGAAGTGGATGTCGGTGTCGGTGAGATGGCCAACGCCTGCCCTGACCACCGCCGTACCCTCCACCGCAAGGTCGATGATGCCTTGGCGGTCCATATTGAACACCACCCGGCGCTGCAACTCGGAGGTGGAGTTGTAGAGATGGAAGATCGCGCTCGGTGCGCCGTCGAGCGCCTCCACCGTACGTTGGATCAGTTCCGGACGCGCCTGGCAGAGGACCTGGACCGTCACGCCCTGCGGCACCATGCCGCCGTCGATGATCCGGCGGATGAAGTCGAAGTCCGGCTGCGACGCCGCCGGGAAGCCCACCTCGATCTCGACGAACCCGACCTCGAGAAGCAGTTCGTACATCCTGAGCTTCTCGTCCACGTTCATGGGGTCGATGAGTGCCTGGTTGCCGTCCCGGAGATCCACGCTGCACCAGCGCGGCGAGGTCGTCAGGATGGCACTGGGCCATTGACGGTCGGGGAGGTCCACGGGCTCGAAAGCCTGATATTTGTGATACGGCATGGCACCTTTGCGGCTGCCGGAAGCAGCGCGGCCTGCCGTCTGTTGCTGCGTGGTCATCGCAAGCTCCGTTGCGGCGGATGTCGGGGTTTGGACGGTGGGCTGATTCGGCCCTTTCGATGAGGTATAGCCGGCTAGGCCGGCAGGAGCAGCAGGATGTAATCCGCGTCGGCGGCGGACGGCGTGGTATGCGGGGTCGATGCGTTCATGTCAACGGCGCGGACTATAGCCGAAACGACGTTCGCCAACCAGTGCGCTACGCCGCCACGACCTCGACCGCCGCGGCGGCGGCTTTCGCCTTGGACCGCGCCGCCTCGATGGATTCGGCCAGCGCCAGTGCCACGCCCATGCGCCGCTCGCCGTGCACCTCGGGCTTGCCGAACAGGCGCAGCTGGGTGTCTTCGCTCGCGAGTGCGCTCTCCAGATTGCCGAAGGCGACGCGGTCGGAGTCGCCGCGGGCGAGTATCACCGCGGACGCCGACGGCCCGAACTGGCGGATGACGGGAACCGGCAGGCCGAGGATCGCGCGGGCGTGCAGCGCGAACTCGGAAAGGTCCTGGCTGATCAGCGTCACCATCCCGGTGTCGTGGGGACGCGGACTGACTTCGCTGAACCACACGTCGTCGTCCTTGATGAAGAACTCGACCCCGAAGATGCCGGTGCCGCCGAGTTCGCCGGTGACGAGTGCCGCGATCCGCCGGCACTCGGCCAACGCCGCGTCGGTCATGGGCTGCGGCTGCCAGGACTCCTGGTAGTCGCCGCCTTCCTGGCGGTGGCCGATCGGTGCGCAGAAGGTAATCCCGTCGAGGTGGCGCACGGTCAGCAGGGTGATCTCGTAGTCGAAGTCGACAAAACCCTCGACGATGACCTTGTCGGCGCCGCCCCGGGCACCTTCCCGCGCGGCCAGCCACGATGCCATGGCATCGGCTGGGGCCTGCACCGTCGTCTGCCCCTTGCCGGACGAACTCATGACCGGCTTCACCACGCACGGGGTGCCGATGGCCGCCACCGCCTCCCGGTATTCCTCCTCCGTCGCGGCGAAGCGGTACGCGGAGGTCGCCACCCCCAGATCCTCGGCCGCCAGGCGGCGGATGCCTTCGCGGTTCATGGTGAGGCGGGCCGCGCGGGCGGTTGGAATGATGCGCCAGCCCTCGGCTTCCATCTCCACCAGGGTCGACGTCGCGATGGCTTCGATCTCCGGCACCACGAGATCCGGCTTCTCGGTCTCGATGACCTCCCGCAGGGCGTCGCCGTCGAGCATGTTGACCACGTGGCTGCGGTGGGCGACCTGCATGCCGGGAGCGTTGGCGTAGCGATCCACGGCGATCACCTCGACGCCGAGGCGCTGCAACTCGATGACCACCTCTTTGCCGAGTTCACCGGCGCCGAGCATCATCACCCGGGTCGCGCTGGGGGACAGCGGGGTGCCGATCGTGGTCACTACTGCCCTCCCTCCTGCCGGACGCGCCGACGCCGGGGCACGCTTGTCTGCAATTCGCTGCGATAGCGGCGGAGGTTGTTCACGTAGAGTTCCGAGAATCCGGTGATCTCCTCGACCTCCTCGTCGCTCAGTTCGCGCACCACCTTGCCGGGAGAGCCGAGCACCAGGCTGCGGTCCGGGATGACCTTGCCCTCGGTGACGAGCGCGTTGGAGCCGATCAGGCAGTCGTTGCCGATCACCGCGCCGTTCAGAACCACGGCGTGGATGCCGATCAGGCTGTTGTCGCCCACGGTGCAGCCGTGCAGCACCGCGTGGTGGCCGACCGTGACCCTCTCGCCGATGGTCACGGGAAAACCCTCGTCCATGTGCACCACGCAGTTGTCCTGGATGTTGCTGCGCGCGCCGACGGTGATGGAGTCGTAGTCGCCGCGCAGCACGGCGCCCCACCACACCGAAGATTCATGCTGCAACCTGACCGAGCCGACGACCACGGCGGTCTCGGCGATGAAGCAGTCGCCCTCGACCTCCGGTCCGCCGTCTCCAAGCTTGTAGATCATCGGTCCTGCCGCATCGGTCGACCTCGCGCATTGTGTCGGAGGATGGCCGGCAAAGTCATCAACCAAGCGCCACGCGGGCGTTTCTGAACAGGCGCAGCCAAGGACCGTCCTCGCCCCAGGAAGGGTCGATCCAGGAGTTCTGCACGGCCCGGAACACGCGCTCGGGGTGGGGCATCGTGACGAGAACCCGACCGGAGGTGTTCGTCACGCCCGCGAGGCCGAGTTCGGAGCCGTTCGGATTTGTCGGGTACCGGGTGGCGGGTGTGCCCGTGGAATCGACGTACTGGAGAGCCAGCAGCCCGTCGCGCTCGACATCGGCCGCCGTCACACCCGTGTCGAATTCCGCCCTACCCTCGCCGTGGGCCACGGGAATCGGCAACAGCGCGCCCGCCATGCCCACGAGCCACGGCGAATCGACGTCGTTGACACGGACCAGGACCGTACGCGCTTCGAAGCGTTCGGAGCGGTTGCCGACGAATCGAGGCCAACGGTCCGCGTCGGGAATTAGCTCCTTGAGTTCGGCCATCATCTGGCAGCCGTTGCAGACGCCGAGCGTCAGGGTGTCGCGCTCGAAGAAGGCTGCGAACGCGTCGCGCACGCGCGGTTCGAACAGGATCGACTTGGCCCAGCCGCCACCGCCGCCGAGGACGTCGCCGTAGGAGAACCCGCCGCAGGCCGCGAGCGCCTGGTAACCACTCAGCGTATCGGGATCCCGGAACAGGTCCGACATGTGCACGTCCACCGCCTCGAACCCCGCCCGGTGGAACGCCGCGGCCATCTCGAGCTGGCCGTTGACGCCCTGCTCGCGAAGGATGGCGATGCGCGGCCGGATGCCGGTCGCGAGGTAGGGCGCGGCGATGTCGTCGCCGGGATCGAAGCCCGCTTCGTACGTCAGTCCCGACTCGTCGGTACTCGTTATGGCGTCGAATTCCTCGTCCGCGCACGCGGCGTCGTCCCGAAGGCGTTGCATGGCGTGGCTGGGGGTCGCCCAGGTCTGCTCGAGGTCGGCGCGAGTCGATGCGAATAGCCGTTCATCACCCCGTCGGATGACGATCTCCTGGTCGTCGCGTCGCGTCGCGACGATCGAGAACCCCAGACCCCTGGCGGCGGCCAGTTCGGCAATCCGGTCGACGTGGCGCAGTGTGATCCCGACGACGATGCCGATCTCCTCCGCGAACAGTTCGGCCAAGGGGTCGTCGCCGACGGCGATGTCGAGTCCGTGGCGGCGACCGGCGAAAGCCATCTCCAGCAGTGTTACCAGGACGCCGCCGTCCGAGCGGTCGTGGTAGGCGGTGACGAGGTCGTCCGCGATGAGTTGGCCTGCGAGTTCCACTAACGCCTTCAGACCTTCCGCGTCGTCGACATCGGCAGGTTCATCGCCGAGAGCACCGTAGCACTGCGCCAGGGCGCTCCCCCCAAGCCGGCGACGCCCGCTGAACGCCGGTTCGATCAACCCCAGGCAGTGGGTGTCCCCATCGATGGACGGCGTCTTTGTTCGGCGGACATCGGCGACGGGGGCGAAGGCGCTGACGATGAGCGTCACGGGCGACACCACGGCCTTCTCTTCCCAGGTGGTGCGCATGGACAGACTGTCCTTGCCCACGGGAATCGCGATGCCGAGTGCGGGGCACAGTTCCTCGCCGACGGTCCGAACCGCCTCGAACAGCGCCTGGTCTTCGCCGGCGTGGCCGGCGGCGGCCATCCAATTGGCCGACAGGACCACGCGGGAGAGGCTGTCGATGGGGGCAGCGGCGAGGTTGGTCAACGCTTCGGCAACAGCCAGTCGGGCCGCCGCGGCCGGGTCGATAACCGCCACCGGCGAGCGCTCGCCCATGGCCATGGCCTCGCCCCGATCAGTGTCGAATCCCGCCAGGGTCACGGCCGCATCGGCGACGGGCACCTGGTGCGGGCCGACCATCTGGTCGCGGCCGACCATTCCCGTGATGCTGCGGTCGCCGATGGTGACGAGGAACTTCTTGCTCGCCACCGCCGGGAAGCGGAGTACGCGGTCGATGGCTTCCGCGAGATCGATGCCGCGGTGATCGAATGCCGATGCCCTACGCGGTCGGCTGGCGAACGCCCGCTGCATGCGCGGCGGTTTGCCCAGCAGCGTGGCCAGCGGCATGTCCACCGGCGTGCCGGGGAGTTCGGAGTCGGCGACGACCAACCTCCGGTCCACCGTCGCCTCGCCGACGATGGCGTACGGGCAGCGTTCGCGTTCCGCGATGGCTTCGAAAGTCGCCAGGTCCCCCGGGGCGATGGCCAGCACGTAGCGTTCCTGGGCCTCGTTGCACCAGATCTCCATGGGCGACATGGCGGGATCGGCGTTGGGCACGGCGCGAATGTCGAAGCGTCCGCCGACACCGGCGTCGTTGATCAGCTCCGGCAACGCGTTCGACAGTCCGCCGGCACCGACGTCGTGGATCAAGCGGATGGGATTGGCATCGCCCAGTGCGCAGCAGCGGTCGATCACCTCCTGGCAGCGGCGCTGCATCTCGGCGTTGTCGCGCTGCACCGAGGCGAAGTCGAGGTCCGCGTCGCTCTCGCCGGAAGCCATGCTGGACGCGGCCCCGCCGCCGAGCCCGATGAGCATGGCCGGGCCACCGAGGACGACGAGTTTCGCGCCGGGGGGCACGTCGGCCGCATCCACGTGCCCGTCGGCGATGGCGCCGAGCCCGCCCGCGATCATCACCGGCTTGTGATAGCCCCAGGTTTCGCCGGCGCGATCACTGGCAGCTTCGAACGTGCGGAAGTACCCCGTGAGACACGGCCGCCCGTACTCGTTGTTGAACCCCGCAGCGCCCAGCGGGCCGTCGAGCATGATCTGCTTCGCCGAGGCGATCCGCGATGGCTGGCCGATACCGGTTTCCCAGGGTTCCGGCACCGGGCCCAGTTCCAGGTGGCTGGTGGTGAATCCGACGAGGCCGGCCTTCGGCTTCGAACCGCGGCCAACGGCACCTTCGTCGCGGATTTCGCCGCCGGAGCCCGTGGCCGCACCAGGATACGGGGCGATGGCGGTGGGATGGTTGTGGGTCTCCACCTTCATCAGCACGTGGGTCGGGACGGGTCTTGCGGCGTAGACGTGGTCCGCGTCGGGGAAGAACCGGTCGACGGTGGCCCCCTCGATCACCGCCGCGTTGTCCGTGTAGGCGGACAGGATTCCCGCGCCGTTGATGCTCCGGTGGGTGTTGCGGATCATCGCGAACAGCGACTTGGGTTGCGCTTCGCCGTCGATGCGCCAGTCGGCGTTGAAAATCTTGTGCCGGCAATGTTCGGAGTTCGCCTGGGCGAACATCATCAACTCCACGTCCGTGGGATCGCGTCCGAACTCGCGGTACGCGGCAGCGAGGTAGGCCACCTCGTCGTCGGACAACGCCAGACCGAGCCGTTCGTCGGCGTCACGGAGCGCCGCGACGGGGTCGCTCCCGAGGGCGACGTGCGCCAAGGGTTTCGAAACGGCGGCACCGGCCAGGGCGCCGAAGCCATCGTCGAACACCACCGCCTCGGTCATGCGATCGTGAAGAAGCTTGGCGAGATTCCGGCTTGCCCCGCCATCCAGGTACCAGCGCACGCCCCGTTCGACCCGACTGACGGCCTTGAGGCCGCAGCGATGGAAGATGTCCGTGGCCTTGCTGGACCAAGGCGACACGGTGCCCGGCCTCGGCGTCACGACGCAGAACGGTTCGCCAAGGCGTTCGGGCAGGTCACGGCGCGGTCCGTAGGCCAAGAGCCCGTTCACGGTCCGCCGCTCGGCGTCGGCGAGATCGCGCGTTGCGAACAGGAAGTGGACGAACTCGGCGAAGACGCCCTTCACCCCACCGTCCACGCCACGTAGTTCACCGAGTTTCTCGGCTTGGCGCGCACGGGACAGAGCGGGCGGTCCAGTCTGGATCTCGACGCGGGGCTCCACGGCTAGTCCAGGCCGAACACCCGCACGGCGTTCTCGCCCATCACGCGGGCCCGCTGCTCGGCGGTGAGTCCGGCCACGGAGCCGCGGATCAGCTCCGCCGCGTCCAGGCGCGAGTCCACGTGCGGATAGTCGCTGCCCCAGAGGATGTTGTCTTCGCCGACAAGCTCGAGCATGGCGCCGATGCAGCGCTCCTCGGGCTCGGCGACAAAGTAGCAGTTGCCCCGGATGTAGTCGCTCGGCGGCTGCTTCAGCGGCACCATGTCCCGGAAGATGTGGTACTTCTCGTCCAGGCGGTCCATCAGGTAGGCGGCGTAGCCGCAGCCGGCCTCGACGCTGACCGCTTTCACCCGGGGGAAGCGTTCGAACAGGCGGTCGACGACCAGACTTGCCATCGCCGGGATGAGCTGGCCAGTGGCGCCAAGGCCGAAGCCGAACACCGGTCCCGCGCCAGTCCGGTGCCACTCGGAGAACGGAATCGCCGCCCCTTCGAAGCGCACGATGACGTGCAGGCAGCCCGGCACGCCCGCGTCCTGCAGCCGCGCCCAGATGGGATCGAAATGCGCATCACCCGGGCGCTTGCCGTTCACCGTCTCCGGCGGCACGAACAGACCGCGGAAGCCGAGTTTCAGGCAGCGGTCCAGTTCCGCCGCGGCTGCATCGACATCGAACCAGTTGACCGCGGCGATCGGCACGACGCGGTCCGGGATGGTCTGGAAGAACTCCGCCTGCCAGGTGTTGTAGGCCCGGCAATAGGCGTTGGCGAGTTCCATGTCGTCGGTGGGAAACGGCAGGATGCCGATGGTCGGAAACAGCACCCCACGGTCCACCCCCCAGTCGTCGAGCAACGCCGCCCGCGCACCCGGCTCGTAGCTCGCCGGCTCGCAACCGTCGACGTACTTGAGCCCGCCGGTGAACAGCTTGACGCGATCGATGTGGGCACCGCCGAGGCCGGCGAGCACACGGCTCAAGACGACCCTCTCGCCGATCACGAGCTTCTCGACGCCATCCTCCTCCTCGATGCGGATGGCGCGGTCGCGGTACTTCGGCTCGAGGTAGCGTTGCCAGAGATCCGCCGGCTCCATGACGTGGGAGTCGCAGTCGATGACGGTCATGTCGTCTCCCGGGCGACGCTTCGTCGCGACGCGAAGAACGCCACCATCCGTTCGGCGCACTCGTCGGCCAACACGCCGGAAGTCACGGCCACGCGGTGGTTCAACCCCGGCAGGTCGAGGACCCGACCGGTGCTTTCCACCGCCCCCGACTTGGGCTCCGCCGCCCCGTAGACCAGGCGGGCCAGCCGGGAATGCACAAGCGCTCCGGCACACATGGCGCAGGGCTCCACGGTGACGTACAGCTCGGCCCCCGGTAGACGATAGTTGCCGACGGCTCGCGCGGCCATGCGCAGGGCCTCCATCTCGGCGTGGGCGGTGGGATCAACGGTGGCGATGGGCCGGTTCCAGCCGCGACCCACCAACTTGCCGTCGACGACCACGAGGGCGCCGATGGGCACCTCCCCCGCCGCTTCGGCCCGACGGGCCAGATCGAGTGCCTGGCGCATCCAGACCTCGTCGGACTCGGCCGTTGGGGTCAAGCCGCCTATTCCCATTCGCCTATTCCCATTCGCCTATTCCCACTCGCTTACTCCCACTCAATAGTGCCGGGCGGCTTGTTGGTGACGTCGTAGACCACCCTCGAGACGGCGTCCAACTCGTTGACGATGCGGTTGCTGACGCGGGCGAGAAGCTCGTGGGGCAGTTCCGCCCAGTTCGCGGTCATGAAGTCGCTGGTGACCACGGCACGCAGACCGATGACGTGTTCGTGCCGGCGGGCGTCGCCGACGACGCCCACGGACTTCACCGGCAGATACACGGCGAACGCCTGGCTGACCTTGCCGTAGTAGCCCGCCGCGCGCAGTTCCTCCATGTAGATCGCGTCCGCTTCGCGGAGCACGGCCACGTACTCCCGTTTGACCTCGCCGAGGACCCGCACGCCGAGGCCCGGACCGGGAAACGGATGGCGGTGCACGAGGTTGTCCGGCAGCCCGAGCGCGAGACCCACGGCGCGCACCTCGTCCTTGAACAGGTCGCGCAGCGGTTCGACGAGCTTGAGGCCCATGCGGTCCGGGAGGCCGCCGACGTTGTGGTGCGACTTGATCACGTGGGCCTTGCCGTGCTTCGTGGCCGCGGACTCGATGACGTCCGGGTAGATGGTCCCCTGGCCGAGCCATTCGACGCCGGGAATCTTCGCCGCCTGCCGTTCGAACACGTCGATGAACGTGCCGCCGATGATCTTGCGCTTCTCCTCGGGGTCGGCGACACCTTGGAGCGGGGCGAGGAACTCGTCGGCGGCATCCACGGTGACGAGATTGAGTGGCAGAACGTTCGATGCCGATGCGGCGGAGAACGCGGCGGCGACCTCGGCCGCCTCGTCCTTGCGCAGCAGGCCGTTGTCGACGAACACGCAGGTGAGCCGGTCGCCGACGGCACGCGACAACAGCGCAGCGACGACGCTGGAGTCGACGCCGCCGGACAGACCGAGGATCACCCGACCGTCGCCAATCTGCTCGCGGGCCTTGGCGACGGCCCGTTCGATGATGCTCGCCGCAGTCCAGTCGCCGTCGCAAGCCGCCACCTCGCGCACGAAACGCCGGATGATCTCGCCGCCCTGCTCGGTGTGCGTCACCTCGGGGTGGAACTGCACGCCGTAGAGGCCGCGGTCCCGGTGCGCCATGGCGGCGATGGGCGCGCTGCCGCTGGAGGCCACCTGCTCGAATCCCGGCGGCAGGCTCGTGACTCTGTCGCCGTGGCTCATCCACACGTCGAGCGACGACGGCAGGCCATCGAACAGAGGCACGTCGCTCCCGAAACTCGCGATGGCGTGGCCGAACTCGCGGTGATCGGAACCTTCGACCTCGCCGCCCAATTGCGCCGCCATGGCCTGCATGCCGTAGCAGATGCCGAGCACGGGGACGTTGGCCGCGAACACCGCGTCCGGAATGCGCGGCGTCGCGTCGGCGGTGACCGTCTCCGGACCGCCGGAGAGGATGACGCCCTTCGGGGCGAAGGCCCTCAACGCGGCGTCATCGAGATCGTAGGGCTGGATCTCGCAGTAGACGCCGTGCTCGCGGACGCGCCGGGCGATGAGTTGGGTGGTCTGAGAGCCGAAGTCGACGACCAGGATGCGGTCGCCGACGCCGCTGGCGTGCTGGGTCACGAACTAGCCAACGGGATAGTTCGGCGGCTCCTTGGTCATCGACACGTCGTGGACGTGATTCTCGGCGAGGCTAGCCGAGGAGACCTTGGTGAATGCCGACTTGGATCGCATCTCGCCGACGTCGGCGCACCCGGTGTAGCCCATGGACGCCCGCAGGCCGCCCATCAACTGGTGGATGATCGGTCCCACCGGACCCCGGTACGGCACCCGCCCCTCGATGCCCTCGGGAACGAACTTGCCGCCATCGCTCAGGGGTTCCTGGAAGTACCGGTCGCTGGAGCCGTAGCGTTCGGACATCGCACCCACCGAGCCCATGCCGCGATAGGACTTGTAGGTCCGGCCCTGGTAGAGCTCCGTCTCGCCGGGCGCTTCCTCGGTACCGGCGAACAGCGAACCCACCATGACCGCCGAGGCGCCGGCGCTGATGGCCTTGGCGACGTCTCCCGAGAACCGCACGCCGCCGTCGGCGATCACCGGCACGTCCTCTTCGGCCGCCTCCTCGGCAGCCTCCGAGATGGCGGTCACTTGGGGCACGCCGACACCCGTGACCACGCGGGTCGTGCAGATGCTGCCCGGGCCGATGCCCACCTTGATGGCGTCCACGCCGGCATCCAGCAAGGCTCGCGCGCCGTCGCCGGTGGCGACGTTGCCGCCCATCACCGGCACCGCCGGGTACTTCTGCTTGATCCAACTGATGCGGTCGAGAACGCGCTGCGAGTGGCCGTGCGCGGTATCCACGACGATGACGTCCACGCCCGCCTCGACCAGCGCCGCGACCCGGTCGTCGGTGTCCGCCCCGGTGCCCACCGACGCGCCGGTGCGAAGCTGGCCGCGTTCGTCCTTGCAGGCGTTGGGATAGGCCTGGGCCTTGGCGATGTCCTTGACCGTGACCATGCCCTTGAGTTCGAAACGGTCGTTGATGAGCAGCACCTTCTCGATCCGGTGCTTGTGCAGGAGGTCGGTGATGGTGTCGGCGTTGGCGTCTTCGGCGGCGGTGACCAGGCGTTCCCGCGGGGTCATGACCTCGGCAACCGGGGCGTCCATGCGGGTCTCGAAACGGATGTCCCGGCTAGTGACGATGCCCAGCAGGTCGGCCCCGCGCACGACGGGAACCCCGGAGATCCTGTGATCCATGGTGAGCGCGACGAGATCCTGCACCGTCGCTTCCGGGCGGATCGTGATCGGATCGCGGATCACGCCGGACTCGTGCTTCTTGACCGCCCGCACTTCCCGCGCCTGGGCCTCCAGCGACAGATTCTTGTGGACGATGCCGATGCCGCCCTCCTGGGCCAGGGCGATGGCGAGACCGGACTCGGTGACGGTGTCCATGGCCGCGGAGATCAGCGGAATGCTGAGGTCGATGTCGCGCGTCAGGCGCGTTTTCAGGTCGACTTCGGAGGGCAGGACGTGGGAGTAGGCAGGCAGGAGGAGGACGTCATCGAATGTCAGGGCTTCGTGAGCGATCCTCAGCATCGGGACACCTAGGCCGAACGTGGGGGCGGATCATACGCGCGGGTCTTGGGTGTGTAAACCGAATCGACCACGGTCGTACACCCGCGGCGAAGAGGCCGGATTCGGTCTCGCTTCGGGGACTGCTACACTGCATCGATGCAGCCCCTTCGCCAATCCCGCTCGCAAAGCGCCGACCGGGTTCGGACGGTCAGCGAGGTGAACGCGGAAGCCCGGTTCCTCGTCGAGGAGCGCTTCCGGCGGCTGTGGATCGAGGGGGAGGTCACCGACTTCCGGCCCTACGCTTCCGGACACTGGTACTTCAGCCTGCAGGACGACAGGGCGCAGATCCGCTGCGTGATGTTCTCGAGCGCCAACCGTTTCGTGCGTGCCAGACCGGCCAACGGCCAGTCGGTGCTGGTGCGCTGCCGACTGTCCATCTACGAAGGTCGGGGGCAGTTCCAGGCGATCATCGACCACATCGAACCCGCGGGCGAAGGCGCGCTGCGGGCGGCGTTCGAGCGACTGAAGGCGGAGCTCGACGCCGAGGGCCTGTTCGCCGAGGACCGCAAGCAGTCGCTGCCGCCGTATCCCCGCCACATCGGCATCATCAGTTCGCCCGCCGGTGCCGCTCTGAGGGACGTTCTCGCCGTCATCCGTCGGCGTTTCCCGTGCGTGCGGGTGACCTGTTTCCAGGTCGCCGTGCAGGGTTTCGAGGCGGAGGGCCAGATCGTCGCCGCGTTCGACCGCGCCGAGTTCATGCGCCACCCGCCGGACGTCATCGTGCTGACCCGCGGCGGCGGCTCGCTGGAGGATCTCGCGGCGTTCAATCTCGAGTCGGTGGCGAGACGGATCGCGACAGCCGGGATTCCGGTGGTATCCGCCGTCGGGCACGAGACGGACGTCACCATCGCCGACTTCGTCGCCGACCAGCGTGCACCGACGCCTTCGGCGGCGGCGGAGCTCGTCACGCCGGATCGTCTTGAACTCGAGGGTCGGCTACGACGCCTGGAGGCCACGCTCGTCTCCAGGACCGCCGACCAGGTGCGTACCGACACCCGTCTGCTGGCCGCCGTGCGCCGTAGGCTCGTGCATCCGGGACGGACCTTGGAGCAGCGCATGCAGCGTGCCGACGAACTCGCCGAGCGGTTGACCAACGCCAACAAGGCCCGACTGACTCGTGCCCGCACGGCCTTTGTCCACCAGGCGCGACTGCTGGCGCGGAGCAGCCCGGGGACGAGAATCGGCCAAGCCCGGGAACGGGTGGCGCGTGCCAGGTCGCGTCTGACCGTCGCCGGCGAATCCTCCCGCGACCGTGGCGCGACGCGTGTCGCCGCCCTCGTGCGCGCCCTCAACGCGGTCAGCCCGCTGGCGACCCTCGACCGCGGCTACGCGATCGTCGCCAAACCCGATGGCAGCGCCTGGGGTCGACCGGTGGTCACCGTGGACGACGCCCGGCCAGGCGAGGTCGTCGAGGCCCACTTGGCGGACGGCAGCCTGCAGGCTACTGTTTCGGCCAGCAAGAAGAGGCCCGAATGACGGCTCTGTTCCTGATACTCGCCGCCGCGGTGACCGTGGACACGGGAGGGATCGCCGTGCTGCCGTTGCCCGACGACGCTCTCGCCGCCCGCTACCGGGGTCAACAGACCCTGACCGTGGCGGGCCATGCGATCGTCGGCGTTCCCCTGGACGCGGCACCCGGCGCCCGGGAAGTCGACATTCGCACCACCGTGGGCCAACGGGCGATCACCTTCGAGGTCGTCGCCAAGGACTACCCGGAGCAGCGGCTGACCATCGCCAACCGCCGCCAGGTCAATCCCCTGCCCGAGGACCTAGAACGGATTTCCCGCGAGAGCGAACTGCAGCGCGCGGCGTACGCGCGGCGGACGCCGGTGCGTGCCGACCTGCTGCCGTTCGAGCAGCCGGTCGAGGGGATCTACTCGAGTCCCTTCGGTCTGCGCCGATTCCTCAACGACCAGCCCCGTTCGCCGCATTCGGGCCTCGACATCGCCGCCGACACCGGGACCCCGTTGGCGGCACCGGCCCCCGGCACCATCGCGCTGACCGGGGACTTCTTTTTCTCCGGCAACGTCGTCTACATCGACCACGGCGGCGGCCTGGTGACCATGTACGGCCACCTCGACAGCATCGCCGTCGAGGCCGGCGACGAGGTCGCCCGCGGCGACGTCATCGGCACGGTGGGTGCCACCGGCCGCGTCACCGGACCCCACCTTCACTGGACGGTGAGCATCCAGGGCGTTCGGGTGGACCCTGTCCTGGTCATGGAGGCATTCGAACGCATCGACACCGCCGGAGATTCCAGGGGGGACTAGATGCGCAACGCGGGGTTGCTGGGCTCGATCCTACTCGCCGGTCTTGCGGGTTCCGGACCCGCTCATGCGCAAACCACCTACCTCGAGGAAGGATTCACCCTTGAAGTCGTGACCGACGACGTGCCCAAGGCGCGGCAGATCGCCGAAGCCGACGACGGCACGCTATTCGTCGGCTCGTCCACCGATTGCCGTCAGTTCACCGACATCCACGCCGTAGTGCCGAGCGACGACGGCAACCCGGAAGTGATTGTCGTGGACACGAACCTTCGCTGCCCGAGCGGAGTCGCGCTGCGACGGGGCGACCTCTACGTGGCCGCCTTGAACCGGATCCTCCGTTACCGCGACATCGCGGACACCTTCCGCAACGATCCCGATCCCGAGGTGATTACCGATGATCTGCCAGGCCACTTGCACCACGGGTGGAAATACTTGGTGTTCGGCCCTGACGGCTACCTCTATGTCCCGGTCGGGGCTCCATGCAACGTCTGCGACCGACCCGATGACGAGCGTTTCTCCACCATCCTGCGCATGGATCCCGACACCGGCGACACCAACGTGTATGCGTACGGCGTCCGCAACTCGGTCGGCATGGCCTGGCACCCGGTGACCAGCGAACTATGGTTCTCCGACAACGGCCGCGATCAATCGGGGGACGATCTGCCTGCCGACGAGATCAACCGGGTCTCGGCGCCAGGGGGCCACTACGGATTCCCCTATTTCCACCAAGACCATCGGCCAAACCAGCCCGTGGACTACCGCGACCCGGTTTTCGGCGGCGGAAAGCGCGCTGACGACTACCTGCGTTCGGAACATCTGATCCAGGCGCATTCCGCCGCCTTGGGCATCGCTTTCTACAACGGCGACCAGTTCCCCTCGCACTACTGCGGCGCCATGTTCACTGCCGAGCACGGCTCGTGGAACCGGTATCAAGCCGGCAAGGCCGGTTACCGGATCAGCGTGCTGCGATTCGGCAACACCGAATCCCCAACCGGCGCCCAGGCCGTCTACGAACCCTTCGTTGCGTGGCAGGTGCAGCACACCCAGCGGCCGCACACGGGGCGGCCCGCCGACGTGGTGGTGTCCCGGGACGGCAGCCTGTTGGTCGCGGATGATTACGAAGGGCGCATCTACCGGGTGCGCTACTCACCGGCGGACGGCGACACGACGACCACGGGCTGCGCCGACACCGCCCACATCTCGACCTTTGCGCCGAAGCGTCACGAGACGCGCCAAGGCTTCGCGCGGGTCGTCAATCACGGCGATGCCCCGGCCACGATCCAGATGGAAGTCTTCGACGACGCCGGACAAGCCCACGGTCCGGTCACGCTGGCGGTCGGAGCGGGCGAAGCCGCGCACTTCAACTCCACCGACTTGGAGGACGGCAACGAAGACAAGGGCCTGTCGGGCCATGTCGGACCAGGTTCCGCCGACTGGCGAATCGAACTGCAGGGCGACGGCCTCGAGGTGCTCTCCTACATGCGCACCGGCGACGGTTTCGTCACCAGCCTGCACGACGCGGCGCCGCTACTCGAACCCGTCGCCGTCATCGACAACGACGACGGCACGAGGACGCTCGAACATCGCTACGACGTGCCGATCTTCAATCCCGGCCGCAACACGAACCAGGTGAGTTGGCTGCGCCTCGTCAATCCCAACGAACATCCCGCCGAGGTGACCATCACGGGCATCGACGACCGGGGAACATCGGGGGAGAACGCGGTCCGCATCACGCTGGCGGCAGGCTCGTCGCGTTCCGTTTCCGCCCAGGACTTGGAGTCCGGCGCGGGTCTAACCGACGGGTGGGGACTCGGCACCGGCACCGGGAAGTGGCGCCTCGTGGTGGCTGCGAACCGACCGATCCTGGTCGCGAGCCTTCTCGCCAGCCCCACCGGGCACTTGACCAACCTGTCCACCGTCCCGGACAACAAGACCTCTGACGGTGCGTCGAGTTCGCACTACGTTCCGATGTTCCCTGCCCACGGCGACGCCAACGACCGCCAGGGATTCGTGCGCATCATCAATCGGGGCGACGAGGAAGCCGCCATTGAGATCAGCGCCCAGGACGACACGGATCGGAAGTTCGACACGCTGACCCTCAATCTGGCGGCGAACCAGACCACCCATTTCAACTCCCGACATCTTGAGGAGGGCGATGACCGCAAGGGCTGGATCGAAGGCATCGGCGACGGCGACGGTAACTGGCGCTTGACCCTGACCAGCGACAACGACCTAGACGTTCTCGCCTTCATCCGCCGCACCAGCGACGGGTTCCTCACCAGCATGCACGACTTCGTCCGGCGAACCGGAACCGACACCTACGAGGTTGCGTTCTTCAATCCCGGCAGGAACCCCAACCAGGTGAGCAAACTGCGCCTCATGAACACCGGCGAGGAGGATGCCTCGGTGAAGATCGCGGGCATCGACGACAAGGGCGTGTCGGCGGCGAAGAGCGTGGAACTGACCGTCCCCGCGGGCACGGCGCGCATGTTCTCGTCCCAGGAACTGGAGGCCGGCGGCGATGACTTCAGCGGCGAACTCGGTGCCGGAACCGGCAAGTGGCGACTGACCGTCACATCCGAGCAGCCCCTACGGGTGATGAGCCTGCTCGAAAGCCAGGGGACCGGGCATCTAACGAATCTGTCGACCGTTCCGGCGAGCCAGCCGTGGCAGTGGGACTGATTGAGCCCCATTCGGCCTCGGCCGCGTTGGCCGCCGCCCACGACCAGGTAGGGAAGCTCTGCTACAACGGCAAACCCGACACGGCGGAGCGCGACTTCGAGGTCAAGCCCCGGGCGTCGACATCGGTCACCGCCGCGCCGGCCTCCTGAGCGCCGTCGCCAACGGCGACGAGCAACGAAACCGTACCGCCGGCTTCGAGCAGGAGGGCGGCGGACATGCGCACCGTCGCCTCGCCGTGCGCTGCGAACGTCCCTTCGGCAAGTAGCGGTTCTCCGGGGTCGGCACGCCCGTTGCCATTCGCGTCCACATGGACTCGAACGGGTGCGACCGGCGCGGTTCCTCGCCGCGGCGTCCCGTCGAGGCGCATCGTGAAGCTCTCGATCCGAACACCGCCGCTCTCGGCAACGCGGACTTCGTACCGCCGCACGCGTCCGGACGGTACCGCCGGCCTTTCATCAACAGGCGCGATGCTCACCGAAGTGTCCACGGCCGTGTCGTCAAGCTGTTGGAGATACGCCACGAGTTGCGCCTTCTCCGTCGAGCCGAGATGGGAAGTCCGGCCATGCCGGTCGTCGACGTTGCGTGCGGCGACGACGTCCATGAGCGTGGCGGCGGAGCCGTCGTGCAGGTACGGCGGCGTTTCCCAAACGCCCTTGACGGTGGGCGTGTCCAAGGCCCGCAGCGTGTTCGGGTTGAAGTCACCCGCGGCCTCCGACAGCGTGCCGACGTCGTGCATGGCAAAGGGCAGCGGGTGCAAAGACTCGTTGCTGCTTGGCCGTCGCAATGAACTATCCGTGAACTCCGGACCCGCATGGCAGGTTGCGCAGCCGGTCTCCGGCGAATGGAAGATCAACTCGCCGGCCAGTGCCTCGTCGGTCATTACCCCGCCCCGGGCGCGATACGGACTCGGATTCACGTCGCCGAACGTCGCGACATAGGCCGCGAGCGCGTCCAACTCCCGGCTGAGACCGGCGTTCGATGGCCCGAACACCCAATCCGCCCGTCTGGCGTCGAACACGGCATCGCTGACGAATCCCCGTCCCCGCAAGGTCGTGCGCAGCAGGATCTCGAAGTCCTGGATCTCGTCCATGTCCGCACGCCAATGTATCGGGCCGTGGCCGAGTCCGGCGCGACCGAACAGCGTCATGGTGTTGCGCAACCCGCCACCGTGGGCACCGCGACCGGTGAAGTCCCAGACGCGCCCGTCGCTGCCGCCTTCCACGTGGCAGCTCGCGCAACTGACGTAGCCGTCACGCGACATGCGCGGATCGGCGGCGTTGTAGAAGACCTGCTTGCCCAGCAGGACGTTTGCCGGCAGCGGCTCGCTTTCGATGGTCGCGATCCGTGCCAGCAACGGGATCTCGGCACCTGGCACGATATTCGAAACGTCGTAGACGGCGACGTCCCTGGACAGGAAGTTCTGCACGAACAAACGACCGCGGCTATCCACCGCCACCCCTTGCGGCGCCAGCCCCGTGTGCGCGATGGACGTCGTCCTGTGCCCGGTTGCCGCATCGAGTACGTCGACGGCATTGCCGCCCTGCAGGGCGACGAAGGCGTGTTCACCTTGCGGACCGATGGCGAGGGCCACGGCCATGGCGCGATCATCGAGGTCGCGGCGCGCCGAGAGGACCTCGCGGTTGGCGGTCAAGTCCAATTGCGACACGATGGTCCGGGTGGTCGTCTCGAACGTCAGCGCTTCGCCGCTGACGTGAAGGCCGCGACCCGTATTGTCCTTCTTCGACGCAATCCACGCGCGCCGCCCGTCTGAGGCGATGGCGATCGCCGCGAGATGGTTGGGCACGCCCCGGCTTCCGGCCGGACCGTCCGGGCCCGGATCGACGGCAAGCTCGAAGCGCCGGACGACCTTCAGGGAGCGGGCATCCACCTCGGTCACGACACCGTGATCCGCCGGGGAGATGTAGCGGGTAACGAGGATTCGGCGCCCGTCGGCGGACACCGCGACGCCACGCGGCGTCGGCCCCACGTCCACGGCGCTTTCCACCAAACCGTCCCGAGCGTCGATCTTCAGCAAGCGACCGGTGGCCTGCAGGGTCACGTAGGCCGCATCGCCTGCGGGATTGAAGGCAATCCCGTAGGGCCGGGACGCATACGGCAACTCGATACGTGCCCGCAGCCGCACCGTGTCGCGGTCGAGCACCGTGATGGACGCATCGTCCTGGTTAACGACCCAGACGGCTCCATCCGGCGCCATCGCCAACGTGCGCGGGTTGTCGCCAACCGCCGGTTCGGCGAGTTTCGAGAAGCTCGCGGCATCGATCACCGCGACGCTGTCGCTGTCTGAATTCACGCTCCACACCCGCTGGCGGAGTTCGTCGACGATAATCGAGCTCGCGTGGGCGGGACCGGCCGTCGACGCGGTCTCGGGAGGCATGTCCTCGCCGGGGACGGCGGCCCCGGCCAGCCAAGCCGCCGACCCACCGAGCAGCACCCGGGCGATGTGCTTCACCCGGGCGGACGACTGGCCGGTGGTGCTGCTTATCGACGCCTCCGGGCGAGACATGGGGCCAGAGCATACAGCAGGAATCTTCGCCTCGGCGGGGGTCCTGCCCGCAGGTCCCGACCTCTGGAAAACGGCGAGCTTGCCCCCCGAGTCACCGATTGCTACTTTGCCGCCCGACATTCCGCCCATCGTTCCTTTATGGAATCCCAGTACACGATTGCGATCATCGGCGGCGGCGCCACCGGGGTCTGCTTGGCAAACAAGATTGTCGAGGCGCTGCCCGTCGGGCTGAGCACCGCCAAAGTGTCCATCGTGCTGTTCGACGCCCGCGGCTGCGATGGCGGCGCCGGCTATGCCCCCGACCTTCCCAGCAACCTGATGAACACCACCTGCGGCTCGGTGGATCGGGCATTCGGCGGCGAGTTCGGCATCCTCGACTGGGCGCGAAGCAACCCCGGGAAGTGGCAACCGTACACCCAGGGCGCCGAACTCGACGCAAGCACCTACCTGCCACGACCGGTGGTCGGCCTATACCTGTCGGACCTCGCCGAATACGCCAGACGCAAGGCCGCCGAACGCGGAATGCGGTTCGAGACGATCACGGACGAGGTCGTCGGCGTCTCGCCGCCGAATCTCGCCACCGAAGACTACGTGCTGCAGACGAAGTCCGGCGTGTCCTTGGGCGCGCGGTACGTGTATCTGGCGCTCGGCCACCTGAAACGGCTGAAGACCGGGGACTATCAACACCATGAACGCTACTACCACAACCCCTACCCCGTAGCGCGCCTGACGCGGGAGATTCCCAAGGAGTCCACCGTGGGTGTGATCGGCACGCGTCTGAGTGCGATCGACGTCGTGCTGGGCCTCGTCGCCGAAGGCCATCGGGGGAAGATCCACTGTGTTTCGCGCGGCGGCCAGCTGCCCGCCGTGCGTGGGGAACAGGCCCGGTACGACTTCATGCACCTCGAGCGCGACCAACTGGCGAAACAGCTTGTCCATACGAAGGCGAAGCTGCGATTGGCGGATGTCGCCGGGATGCTGGGCACCGAGATCGCGCACGCCGGGGGCCGCGAGGTCCACTTCGGCGACATCAAGGGCGAGGATCTCCCTGCGACGGAGTACTACGAACGCGAAATCGCCCTGGCCAAAGGCAAGGCGCGTCCGTGGCAGACGGTGCTGTACGCGACCAACCGCAACATCGACCTCCTCTGGCATCACCTCGAGGAGAGCGACAAACGGATCCTGATGTCCGAATGGCTGAACGACTGGCTCACCTATCGCGCTTCGATACCGAGGGCGAACGCGGAACGAATACTGGCTCTGCTGAAATCCGGCCAGCTCACGGTCAACGGGGGTGTCACCGGTTTCGAGTTCGATCCGGAGAGCGGCAACTTCAAGGCGAGCTTCGGCAGCGAATGCGGCATCGACTTTCGCTACCTGGTGGCCGCCACGGGGTCGGCGAGTCGTATCGAGGAGGCGGACAGCCCGCTCATGCGCAACCTGCTGGCAAGCGGGCTGGTTGTACCGCACCGCTTCGGCGGCGTCGACTGCGTATTCGAGACCGGGCAGGTCGTATCCAAGCTCGAAGCGGCCAATCGCGAGTCCCGCCTGTTCGCGTTGGGTCCGCTCACGAGCGGCGTGTATTTCTTCACCACGGCGCTCGAGATCGTCGAGCGGCAGGCCGCCCAGCGAACCCGGGACCTGGCGTTCCTGCTGGGCGACGAGTGGCTGGAGCTACCGGAAACGGACGCATGGGTCGATGCGCGGCAGGGCGAGCAAACCCGCGCGCGCCCCGCCGAGACCGTGCACGGCGGCGCAGGCCCCGATCTCCTTGAACAGGCCGTCCTTGGCGACCAAGCGGCCCTGATCGACTTCGAACAACTGCACCTGCTGAACGACCAGATCGATCGCGACGCCTTCCAGGCACCGAACGCCGATCCCGCAGAGAAGTCGAAGTAGGAATGTTCTGATCAAGCCATCCCTGGCTCGATCAGAAGCGCAAAAACAAGAACGCGGTCCTTTTTTTGTATACAAATTCGATTCCTTGCGTCATTGAATTTGGCGGCACATCCCTGTGCCGCGCTAGTGTGCCTGGCGAAGATCAGGCAGCTTGTAGCCCGCCGCAGCGAGTTCGGCGCGGACGGCCTTCTTGTCCATCTTGCCCGTCGACGTCAGTGGGATCGTCTCGACGAACAGCACGTCGTCTGGAAATTGCCATTTGGCGAACCGCTCTGAACAGTGTTCGAGCACCTCCCTCCCACCGAGCGCGGCTCCTTGTTCGAGAACGACGAGGGCCACCGGGCGTTCGTCCCACTTGGGATGCGGTTGAGCCACGACGCAGGCCTGGGCAACCCCGGCGAGGGACAGGATGTGGTTTTCGAGGTCCACCGAGGAGATCCACTCGCCGCCGGATCTCACCAGGTCCTTCGACCGATCCGCGAGCACGAGGCACTGCCGGTCGTCGATCCTGCCGACATCGCCCGTGACGAGCCAATCGCCGTGGAACTTCGCCGGCTGCGGGTCCCGGTAGTACGCCGCGCACACCCAGGGGCCCCGGACCAGGACTTCGCCCGTCTGTTGGCCGTCGTGGGGCAAAGGCCCGAAGTTCCCGTCGACGACTTCGAGTTCCAATCCGGGCAACGCCTGGCCCGCCTTGGCGACCTCCGTCAGGTAGTCGTCCGGGGCGGTACCGGACGGCGATCCGGAGGGACTCCGCAGGCGGCGCGAGAACGTGGCCAACGGGCTCGTCTCCGTCATGCCCCACTCCTGGATCATCTCCACGCCAAGCGCCTCCCAGTACCAGCGGGCAAGCGTCGGCGGCACGGCCGAACCGCCGCTGACGATTCGGGAGAGTGTCGAGAGATCGTAGGCATCGGGTCGGGCCGCGCACACGGTTCGCACGCCTTGCCAGATGGTCGGGACGCCGGTCGCCAGGGTGACTTCCTCGTCCTCCATCAGGCGGACAAGCCGTTCCGGATCGGTATGGCGGTGGGGCATGACCTGCTTGCAGCCAAGCATCAGCGCGGCCCAGGGCATACCCCACCCCATCACGTGGAACATCGGCACCACGCCGAACACCGCATCGGTCGCGGAGAGGCTCATGGCGTCCGTCATGCACATGGCCATGGTGTGCAGGTACTGGGACCGGTGCTCGTACTCCACGCCCTTCGGACGCCCGGTCGTGCCGCTCGTATAGCAGAGCGCGAGCGGCGCGTTCTCGTCCAGGGACGGCCAGGCGAAGCGATCGGGCCAGGGGGCGATGAAGTCCTCGTAGTCGACCGCACCGGGCAGCGAGGTGGACCAGTTCTCGAATCCCTCCTCCACCGCCACCACGACCTTTTCCACGGTAGGCAAACGCCCCGCCAACGGTTCGAGCCGCCCCAGCAGGTCCGCATCGGCGATGATCAGCCTGCTCTGCGCGTGATTGACGATGTAGTCGAGATCGCCACCGGGCAAACGCACGTTGAGGTTGTGGAGCACGGCGCCCATGCCCGCGATGGCGCAATACGCCTCGAGGTGGCGCGAGCCGTTCCACATGAACACGGCGACCCGGTCGCCGATGCCCACCCCGGCATCGCGCAGCGCGTGGGCGAGGCGGTGCGCCCGCTCAAGCGTGTCCCGGTTGGTCTGCCGACGCGTTCCCGTCGCGGTCGCCGTCACCACCTCGGTATCCGGTGATACCGCCGCGCCACGCTCGATCAGGCGCGTCATCGACAACGGGGTGCGCTGCATTCCCATGACTACGGCGTTGAGCCCATCAGTCTGGGGTGTTCAACAACGTCAGCCGACGGTCCGGAGGACTCCAGGGCACCCGCCTCGCCGCGGGTCTCGTCGTGAGGGTGCAGCAGCAATCAGTCCGTCTTCGTCGCCCGGTCTCGGCGTCTGCCCTTCATGGAATAGTCGACAACGGTCTTGACGTTGCTCGTCACCGCTCCCTCGAAGGTGTTACCCGTCACGATCGCCCAGGCGGTCATTTCGCCCGTCCACTCGATGCCCTTGCCGTTGCCGTCGTCCTTCCAGGCCCACGGGGATTTGGGCTCGACGTACTCGTAGGTCAGGATGTCGTCCTCGAAGCTGACGGCGGTGACCTCGATCTCGTCCCCCGCCTCGTCCTTGAGCGCGGCGACGAGTCCGCTCCCCTCCTCCTCCGCCAGCGTCAACACGCCGTGGCGATCCTTGCCGAGTACGTTGGCCACGACATCCCATTCACCGACCACGGTGTCGAGGGACGGCGCGACGCCCGCACCCTTGACGCCGGGATAGTCCCGCCAGAGCCAGCGCATCGTGTCGGGAAAGATCGCACCGCCGTGGACCAGGTCGTGGCCGCCGACACCCATTTCGACGCGATGGTCGTAGCGGGCGAACATCAGCGCGGCGCCCATGCTGAGATTCGCCAGCGTCCAGCTTCCTTCCGTGAGGTTGAGGTCGTTCCTACCACCCTGGATGAACACGCGGATCGGTTTCGGGTTCCCGCGGGTCTTGCGGATGAGATAGGGATACTCGGAACCGCCGCGCAGCCGCGTGTAGCTACCCACGTGGCTGACGACCTTGCTGAAGGCGTCCGGACGTTCCCAGGCTGCGGTGAAGGCGGCGAGCCCGCCGTCGCTCATGCCGCAGATCGCGCGTCCCGCCGCGTGGTCAACCAGGTTGTGGGTCTTGCCGACCTGCGGGAGGATTTCCTCCAGCACGAAGCGCGCATAGGTGTCGTCCAGCGGAACGTATTGCGTGCTGCGCTGGTCCCAGGTTTCTTCCCGCTGGCCCGGGTTGATGAAGACACCGACCGTAACGGGCATCTCGCCCTTGTGAATGAGGTTGTCGAAGACGGTCGGTGCCCTCACCGGCCCTTCGAGGCTGACGTAGCCCTGGCCGTCCTGGAACACCATCACCGCCGCAGGCTCGGCGTCGGTGTACTGGGCCGGGACATAGACCCAATAATCGTGCGTCGCCTCGGGATAGATGCGACTCTCATCCCAGAGGTGTTTCGTCACGGTGCCCTTGGGGACACCTTCCTGGGGTTGTGAATCAACGCCTAGCATGTACTCAGCTCCGCTTGCCACGGTCGCGAAGACCATGGATACGACCAACAAAATCCGCATCTCTCTTCCGCCTTCTCAGTTTAATCACTCAAGACGTATGCCGGATGACGCGTTGCCGGCGTTTGAGTTGACGTCGGGTGAGTGGATTGCGGCGCCCGGCGAAGGGATTTTCGGTGGTTCGCAACTCGATGCGGACCGGGACGCCCGTCAACCGGAACTCGTCGCGGAAGCGATTGGCGAGATAGCGCCGATAGCTCGCCGGCAGCGCTTCGGTGCGGGTGCCGTGGACGACGACGGATGGCGGATGACTTCCACCCTTGTGCGCGTAGCGGAGCTTGATCGGCCGGGCACCGACAGACGGCGGGGGTTGGTCGCGGACGGCTTCGGCGAGCACGCGGTTGACGTCGGAAGTCGCGACGTCGAAACCGCCGGCACGATGGATGTCGTCGACAATCCCGAACAGCGCCTTGACTCCCCTGCCGGTCAAGCCCGAGAGGTGGCGCACGGGGATCCACGGCGCGAACGACAGGCGTCGTTCCACCACCGCCTTCGCCCGCCGACGCCCCGCCGAGTCAACGGCGTCCCACTTGTTGACGGCAAGCACCACGCCTGCCCCCGATTCGACGGCGTACTCGAGGATGTGCAGATCCTGATCGACGATGCCTTCGAAGCCATCGACCACGAGAATCGCCACCTCGGCCCGGTCGAGGGCCGCGAGGGTCTTGACAATGGAGAACTTCTCGATGGCCCGTTGAACTCCCCGACCGGCGTCCACCCTGCCCTTGCGCCGCACCCCGGCGGTGTCGATCAGCAGGTACTTGCCGAACGGAATGTCGATCGCGTCCCGCGTCGTGCCGGGTCGATCATGCACCACTTGGCGCTCGGCACCCACCAGGCGATTCGCCAAGGTCGACTTGCCGACGTTGGGACGGCCCACGATGGCGACGGGAACGCCGCGCGGTTCCTCGGCACGGTCCTCCGCCGCCGGCAGACGCGCCACCAGATCCTCCGCGAGGGCGGCGATGCCACGACCATGAGCGGCGGAGACGCCGTATGCCTCCGCGAAGCCGAGCGCCGCGAATTCGTGGACGACGTCCGCGGGAGCACCGTCGACCTTGTTGACGGCGACCACCACGCTCATGTCGTGGCGGCGCAGGTGGCGGGCGATCTCTCGATCCCCTTCGGTCAGTCCATCCCGTGCATCGGTCACCAGCACCGCCAAGTCCGCCTCGGCGAGGGCGATGTCCACCTGCGTCGCCATCTGCTCGAAGACGCTGCCGCGCTCGTCCATAAGGCCTCCGGTGTCGATCAGCGTCACCACCCGCTCGGCAACCGTCGCCTGTCCGTAGTGGCGATCACGGGTCAGGCCGGGTTGGTTCGCCACAAGAGCGTCCCGCCGCCGGCAGAGACGGTTGAACAGTGTCGACTTGCCGACGTTCGGCCGTCCAACCAAGGCAATCACGCCCGACGTGGCCGGTCGCGCGGATCGTGCGGAGGGCGATGAGGACGGGCTGTTTTCCATCGGGTCGTGTCGCGCCGACCCGCATCGGGTCGGGCGCGGGCGATCAGGGTTAGGACCACGTAGATCTAACCCCGGCGCCTGATCTCCATCGCTTCGAGCGTGCCGTTGTTGCCCAGGACATAGACGATGCTGTCGGCCTCGATCATCCGCGTACGCAGGCCGCTGCCGAGTTTGCGGCGGGCGACGAAGCGTCCGTCGCTTTGCGCAAGTACGTGCAGATATCCTTCCTCGTCACCGACGAGGACGTAGTTGCCGAATGCCACGGGGCTCGTGAGCTTGCGGTTCTTCAACGCCTCCTGGGTCCAGGCCACGGTGGCGGAGCCCTGCTGTACGGCGGTGACGATGTCGTCGTCGGAGACGAAGTACACCTGGCCATAGCCGGCGGCAAGATCCAGGAACGACGACGCCGGCATCTCCCACAGAAGGTTGCCGTCCTGGACGCGCAATGCCTTCAACCGGCCCTGGTAGCTGACCGCGTACAACGCCCCGCGTTCGGCCACCAGGAGAGGTGTGCCATCGACGTCCACCAGGCGTTCCAATTCAGTACGCCCCTCGGGAAGCATGACGCGGTGCTCCCAAATGGGCGCGCCGGTCTCGGTTACCACCGCCTTGATGCTGCCGTCGCCGAAACCGGCGAATACCAGACCGGGCCCGATCACGGGCGTGGCCGTGCCGCGCAGCGTCAATAGCGGCACCTGGTTGTCGAACGCCCACCGCGTCGAGCCGTCATCCGCCTCCAGCGCGACCAAGCGTCCGTCGCTGGTCTGGGCCATGACCACGCCATCGCCACCGACAGGCGCGGACAGCACCTCGCTCGACATCTTCCTGCGCCACAATTCGGAACCGTCGGCGGCGTCGAGGGCAATCACCTCGCCACGCATTGTGCCGAGCAGAACCGTACCCTCGCCCGCACCGACACCGCCGGTCACGAACGACGGATCCCGACGATCCCAGAACCGGTAGAACGGGATTCCGTCGGGTTTGCCAACGGAAGCGGACCAGACGCTTGTGCCGCTGAAGCGATCAAAGGCGACGACGCGACCATAGCCGTCGGCGGCGAATACGCGATCCGCGATGACGGTTGGCACGAGACGCAGGGACTTTCGACCAAGGCCCCGCCCGACCTTGCTTCGCCATTGCAGATCGATGACGGCTTCCGCCTCGAAGTCCTCCAAGGGCGTCGGTTGACCTTCCTTCGAATCGTCCGCCGGCTCGTCAACGAAGGGCAGGAACGAGAAGAAGCTGCAACCACCGAGAGACACGGCGGCGGCCGCAGCCAGCAATCGAGTAGTGCGCATCATGGTTCCGCCTCGGGTTCGCTCGAATCGTCGACCGGTTCCGCCGCCGGGGTGCTCGCGCTGGCGTTGCCGTGGTCGGCATCCGATGCGCCGGCCTCGACGCCCGCCTGTGTCGAGGCAGCCGGATCGTCGGGCGCGCCATCGGACTCCTCGGGTGGCGGGTCCGTCAGGCTGGCAAGCTTGAGTTGCATGAACTCGATACCGAGCACACCATCCGGCCCGTCGCCCCGCGCGGCATCGATGGCGGCCTGGTAGGCGTCGCGGGCACGTGCCATGTCGCCCCGGGCGAAGAAGACGTCTCCGGACAACTCGGCCACGTGGGCCTCGAATCCCGGACTGCGGACCATCGCCAACTGGGCCTCGCTGTCCTCGAGCCGGTTGAGCTGGTAGAGCAACTTCGCGACCCGGAGCCTGGCGACGTCCCGAACCGGTCCGTCCTCCGCCAGGTCGACCGCCCGTTCGAGCAGCGCCAACGCCTCCTCCCAGTCCGATTCCTCCACCTGGTCGGCGGCGCGGTAGAGCAGCGTGAAGACATGGTAGGTGCTGCCCTCGAACTCGGTGTCGATAATCGCCAACGGCTCGTCGGTCGGCGTGGCTTCGCGACGGGCGGCGACAAAGGCCGCGTAGGCGTCCGAGGCCATATCGGCACGTTCGGCCCGATATTCCTGGTAGTAGCGCCAGCCCACAACGGCGCCGACCGCCAGCACGAGACCGATCACCAGTGATGTGCCGTTCTGCTCCCACCAGCGTTTGAGCCGTTCCGCCTGTTCATCGTCCGTGAGGTAGTCCGCCATGCTTCGCCTAATCTCCAGCCGTGTGTGGTGACGCTTCGAGCTGTGCGACCAGCTCCTCGACGTCCACCAGGGTCTGCTCCGACTGTTCGCGCAGAGCCTTCAACGAGACGCGATTTTCGGCCACTTCGTCATCGCCCACAATAACCGCCCAGCGGGCGCCGCTGCGGTCGGCTTCCCTTAGCTGGCTGCGGAGTCCCCCGGGACCCGCATGTTGGACCACGCGCTGACGGGTTTGTTCCCGGATTTGCTCCGCCACCTGTGCGGCCCACGGCCCGTGGGGACCGGTCACGGCCACGTACACGTCAACATCGGCGTAGCGACGCTCCACCAGCGCCTCGTGCAGCAGCACGACCCGGTCGAGTCCCATGCCGAAGCCCGCGCCGGGGACCGACCGACCGCCAAGGCGTTCGACTAGGCCGTCGTAGCGTCCGCCCGAACACACCGCATCCTGGGCGCCGAGGTCGCGGGTCACCCACTCGAAGACGACGTCGGTGTAGTAGTCGAGACCGCGGACGAGGCGCGGGTTGACCCGATGGCCGACCCCCGCCGCGTCGAGCTGGCGGCGCAGCGCGTCGAAGCGTTCGCGTGCACCCTCGTCAAGGTAGTCCGCGAGATCCGGTCCCGCAGCCACGATATCGCGCGTGGTCGCCACTTTGCTGTCGAGGATGCGCAGCGGATTGGTGACCAGGCGTCGGCGGCTGTCGGCGTCCAACTCGTCCAGGCGCGGGGTCAGGTAGTCCACCAGCGCCTGCCGGTAGCGGGTCCTCGATTCGCCGGAGCCGAGGGTGTTGATCTCCAGCGAGACCGCACCCTCCACGCCCAGTTCGTTGAATACGCGGGCCAGCATGACCAGGATTTCGGCGTCCACTTCCGGCCCGGGAATGCCGAACACCTCCGCACCGATCTGGGTGTGTTCCCGCATGCGGCCCTTCTGCGGACGTTCGTAGCGGAACATCGAGCCGTGGTACCAGAGCCGCTGCGTCCGGTTGTGCAGCAGGCCGTTCTCGATGCAGGCCCTGACACAGCTCGCGGTGCCTTCCGGCCGGAGCGAGAGCGACTTGCCCTTGCGGTCGTCGAAGGTGTACATCTCCTTCTCGATCAGGTCGGTGGCCTCGCCCACGCCGCGGCTGAAGACCTCGGTGGCCTCCAGGAGCGGCAGGCGGATTTGCCGATACCCATAGCGGCCGAGCACGTCGATGACCACGCCCTCGACCTCCAGCCAGCGCGCCGTGTCGTCCGGCAGGATGTCGCGCATGCCGCGTACACGCTGATACTTCACCTCGAACTCCCGCAGCGATGATTCACGAGATCCCGCATTGTCAGTGTCCCAACACCAGTTCGGCCTTTCGATTGCGGGTATGCGGACCCAGCGCGACCGGATCGCCGTTGTACGTCAAGCGCACGCCCGGAGCGTAGCCGAGGATGATGGCAAACGGCGCGTCGCCCGACACAGTCAACGTATTCCCCGCCCGTTCCAGATCCATGTGCAGCAGTTCGCCATCGCCGCCGCGCACCTCCACCCAGCAGTCGTCGCTGAACAGGAATCCGAGTTCGTCGCCAACAATCGCCGGCCCGGCAAGCGGGTTGACCTCGGCAGCGTCATCCCCTTCCGCAGTGGTGGTTTGCGCATCGGCCACTGCGGTCTGGCCGGTCGGCGCAGTCTCAACGGCCGCCGGGTTCGTCGTTTCGTCGCCCTCGGCCAAGGCAGGGAGCGCTTCGCTCGGGAACAGGCTTGTCGCGGGAACGTCCTCAACCGGATCGTTCTCCGACCGCCACGCGATCCATACCGCCGCGACGATGGCGACCACCACCAGGAACACGACGCCGCCGAAGAGTGTGCCGGCGTGTTCGCGAAACAGCCCCGAGGCCAAGGCGCTGCGGCTCGACCCGGACATGCGCACGACTTCGGGGTCGTCGCGCTGCAGGGCATCGAGCTCGACACACAGGGTGTCCGCATCGAGACCCACCAGCCCGGCATAGCGCCGGACGTAGCCGCGTGTGTAGACGAGGGCCGGTAGTTCGCCATAGCGTTCTCCGTCGAGGGCCGCGACGATGCGCTCGTCGACCTTCAGCGACCTGGCGACCTTACCGACGTCGAGCCCCAGTCGCTCGCGGGCTTCCCTTAGCGCCGC
>JAGWBN010000002.1:37963-46170 GCA_021295875.1 Pseudomonadales bacterium
ACCTTGCCGGTCAACTGGCCGCAGGCCGCGCCGATATCGTCACCACGGGTCGTTCGGACCATGGCGGAATACCCGGCATTTATGAGCGACCGCTGGAAACGGCGTACGCGCTCCTTCGAAGGCCGCCGGTAGCCGTGTTGATCCTCCGGGAAAGGGTTGTACGGGATCAGGTTGATCTTGCACCGCCAGCCGGCGAGCACATCGGCCAGGTCCCGGGCATCCTGCGGCGTATCGTTGACCTCCTCGATCAAGGTGTATTCGACAGTCACGGTGCGCCGCTCGCCGAGGCCGCCGCCGTAGTGCCGGCAGGCCGCCAGCAGTTCGGCGATCGGGTACCGGCGGTTCAGCGGCACGAGGGCGTCGCGCAATTCGTCCCGGGCGGCGTGCAGCGACACGGCCAGCGACACGTCGCTGACCTCCGCGAGGTCGTGGATGCGCGGCACGACACCGGCGGTGCTGATCGTCACCCGGCGCTTCGATATCCCGAACGCCAGGTCGTCCATGAACACCCCGGCGGCGTCGATGACCGCCTCGAAGTTCAACAGCGGCTCGCCCATCCCCATGAACACCACGTTGGTGATGTTGCGGTCATCGCTGCCGGCACGCATCCGGCCATCACCCGCCGCCATTTCGGCCCGCCACACCTGGCCGACGATCTCGGCGCGACTGAGATTGCCGTTGAAGCCGCGCTTGCCCGTGGCGCAGAAGCTGCAATCCAGGGCGCAACCCACCTGGGACGAGATGCACAGGGTCTTGCGCCGCGACGGACCACCGTCACCGTTCGCATCGGGAATGAGCACCGCCTCCACCGCCTGCCCCGAACCGACCAGCACCGGCCATTTGACGACGCCGTCCGCAGCGTGGCTAGCCGGCCCGAACTCGGGTGCGCGAATCTCGGCGATGTCGTGCAGGCGGGCGCGCAGGGCCTTCGAGATGTCGGTCATGGCGTGAAAGTCGTCGATCCCGGCGTGGTAGATCCACTTCATCACCTGGCTCGCCCGGTAAGGCTTCTCGCCCAACGCGACGAAGAACGCTTGAAGTTCCGCCCGGGGCATGCCGAGCAGGTTGACCCTGGCATCCGTGGCGACGGTCTTGTCCGCCGTGCTGCCCTCGCTCTGCAAAACACCCTGGCGGTCGGCCGAAACTTCCGCTTCGCCGGATTTCCCGCCGGGCGGTGTCGGGATCGCCTCCATGGGTCAGGCCTCGCCGTTCGGGCTCCGCGCGCAGATTTCGTCGGTCGAAAAGAAGTATGCGATCTCCCGGTCCGCGGACTCCGGCGAGTCGGAACCATGCACCGCGTTGGCATCGATGGACTGCGCGAAGTCGGCGCGAATCGTGCCCGGTGCGGCTTCCGACGGGTCCGTGGCACCCATCAACTGGCGGTTGACGCCGATGGCGTTCTCGCCTTCGAGCACCTGCACCGTGACGGGCCCCGAGCACATGTATTCGATGAGCGGGTCGAAGAACGGCTTGCCGCGATGTTCGGCATAGAAGCCCCCCGCGACATCCGGGGAAAGCCGCATCATCTTGGTCGCGACGATGGCGAGGCCGCCCTTCTCGAAACGCGAGTAGATCTCGCCGATCAGGTTCTTCGCGACCGCATCGGGCTTGACGATGGATAGGGTCCTTTCGACCGCCATCGGAAATCTCCGGTGTTGGTTGGAGTTGCGTCAGCTCGGCGGATTCGCCGCCGGGGCGCGGATTATACGCTCCGGGCGCGCTCGTGCAGCGTACTGACGACCTCGCCAAGGCGGCGTGCCGCGAAGTCCACGTCCTCGGCGGTGGTGAACCGGCCGATCGTCAGTCTGAGTGAACTCGCCGCCAGATCGTCGTCGACTTGCATGGCGCGAAGCACGTAGGAGGGCTCGACGGTCGCCGAGGTGCAGGCGGAACCCGAAGACACCGCCACATCGTCGAGGGCCAGGAGCAGGGTTTCGCCGTCCACGCCGTCGAAGGCCACGTTCAGATTGCCCGGCAGCCGATGTTCCAGCGAGCCGTTGAGGCACGAACCCGGTATCTGCCGGACATGCGACCACAACCGTGCGCGCAGGTCGGCGATCCGGGCGCTCTCCGAGTCCAGCGTTGCGGCCGCCAGGCGGAACGCCTCGCCCATGCCGACGATCTGGTGCGTCGCCAGGGTGCCCGAGCGCATGCCCCGTTCGTGCCCGCCGCCGTGGATCTGCGCCGCGACCGCAAGCGGCGGTTGGCGACGGACATACAGGGCACCGACGCCCTTCGGTCCGTAGATCTTGTGCGCCGAAAGGCTTACGAGGTCTAGACAGTCGCGTTCCACGTCGATCGGCAGCTTGCCGGCGCTCTGCGCCGCGTCGGTGTGGAAGACGATGTCGCGGTCCCGGCAGAGCCGGCCGATGGCGCCGATGTCGTTGACGGTGCCCACCTCGTTGTTGGCGTGCATGACCGAGACCAGGACCGTGTCGTCGCGCAACGCCCCCGCCACCGCGTCCGCGCTGACGGTGCCGTCGGGGTCCGGGTCCACGTAGGTCACGGACACCCCGCCTTCCTCCAGGTAGTGCGCGGTGTCCAACACGGCCTTGTGTTCGTAGCTGGAGGTGACCAGGTGGCCACCGCCGGTCGCCTCGAAGACGCCTTTCAGAGCCAGATTGTCCGACTCGGTCGCGCCGGATGTCCATACGATGGAGAGCGGGTCGGCGTTGATGAGCGCCGCCACGTCGGCGCGCGCGGCATCCACCAGTTCCGCGGCATCCCAGCCGTAGACGTGCGAGGTGGACGCCGGATTGCCGAACTCGCCGTCGGTCATCAGGCAGCCGCTCATCTTCTGCGCCACGCGGGGATCCACGGGCGTCGTCGCCGCGTAGTCGAGATAGACCGCGCGCGGTCGGCTAGCCCGCATATCTCACCAAGGGCCGCGATGATCGCCGAGGACTTTGGCCCCGTGCGCGTGCTCGCGACCGAAAGCATAGCGGGGACTACATTTGAGGTCGCACGTGCGCGCACGGGGCCAAAAGACCGGCGAGGGCTCCCTGCGCGAAGCGCAGGCGGGCGCCGCCAGCGCAGTCTGTAAAAAACCGACATCTCGGGATCCGACGCAAGCAACTGATATTCGAGGCATATGTTGTTCGCACAAGCGACTTGGTGAGACACGTGTCGGGTGGAGATCAGATTGGCGATGTCCTGGCGTCGGGCCACCGCCATCACGTCGCCCCGGTGCACCAGGCTCGCGAGGCTGATGCGCGACAGAAACAGGTGGATCTGCATGGACAGGTCGGCCCACAGTTCGTGGGTCAGGCAGGTCTCGCCGTCCTGGCAGTCGCCCGTACCCCCGCAGCGGGTCGCATCGACGCCCTCGCCCACCGCGCCGACCACATCGGCAACGCTCAGGTCCTCGGGATCGTGCCGCAGGCGGTAGCCGCCCCCGGGCCCGCGGACGCTCTCCACGAGTCCGGCGCGCCGCAGCCGACCGAACAACTGTTCCAGGTAGGCCTGCGAAATGCCTTGCCGGTCGGCGATGTCGGCGAGCGACGTCGGCCCCTCGTTCGCGTGCAACGCGACATCTAGGATTGCCGTAACGGCGTATCGCCCCTTGGTCGTCAGGCGCATGGCGAATCAACTGACCCGGTTGAGTGCATTTTAGCAGCCTGTCGCCTCCACCTTCAGCGCAATGGGGACATCCACTTTTCGGCGTAGGTTGGATGTCCCGTTTCGGCGTATCGGGTCGTCACGGCGCGCACCGCCGATCGATCTCGGCATTGAGTTTGTCGATCAGCCACTCGGCGACGATTCGCTGATCGCGCGGGAGCACAAGGGTGCCGCCGGAGACACTGAGCGTGGACAGCATCGCGTCCAGTTGCGCGCAGGCCATGACCGGTAAGTCGATCACCACGCTAACGCTCTCCGGTTCGGGATCGACGTCCGCCGGACAGCGGGCAGCCAGTTCGGTCTTCAGCCGGTTCAGGTGCTCGTCGTCGGGATTCGGCGACATCCCGAAGTTACCGAACAGAGCAGTGAAGGCGAGGATGGTCGCCAGTTTCGGGCAGGGGTCCGTGAATTCGAAGGGGGTCTCCAGCCGGACCTCGAGCCGTTGTTCCGGTTGCTCTGTGGTGGCGCAACCCGGCAAGCACAGGGCTACGATCAGGATCGGCGTGCGCCTCGTGGTTTTCCCCAACATCATCCATTGAGCCTTCGACTGAACCCGAATGTACGACAAAGGCGACCACACAATATAGTCCGCCCCGCGTTTGCAACGGTGTGAATGCGATACGTGGAGGTGTCGGTTGCACACAAATATACGGCCTTTGGTTGGGAGACGTTTTGCTCCCTGGCCCCGATGGATTCCGCACGCGCCCGCCTGAACAAGGGTACGGCCCCGAAGGCCTATGTGGTACGTCAGGCTCCTGGCGCGTCGGTCTAACCTGTTCTCCATCTCGATTGAAAGGGGCGATGTTCCGTCCGTGGCGTTGACGAGCGATCTCAGAACACCCACCCCTCCGACGGCGCGAAGACGGACTCCTCTTCGGTCGATGGCACAGCGCCGGCGGGGTTATCCACGCTTTGTCCACGGCGACCGTCCTCAATCAACCGAGGCGCGGTGGGGAAAGGGTGGGTAACCCCATCGACGACCTCCGCCAATGGCGACCTTCGCTTCACGGCGCGCCCACCCCGGACCGTTTGAAACGGGCGATGTTCCGTCCGTGGGGGTTGTCGGTCCCCCGTTGGGAGTTCGACGCCCGAGGTCGGCTCTCGCCGGATGTCCTGCCCGGGAGTTCGCGCTTATGAGGGTCGCCCCTACGGGTTACTCCGCCGGCCGATGGCCTGTTCGACGTGCTTCAGCACGCCGCGCAGGATGGCCACCTCGGTGGCGTCGGCGCGCACCCGGTTGAACAGGCGGCGAAGCCGGGTCAACGTCTGCCGCGGCTGGTCGGGATCGTGGAAGTCGATGGCCACGAGGACGTCCTCCAGGTGGCGATAGAAGCCGTCCATTTCCCCGGCGCTTGCCAGGCGCCGGTCCCACCCCGACGCCGGCCCGCGTTCGGGCGATTCACCGTCCGCCATTGCCTTGTGGAGTTCGTAGCACACCACCTGCACCGCCATCGCCAGATTGAGCGAGGAGTAGCCGGGGTCCGCCGGAATGACGACGTGGAGGCTGCAGAAGTTCAGTTCGTCGTTGCTGAGGCCGCTGGTTTCCCGACCGAACAGGATGGCGGCCGGACGCCCACCGAGGCCCTCGTCGACAAGCCTTGCGGCGAACTGCTCCGCAGTCTCGACGGGCCACGGTACGCGCCGGGCCCGGGCGCTGGTGCCGACGACCCACCCGCAGTCCGCGATCGCCTCGTCGAGCGCGTCGACGACCCGCGCCGAGTCGACGACGTCCTCGGCACCGGCGGCCCGCCACTGCGCCTGCGGGTCGGGGAAGCGTTCTGGACGAACGAGCACGAGGTCGGTGAACCCCATGGTCTTCATCGCCCGCGCGGCGGCGCCGATGTTGCCCGGATGGCTCGGTTCGACGAGCACGATGCGGATGGCCGGCGCGGGCGTTGCGGGCTCCGGTGGCATCGGGCTTTCTTCCTTCGCGAGCGTCGGTCGCGTAGCATACCGCGCCACCGTCCGCACGCCGTCGGCGCGGCGGACGTCTGCCACCCACCTCGGCCGACATCAGGATCGACATGGACCCCATGGTGAACATCGCGCTGCGGGCCGCGCGCCGGGCCGGCCAGATGATCCTTCGCTCCATGGATCGTGTCGACACGCTGCAAATCCAGGAGAAGGGTCGCAACGATCTGGTGACGGAGGTGGACCTCGAGGCCGAGGACATCATCGTCGACACGATCCAGAAGGCCTACCCCGACCACGACATCGTCGGCGAGGAACGCGGCAGCCGGGCCCCGGGCGAGGCCCCACCGGAATCCAAGGCCGAACTCGGTCCCCTCGGCGACGTCCCGGCACCGCGGGTCTCGTGGATCGTCGATCCCCTGGACGGAACCACCAACTTCGTCCACGGCATACCGCACTTCTGCACCTCCATCGCCGTCACCCGGGGAGCGACCCTGCTCCACGGCGTGGTGGTGGATCACGTGCGCAACGAGGAATTCGCCGCCAGCCGGGGCGCCGGCGCCCGCTTGAACGGCCGCCGCATCCGCGTCGCCACGCGCGACCGGCTCGACGACACGATCATCGCTGGCGGGTTGCCGTTCGCGAGCGTGGCGACGCATATCGACACCTACACCGACGTTCTCAAGGTCTTCATGTCCCGCTGCCGGACGCTGCGCCGACAGGGCTCCGCCGCCCTCGACCTGGCCTACGTGGCGGCCGGACGGCTCGACGGTTTCTTCGAACTCGGCCTCAAGTCCTGGGACACCGCGGCCGGCGCGGTCATCGTCCGCGAAGCCGGTGGTTTCGTCGGCGACGCCGCCGGCGGAGACCGCTTCCTGGCGACCGGCAACGTCGTGGCCGCCAATCCGAGACTGTTCCGCGCCATGCTGCGCGTGATTCGCGCCACGTCGGAGGCGAATGGCGACGCGGCCCTGGCCCAGGGTTGAAAGCGGTGCACGGACACCGTGAGTTGAAGTAGTCTCCCATCCGAATTGACTGACTTGCCGCGTGAGATGATCCGATACCGGCTGGTTGCCGTCGTTCCGATTCTTGCCGGATCGTTGGCCTGGTTGGCCGGATGCGGCGGCGGTGGAGGCGACGGTGGCGAACCGCCGCCCGCGCCACCTCCGGCCGGCAATGCCCGACCTGCCATCGCCGCCATCGCGGACCCGGCCACCATGACCGTCGGGGACACCCTCGAGGTCAGTGTAACCGTGACGGACCGCGACGCGTCCGACACCCACACGATCGAGGCGACGAGCGACGGCAGCGTTGTCTCGGTGTCCGTGGACGGCCTCGCCCTAACTCTCTCTGCGGAAGCCTCCGGAACCGCCACGGTGACGGTGACGGCGACCGACTCGAGCGGCAGCGCCAACGCCACGTCGGCGGCGGTGACCTTCACGGTGACGGTGCAGACCGAGTCGGGTTGGGTCCGGGGCGTGTTCGGGGACGACGCGGAATTCAAGGACTTCTGCGCCGTGCCGCGATCCGGCGTCGACGAGGATGGCGACGCGTTCCCCGACCGCCAAGGCACGACGCTGGACGAGAACAACTGGCTCAGGTCCTGGAGCAACGACACCTATTTGTGGTACGACGAGATCGACGATCGGGATCCTGCCTGCTGCAACACGCCGACGTACTTCGAACACTTGAAGACCGAGGCCGTGACGTCCTCCGGCGTGGCCAAGGATCAGTTCCACTTCACCGAGGACACGGCGTCCTACATCGCGCGTTCGCGGTCCGGCGTATCCGCAGGCTACGGTGCCAGGTTCGCCGTCCTGGCGGGCCGCCCGCCGCGGGACGTCCGCGTGGCCTACACCGAACCGGCGTCGCCGGCCACCAGCCCCGGGGTGGATCTCCTGCGTGGGACCCGCATCCTCCGCGTCGACGGCGTTTCCGTGACCAACGGCGCCGCCGACCCGCTGAACGCAGGGTTGTTCCCCAGGCGGACCGGCGAGACCCACCGCTTCCAGGTCCAGGACCCGGGCAGCGACGAGGTCCGCACGGTGTCCATGACGTCGGCGGTGATCACGTCCAGTCCGGTCCAGCACGAGCGTGTGATCGAGACGGATACAGGCCCGGTCGGCTACCTGCTGTTCAACAGCCACATCGCCACCGCAGAGCGGCTCCTGGTAGACGCGGTCCAGGAACTCGAGGAGGCGGATGTCGAAGACCTGGTTCTCGACCTGCGCTACAACGGCGGTGGCTACCTGATCATCGCCAGTCAGCTGGCCTACATGATCGCCGGTCCCTCCGCGGCCCAGGGCCGGGTGTTCAGCGAACTGAGGTTCAACGACAAGCACACCTCGACCAACCCGGTCACCGGCGAGGTGCTCCGGCCCACGCTGTTCCAGACGACGACCGTGGGCCTGTCCCTATCGCCCGGCCAAGCCCTTCCCGGTCTGAATCTCGACCGCGTCTTCGTCCTCTCCGGATCGTCGACCTGTTCGGCCAGCGAGGCGATCATCAACGGTCTGCGCGGCATCGACGTCGACGTGATCCTGATCGGCGACACCACCTGCGGCAAGCCGTTCGGTTTCTACCCCGCCGACAATTGCGGAACCACCTACTTCACGGTCCAGTTCCAGGGTGTCAATGCCAAGGGCTTCGGCGACTACGCCGACGGGTTCACGCCGACG
>JAGWBN010000002.1:46408-49488 GCA_021295875.1 Pseudomonadales bacterium
GGCTAGGGGTCGAACCGTCAGGGCGTGTCTTCGACGCCCTCCTTCTCGGGCAGCGCGAGATCCTGCTTGGTGATGCCCATGGTCAACAGGACGTTGGCGGCGACGTAGATCGACGAATAGGTACCGACCACCACGCCGATGGTCAGCGCGGTGGCGAATCCCGCGATCTGCTCGCCGGCGACGACCAGCAGCACGACGAGCACCAGCAGGGTGGTCAACGACGTCACCAAGGTCCGCCCCAGGGTCTGGTTCAGGGACTGGTTGATGATCTCGTGCGGCGTGCCGCGGCGGATGCCGCGGAAGTTCTCGCGGATGCGGTCGGACACCACGATGGTGTCGTTGAGCGAATAGCCGATCACGGCCAGCAGGGCCGCGAGTTCGGCAAGGTTGAAGGTCCACTGGAAGACCGAGAACGCCCCCACGGTGATGACCACGTCGTGGACCAGGGCGGTCACCGCACCGATGGCGAACTTGCCGGTGAAGCGCCACATGATGTAGAGCATGACGACGCCCAGGGCGACAAGCAGCGCCAGGCCGCCCTGCTCCGTCAACTCCTCGCCCACCGCCGGACCGACGAACTCCAGGTTGCGCAGTGCCACGTCGTCGAACCGCGACCGCACGGCGGCGAGAATGCGGTCGCCCACTTCCGATTGATCAACGCCCGGCACCGGCGGCATGCGCACCAGGATGTCCGTCTCCGAGCCGAAGTTCTGGACCACGCCTTCGGCGAGCCCCGCGTCGTTGAGGACCGTCCTCACATCCTCCGCGGTCACCGGCGCGCCGAAGCCGATCTCCACGCGGACGCCGCCGGTGAAGTCGAGTCCCCGGTTGACGCCGAGGAAAATCACCGACGCGATGGACACCAGCACCAACACGATCGACGCCACCGCGGCGATCCGGCGCTTGCCCATGAAGTCGAAGGTGGTCATCAGATGAGGACCTTCTCCACCCGGGGCCGTCCATAGATGAGGTGCACCAGGAGGCGGGAACCGAAGATGGCGGTGAACATCGAGGTGATGATGCCGATGGACAGCGTCACCGCGAACCCGGCGATGGGCCCGCTGCCGATGGTGAGCAGGATCAGCGCCACGAACAGCGTCGTCAGGTTGGCGTCGAGGATGGTGAGGAACGCCCGGTCGTAGCCGGCCTGGATCGCCACCGCCGGCGGCGAGGTCTTCAACTCCTCCCGGACACGCGAAAAGATCAGTACGTTGGCGTCCACCGCCATGCCCACGGTGAGCACGATCCCGGCGATGCCCGGCAGCGTCAGGGTCGCCTGCAGGAGCGACATCACCGCCACCAGGATAACCAGGTTCAAAGTCAGTGCGACGTTGGCGATGAGGCCGAACACCTTGTAGTAGATGGCCATGAAGATCAGCACGAGGACGAAGCCCGTGGCCACGGCGATCATGCCGCGCTCGATGTTCTCCTCGCCAAGCGACGCGCCGACGGTGCGTTCCTCGACGATGTACATCGGTGCCGCCAACGCCCCCGCGCGCAGCAGGAAGGCCAGGTCCTGGGCCTCGCGCACCGTCACGCCCGTGATGCGGAAGTTGTAGCCCAGCGCGGCCTGGATGGTGGGCACGGTGATGACCCGCTTCTCCGGACGGCTGCTGTGACTCTCCACCCGCTCGCCGTCGACGATCTCGGTGGTGACGATGGGTTTGTGCTCGATGAAGATCACCGCCATGCGGCGCCCGATGTTGGGCGCGGTGGCCTCGTGGAACATCTCGCCGCCGCGGCTGTCCAGCTTGATGTCGACCTGGGGCTGGCCGGTCTCGTAGTCCCTGCCCTGGGCCGCGTGGATGACATGGTCGCCGGTGAGGATGACCCGCTTGTTCAACTCCACGACCCCGCCGCTGTAGGGCCACCGGTCGATCTCGGAGGGCCGGTCGTTGGCCTGCGCCTCGAGGCGGAACTCGAGGTTCGCGAACTTGTTGATCTTGCGTTTCGCATCGGCGCTGTCCTGGACCCCGGGCAGGTCGATGACGATGCGGTTGCCGCCGAGCCGCTGCACGAGGGGTTCGGCGACGCCGAGCTGGTTGATGCGGTTGCGCAGGCCCGTCAGGTTCTGCTCGACCGCATTGCTCTCGATCTCGCGGATCTTGTCGTTCTGGACCGTGATCAGGAAACCCGCTCGGTTGCCGACGTCGATCGACTCCAAGAGGTAGTCCGGCTCGCGGAACTCGTCCTCGATGACGGCCACGGCCTGGTCCCGCAGCTGCGGCGTCGCGAAGGCGAAGCGCATGGTCTGGCCTTCGATGACGATGTCCGTGCTGCGGTAGCGGATGCGCTCCTCGCGCAGCATGTCCTTGATCTTCTCGGACTCGTCGGCGAGGCGCTTGGAAAGGGCCTCCACCATGTCCACCTGGAGCAGGAAGTGGGCACCGCCGCGGAGGTCGAGACCGAGCGTCATCGGCTGCGCGCCGATGCCGCTCAACCAGTCGGGCGTGGACGAGGCGAGGTTGAAGGCGACGACGTACTGGCGCTCGTCCCCCGGGGGGTTGAGGCGTTCCTGCAACAGCGCACTGGCGCGTAGCTGGTCGCCGGCGTCGGCCACCCGGATCAAGCCACCGTCGGCGAGCAGTTCGCTGCCGACCACCTCGATGCCGCTGTTCTCGACGAGAATCGTCAGGTCGTCGAGCAGCCCCTGGTTGACGAGGCGGTCGCTGTTGTCCGCCGTGATCTGCAGGGCGAAGTCCGGCGGGAACAGGTTCGGCGCCGCGTACAGGGTGCCGAGCGCGATGACGGCGGCGAACACCAGGTACCGCCAGAGGGCAACCCGACCTTGGGGTGCGCTCGCACGGGCCGGGCGTCGCGGCAAGCCCAACGGGCTCAGGCCGCTGGGTTCCCTGGGGTTTCTCGGCACGGTGACTGCGTAGGTAGGCTTAGCGCGCCTCGCGAGTACGCGAGCGCGTCTCCCTTCGGGAGCCGTCCAAGAGCGATCCCAAGCGTTGTTCGAAGTGCAACCTGCGTGTAGACATCAGCGCCGCTCAAGGTACCTAGCCGTCCTCGAGAGACTTGATCGTCCCTTTCGGCAGCGAGGCGCCCACCGAACTCTTCTGCACCCTGAGTTCGAC
>JAGWBN010000246.1 GCA_021295875.1 Pseudomonadales bacterium
CCTCGAAGCGGCCAAGGCCCTCGTCGATATGGGGCTGGAAACTACCGTCGTCGAATTCAACACCCGGCTGATGCCCCGCCAGATCGACGATGCGGCTTCATCGTTACTGGTTGAGGAAATAGAGGCCCTCGGGGTCGAAGTCCTGCTCGGCAAAGGTGTGCAGCGCTTTCTCGGCGACGACAAAGTCACAGCCGTCTCCTTTGGCGACGACGAGGAGCGGGCCTTCGACATGGTTGTCATCTCCACCGGCATCCGCCCGCGCGACGAGTTGGCACGCGAGTGCGGGCTAGAAATCGGCGAGCGCGGTGGCGTGGTCGTAAACGACGCGCTCACCACCAGCGACCCACACATCTACGCCATTGGCGAAGTGGCCCTGCATCGCGGCATTACCTACGGTCTAGTCGCCCCGGGCTACGACATGGCCGCCATTCTCGCCGAGCGCCTCTGCGGGCCGGAAAACCCCGTCTTTACCTCGGGCGACTTCTCGACCAAGCTCAAGCTCATGGGCGTCGATGTCGCCAATTTCGGCGACGCCTTCGGCCAAACGCCCGGCAGCCGGGTTATCTACTTCCACAGCGATGTCGCCCGCGTGTACAAACGTCTGACCGTTAGCGGAGAGCACCTGCTTGGCGGCATGCTGGTCGGCGACGCCTCGGAATACAACCACTTCTTGCAGATGGTCAAAAACAAAACCCCCTTGCCCGGCGACCCCCACGAACTCAACGGCAAGGCGGTCGGCTTCAATCCGCACGACCTGCCCGACGACGCGCAGATCTGCTCGTGCAACAACGTCGCCAAGGGCGCACTCGTCCGCGCTGTAGCCGAAGGTTATACCCAACTCGGCCCGCTCAAGGACGCCACGCGCGCCGGCACGGGCTGCGGCGGCTGCATACCCTTAGTAACTGACATCCTCAACGCCGAACTCGCAGCCCAAGGCCTAGAAGTCAATACCCACCTCTGCGAGCACTTCTCCTATTCGCGGCGTCAAAATCAACCGCGTCAAGCGCTACGACGACTTGCTGTCCCGCTATGGCCAAGGACACGGCTGCGAGATCTGCAAACCCGCAGTCGCCTCTATCTTAGCTAGCACCTGGAACGACCTCATCCTCGAACAGGAGGAACTGCAAGACACCAACGACCGCTTCCTCGCCAACATTCAGCGCGGTGGCACGTATTCGGTCATTCCCCGGGTGCCCGGCGGCGAGATTACGCCGGCCAAGCTGATCGTCCTCGGCCAAGTCGCGCAAAAGTACGACCTCTACTGCAAAATCACCGGCGGCCAGCGCGTCGATTTGCTCGGCGCACGGGTCGATCAGCTACCCTTCATTTGGGAGGAGCTAATCGCCGCGGGCTTCGAGAGCGGGCATGCCTATGGCAAGGCCCTGCGCACAGTCAAAAGTTGCGTCGGCACCACTTGGTGTCGCTACGCCGTGCAGGACTCTACCGGCTTCGCCATCCGCATCGAAGAGCGCTACCGAGGCATCCGCGCCCCCCACAAAGTCAAGGCCGCTTGCTCGGGCTGCGTGCGCGAGTGCGCCGAGGCCCAAGGCAAAGACTTTGGCTTAGTCGCCACTGAAAAGGGCTGGAATCTCTACGTTTGTGGCAACGGCGGTGCCAAACCTCAGCACGGGGTCCTGCTCGCCGCGGATCTCGACGAGGAGACCTGTATCAAATACATCGATCGCTTCCTCATGTATTACATCCACACCGCTGACAAGCTGACCCGCACCGCCACTTGGTTCAATCAGCTAGAAGGCGGCATCAAATATCTGCGCCGCGTAATCATCGACGATCACCTCGGGATCTGCGCGCAGTTAGAAGAGGATATGACCCACTTAGTGGCAACCTATCAATGCGAGTGGAAGGCGGTCGTCGAAGACCCGGAGCGCCGCAAGCGCTTCCGCCACTTCGTCAACAGCGACGACGCGGACGACAATTTGCAGTGGACACACGAACGGGAGCAAAAGCGGCCCGTCAATTGGGAGATAGTAGCATGAGCGAAGCCATAGCAGTAGAGCAGTGGGTGCGAGTCGCCCGAGTCGAGGACTTCCCCAGCAATGCTGGAGCCTGCGTCAAGCTGGGAGACGAGCAGATCGCAGTATTCAATTTTGCCTCGCACCGCGATTGGTACGCCTGCCAGAACATGTGCCCCCATAAGCGCGACATGGTCCTCTCGCGCGGCTTGATCGGCGATCAAGAAGGCACGCCCAAAGTCGCCTGCCCCCAACACAAGAAGACGTTCTCGCTGATCGACGGAAGCAACCTCGGCGGCGAGGAGTACAGCATCAATATCTATCCAGTAAAGGTAGAACAGGGCTTCGTCTATATCGGCGCGGGCTCAGCCAACAACTAAATCGCTTAGCGCAGCAACCGCTCGCTAAACAGCGTCCGCGCTAGGGCACGCACGTCCCGCTCACCAGCCAAATGGGTCTGCCCCACCGACACCAACACCACCTCGACCTCCCCGAGCACCACCCGATAGACGATGCGGAACCAGCCACCCGGCGGACGCAGACAGCGATAGTCTTTTAACTCGCCGACTAAGGGGCAACCCTGTTCCTCGGGATCAACTGCCAGCCCTGTGATGTATTGGTCCACTTGCTCGGCGATCCGCCGGTTGAGCAGGCCTTGCCGCGCCTCTAATGCGCGTTGCGCCAAGACGACGCGAAAAGTCATTGCCCCTCCCAGACGGCGCGCTCGCCCGCCTCAATCTGGCGGATGCCTTCGCGCAGCGCGGCGCACTCGGCCTCGTCGCCGAGCACCTCTAAGGTTTCGACAATGCCCTGATAAAGCGACCACGGCATCAAGGCGAGCACCGGCTGGCCGCGGCGCGTTATGGCGAGGGCACTCGCTTCGGGCTCGGCGGCAAAGCGATCGGGCAATTGATTCAGGACTTTGCGGGCTTCGGCGATGGGCATGGATTGGAGCATATTTCCCTTCTTGTACCGTATAT
>JAGWBN010000247.1:0-2064 GCA_021295875.1 Pseudomonadales bacterium
CGTACTGTCGCCCGAAACCGTCGCGCGTGTGGATCGAGCGTCGGCGCACGACCTCGAGGTCTGGGCGGACAACGTGCTCGACGCCGACACGCTCGACGAGGTGTTCGATTCGAACCACTAGGGAAGGTCTGATTAAGACCTTCACTAGTTCCCTACAGGAGTTAGGGAATGACGCAGCAGACCACCTATCGCGAGCACTACCGCGCCTATCCCTTCGAGGTGCCCGAAACCCGGCTCGACTTCGACATTCGAGACGGCGAGACGGTGGTGCGGAGCGAGCTGACCGTTGTCCGCAAGCAGGACACCGACGAAGCACTGGTGCTCGATGGCGTCGATCTCGAGCTGCGCCACATCGCCGTCGGCGGCGTGCCGCTCAAGGGGAACGAATACTCGCTGGACGAGAAGTCGCTGACCATCCTCAACGTCCCGGACCGCTGCCGGGTCGAACTCGACGTCGCCATCCACCCCGAGGACAACACGGCGCTGGAAGGGCTCTACAAGTCGCGCACCATGTTCTGCACCCAGTGCGAACCCGAGGGGTTCCGGCACATCACCTACTATCCCGACCGTCCGGACGTCCTGTCGCGGTTCACCACGACCATCACGGCAGACGCGGAGAACTACCCGGTAGTCCTCTCCAACGGCAACCGAATGGCTTCAGCCGAGGCGGAGGATGCCGGACGGCACACCGCGACATGGCACGACCCGTTCCCCAAACCGGCGTATCTGTTCGCTCTCGTCGCCGGCGACCTGGCCGTTCTCGAGGACGAGTTCGTCACGCGATCGGGGCGCAAGGTCGCACTGCGGATCTATTCCGAGCCCCACAACATCGGCCAGTGCGACTTCCCCATGGCGGTGCTCAAGCGCGCCATGCGCTGGGACGAGGAACGCTTCGGGCGCGAGTACGACCTCGACGTGTTCATGATCGTCGCCGTCGAGGACTTCAACTTCGGCGCCATGGAGAACAAGGGGCTCAACATCTTCAACACCTCGGCGATCCTCGCCCACCAGGACACCGCAACCGACGAGCGCTTCCAACGCGTCGAGGGGGTGGTGGCCCACGAGTACTTCCACAACTGGTCCGGCAACCGGGTCACCTGCCGCGACTGGTTCCAGTTGAGCCTCAAGGAAGGCTTCACGGTGTACCGGGACCAGGAGTTCTCCGCCGACATGAATTCCGCCGTTCTCAAGCGAATCGAGGACGTCCACGTGCTGCGCGACTCGCAATTCGTCGAGGACTCCGGGCCCCTCGCCCACCCCGTGCGTCCGGACAGCTACGTGGAGATCTCGAACTTCTACACCAACACGGTCTACGAGAAAGGCGCCGAAGTGGTGCGCATGATCGCCACCCTCCTCGGCCGGGAACGCTTCCGCGCCGGCTGCGACGCCTACTTCGAACGCCACGACGGCGCCGCGGTCACCATCGAGGACTTCGTCCAGGCGATGGAGGACACCTCCGGCGTCGACCTCACCCGATTCCGCCGCTGGTACGAGCAGTCCGGGACGCCCGTGCTACAGGTGGCGGAGGACCGAGGCAACGACCTCGAACTCACCATACGGCAGTCCTGCGAGCCCACGCCGGGGCAGGCAAGCAAGCGGCCCGTTCCCATTCCGGTTGCCTTGGGCCTAGTCAGCAGCGGCCAGGACGCGCTCGGTGCCGCCGGCAACGCCAACGGCTTCGACGTCGTCTGCGACGCCAACGCGGCGGTGGAGAATCCCGACGCCGACGGCACGCTCGTGGTTCGCCTCGAGGAACCCGAGACCGTCGTCACCCTGCGCAATCCGCCGGCGGACGCCGCGGTCAGCCTGCTACGCGGGTTCTCCGCACCGGTGAAGGTCGACTATCCGCGCGACCCCGCCGTGCTGCGTCGACTGGCGCTCGAGGACACCGACCTCTTCGGACGTTGGAACGCCGTCCAGGACCTGTTCGGCAAGGCGATTATCGGCGCGGGTGGGGAAGCCACTGAGCGGGAAGCCCTCACTCTGGCCCAGGCGCTGGCGGAAGCGGCATTCGACGCGGCCGACGACGGCGAGTCCAAGGCGCTGATCGCCGCCTGCCTCGAC
>JAGWBN010000247.1:2171-4688 GCA_021295875.1 Pseudomonadales bacterium
AACGGCACCGGGCCGTATCGACCGAACCTGCCCGACATCGCGCGCCGACGTCTCAAACGCCAGGCCCTGTGGTACGCCCTCAATCATCTCGACCGCACCGACCCCGACCGGGCCCGCGATCTGTTGACATCCATGCTGGCCGACGCCGACAACCTCACCGACCGAGCCGCCGCGCTACGGGGCTTGGTCGGCCTCGCGTCGCTTTCGACCGACGAACGGGACACCCACCTCGATGCTTTCTACCGGCAGTGGTCGTCCGAGTCGCTCGTCGTCGACCAGTGGTTCACGGTCCAAGCGGTGAACCCGCTCGCCGGCGGCCTCGACCGGGTACGGGCCCTGGAACGGCACGAGGCGTTCAACCTCAAAAACCCCAACAAGGTCCGCGCCCTGATCTACGCCTTCGCGCTACGCAATCCGCGCAACTTCCACGACGGCGATGCGGGCTATGGCTGGCTTCGGGAGAGGATCGTCGACCTGGACGCCATCAATCCCCAGGTCGCCGCCCGTCTTGCCAGGGCGCTGATCGTCTGGCGACGCCACGACGCCCGACGCGGGGCGGCGATGCGAGGCGTGCTGCAGTGGCTCCAAGGATGGGACCTGTCAACCGATACGCGTGAGATCGTCGACAAGGGTCTACCCTCGGCGATCACTCGCTGACCGTATGGCACCGTTCGTCGAGACTCAACTCCTGAATCGGAAACTGCGGGCCTCGCAAAGAGATCGGAGCCGAGGGAATCGACGCCCCAGCGAGGCCGCAAGGCGTAGGGTCCAATGGCGGTACGAACCCAGCTGGCGAAGCGTCTAGCGGCGCTGATCCCCGTCGTTCACAGCGCGGACCAAATGCGCCCAAGCCAACCCGGTGTCCCATCGAGCGCATCGAATTCGGCATCTTTCGATCACGGGCGCTACGAGTCGCTCTTGGACGGCTCGCGTACTCGCGAGACGCGCTAGAACTCGATCGCGCCCGCTTCCCGAAGGCGTGCCGGACGACCGCAGAATTCCTCGCTCACCATCGACTGCAGGACTTCCGGCTCGCGGGTGTTGCCCCAGGCGCGACGGCCGTCGTCGAGCAGGCAGGCCGCGAGTCCACTCTCCGGCCCTTCGGACCCGTACATCACGGTGTAGGACTCGATCTCGACCGGACCGTCGAAGGTCGGCACGGCCTCGCGCGTCGGCATCGCATCGACACGATTCTGGGGTGTCTCGAAACGGAACGGTTGCCGGGGTGGCGCCGCCGAATAGACACCGAAAGCGTGCTTGGTGATGAAGCCGCCGTTGCTGCTCACGAGACCGACCTCGCCCGGGGTTTCGCGCAGGACTTCCGCCATGCGCGCGATCGCGTGCATGACGTAGTTGTTGAGTGGTCCGCCGCCGAAGGTCAAGCCGCCGGTGACCGTGAGCGGGCGGTCTTCGCCGAGACCCAGCTCGGCGGCGGCCACCTGGACGGCGGACGGGAAGCAACTGTAGAGGTCCACGTGATGGATGTCGTCCACCTCGACGCCGGCGAGTTCCAGGCAGCGGCGCCCGGCGATGCGGATGGCGGGCGAACTGTGCAGGTTGTCGCGGTTGGACACCGCGTAGGTGTCGTGGGCGGCGGTGGCCGACCACGGATGGACCCACTTGGATTCGGGCACACCCAAACGCCTGGCCACGTCGGTCGAACACAGGATCAGCGCCGCCGCCTGGTCGACGTTGCTGTTGGAGTTCATCAGCTTCGGGTAGGGGAAGGAGACCGGGCGGTTGAAGGCCGTCGGCGTGCGGATCTCTTCGGCGGAGAACGCTTCCCGCATCCAGGCATGGGGATTGCCCGCGGCGACCCGGCTGAAACCCGCCCATAGTTCGGACACCCGGCCGATGTGGGCGTCGAGCGTCTCACCCCGGGCATGGCGGATCGCGTTTTCGAATATCGGGTACATCTGGATCGGCTGCGACACGCCACGCACGGCTTCCGCCCGGGTGCGCATCTTGAGCTCCTCGCCGAAAATGCCTCCCGCCAACCGAGATCGATGCCCGCCCGCCTCGCCTTGGCCTGGGTACGCCCGCACTCGGCACCGGCCAGGACGACGATCTCGCGGGTGCCGTTCCGGATATCGAGCGCACTCTCGGTCAGCACCGACTGCACGGCGTCCCCGCCCCACAGGGTCATGGCGGTTTCCGCCCCCGAGCAGCCCACGGCCTCCGCGACCGCCCGGGCCGGATCACCGTACGGCCACATGCCCCGGGTGACGCGTACCGCCTCCGCCGAGTCCAGCAAGGCCGGTGCGCCCGCATCCACGGCAGCCGCTCGCACGGCGTCGACCATCAGCTCCAGGGGTTCCTTGCCGGTACCTTCGACGGGGTCGGCATCGCGCTGCTCGAGCTGGGCGATGCCGACGAGCACGGGTTGGGGGCTCATCGCGCGATTATAGTGCCCAACCCGGTATGCTCCTTGAGCGCCATGGCGAAACCTCCAACCGAGCCCTCACCGAACAAGCGGTTCCGGCGAACCGTCGAGGACTTCACCTGCGCCCATTGCGG
>JAGWBN010000042.1:0-3896 GCA_021295875.1 Pseudomonadales bacterium
GTAGCGGTCCTCGAAGCGCACGATGTCGTCCTCGGAGAGCAGGCTGCCGGTCTGCACTTCGATCACCTCGAGCGGTGTTGAGCCTCGATTGGTCAGGCGGTGGCGCGTACCGGCGGGGATGTAGGTGGATTCGTCGGCGGCGAGGGTGAAGCGTTCATCGCCGCGGACCACCTCCGCTTCTCCGCGCACCACGACCCAGTGTTCGGAGCGGTGGTGGTGCAGCTGCAGCGACAGCGCCCGGCCGGGGGCGACGGTGATGCGTTTGACCAGGAAGCCGTCGCCGACCTGAAGCGTCTGGGCATGGCCCCAGGGCCGGTAGTCCGTGGTGTGCACACGGTGTTCGGTGCGCGATGCTCCGCGCAGCCGCTCCACCGCCCGCGCAACCTGTTGCGAAGCGTCCTTGTCGGCAACCAGCACGGCGTCCGGCGTCTCCACGACGACGAGGCCCTCCAGCCCGACCGCGGCCACCAGCCGGCTCCTGCCCGACAGGTGGCAGTCCCGGCTGTCGAACGTCGCCCTCGGCGGTGTTGCCGTTGTCGTCGCGGTCGAGGACAGCCGCGAGGGCATCCCAGGTGCCGATGTCCGACCAACCCATGTCGGCGTGCACCACGATGCCACGCGCCGTGCGTTCCATCACGGCGCGGTCGACGGACTCGGCCGGGCATTCGCTGAACGCTGCCCCCGGCCGGCGGAAGTCGAGGTCGCCGTGTTCCCCGGCCACGGCCGCCGAGCAGGCTTCATGGATGTCCGGTCGGAAGGTCGCGAGTTCCTCGACGTAGGCGCTGGCGCGGAACAGGAACATGCCGCTGTTCCAGTACCAGCCGCCCTCCGCGACGAACTTCTCGGCGGTCTCCCGATCCGGCTTCTCGGTGAACCCGGCGACCGTGGCCGCGCGACCGTCGGAGGATCGCGCCTCGCCCGCGTGGATGTAGCCGTAGCCCGTCTCCGGACTTGACGGTGCGATTCCGAAGGTGACGAGAGCGCCGCCGGTAGCGAACGGTACCCCTGAAGGCGTCGCCGGAAGCGATGTGGGAATCGGCCGGCAACACCAACAGCAAGGGATCCGCGCCGTCGCGCAGGCAGCGCATCGCGCCGAGCGCGACTGCCGGGGCGGTGTTGCGCGGTGCCGGCTCGAGGATGATCGCCCCCGGCTCGACGCCGCCCTCGCGACACTGCTCGGCGACGATGAAGCGGTGTTCGTGGTTGCAGACGATGACCGGATCGTCGTGGTCGAGGCCCTCGAGCCTCGCCAGGGTGCGCTGAAGCATGGTGGCGTCGCCCACGAGACGCAGGAACTGCTTCGGATAGAGTTCCCGCGACAGCGGCCAGAGGCGGGTTCCCGAACCGCCTGCGAGAACCAGCGGCAGCACGGTGCCGGATGCGGGGAAAGCCGCCATCGGTGACCTCTTGGGTTGCGTCGCGGCAGTTTGTCGCCTCGGCGCTGCCGTTGGCAACATCATGCATCGCCCAGGCCGTTACACTTGGCCGCATGGAACTCGTGCTCGACTACTGGCTGATCGCCGACGAGTGGATCGGCGGCGCGCTCGGACTGGTCGTCGTCCTGTGCCTGATCTACGAGAAGGTCTGGGCCTGGCCCCTGGGCGTCGCCTACGTCCTGGTCTCGGTGAGCGTGCTCTACGATGCGCAGCTCTACGCCAACCTCGTACTGCACCTGGTGGGGTTTCTGCCGTTGAACCTCTACGGGTGGTACCACTGGCTGTTCGGTACCGAGGTCCGCGACGACCTGCCGGTCACGCGGGCCAGCCCGCTGACGCTGGCACTGCTGGGTCTGCTGTGCGCTGCCGGCGCGATGGGGTTCGGCTGGTACTTGACGACATGGACGGACGCCGCCTACGCCTACTGGGACAGCGGCATCCTGTTCATGAGCCTGGCGGCGATGTGGCTCACCGCCCGCAAGCAGATCGAGAACTGGCTGGTCTGGATCGTCGTCAACGTCGTCTCGGTGGGCGTCTACTACGCCCAGGGCATCCTGATCTATGTGCTGCTGTACGCCGTCTACATCCCCATGGCCTTCTGGGGCTACTGGACCTGGCTGCAGTCCATGGGCAGGCGCTTGCAATAGCCCCGAAGCTGCGCGAGGCTTGGCCGATGCGCGCGCGTCTTGCGACTCGACGATCCACCGTGGCCGTGCCGTTGGTTTTCCTGGTCGCCCTCGGGTGCTCCCGTATGGTGGTCGTTCAAGAGGCCACCTCCGAGACCCCGGAGGCGACGCCGAAGAACGTCGACTGGTCCGTCTATCTCGGCGATTCCGGTCGCCGCCACTACACCGCCCTCGAGCAGATCCATCCCGACAACGTGCATCGTCTGGAGCAGGCGTGGGTGTACCGCTCGGGCGAACCCCGGGGAACGATGTACGCGAGCCCGTTGGTGATCGACGGCGTGCTCTACGGCCTGTCGCCGCAACTCGTCGCCTTCGCGGTGAACGCGGCGACCGGCGAGGAACGGTGGCGCTACAACCCGGGCGTCGGCGGAGCGCAGCGCGGATTGATGTGGTGGTCGGGTCCGGATGGTCCACGCCTGTTCTACACCGCCGGCCGTTGGTTGATCGCCGTGGACGCGCGCAACGGCACGGCGGTCGAGGAGTTCGGCGACAGGGGTCGCCTGGATCTCCGTCCCGACAACGGTCGCACGGGAGCGTTCTCCGTCACCGTCCCGGGCGTGGTGTTCGAAGACAGGCTGATACTCGGCTTCTCGACGTCGGAGGATGCCGATTCCCATCCGGGGAGCGTGCGCGCCTTCAGTGCCGTCGACGGCGCCCTCGTCTGGCAGCACGACAACATTCCCGCGCCCGGCGCACCCGGCGCCGAGACCTGGGCGGATGGTGCCTTGGAGGAGGCCGGGGGCGCCAATGTCTGGACCGGCATGGCACTCGACGAGGAACGCGGCATCCTGTTCGCCCCCACGGGATCGCCGACGCCCGATTTCTACGGCGCCAACCGTCTGGGCGACAACCTCTACGGCAACAGCCTGCTGGCCATCGATGCGCGAACCGGAAAACTGATCTGGCACTACCAGGTGGTCCGCCACGACCTCTGGGACCGCGACAATCCGGCACCGCCGACCCTGGTGAAGCTCGAGCGGGATGGCCGGATGATCGATGCCGTGGCGTTGACCACGAAGTCCGGCCACCTCTACGTCTTCGACCGCGAGACCGGCGAGTCCATGTACCCGACGGTGGAGGTCGAGACCCTGCCGAGCACGCTGCCGGGGGAGGTGCCGGCACCCAGCCAACGGGTGTCCACCGTCGCCTTCAGCCGCCAGCAGTTCGAGATCACCAACCGCACCGAGGAAGCGCGCAAGTACGTCGAGGAGCAGATCAAGGACTGGGATCGGCGGCCGTGGGCACCGCCGAAGATCGGCACGGTGCTGTTCTACCCCTGGTACGACGGCGGTGCCGAGTGGGGCGGCGCCGCCTTCGACCCGGCCGACAACCGGCTCATCCTGAACGCCAACGACGCGGCCGGCATCCTGCGCCTCACCGAGATTCCCATCGGCAGCAGCAACGCGGGCATCTACGCCAAGCGCTGCGGTGCGTGCCACGGTCAATTTCTCGAAGGCACCGATGCCGCCGGTCCCCTGCTCGGGGTCATGGGTCGCCTTGGCTACCGGGAGACCATGAAGGTCATCCGCGAAGGCCGGGGCAGGATGCCGGGATTCACCCATCTCAGCGAGATCGAGTGGCGCGCCATCATCGCCTTCCTGTTCTCGCCGAAGCCCGAAGTCGACGAACCGAGCTCCGAGTTCGGCTATCTCCACGGCGGCTACATCTACCTCCGCGACCACGAGAACCTGCCCGGCAACTCGCCCCCCTGGGGCACACTCAACTCCATCGACCTCGCCACCGGCGAGATCGTCTGGAAGGTGCCGTTCGGCGA
>JAGWBN010000042.1:3922-4494 GCA_021295875.1 Pseudomonadales bacterium
GGTCCCGTGGTCACCGCCTCCGGACTGGTCTTCATCGCCGCGACGCCGGATCGGAAGTTCCGCGCCTACGACAAGCGCGATGGAACGGTGCTCTGGGAGGCGGAGTTGACCGCTGCCGGGTTCTCGACGCCGGCGGTCTACATGGTCGACGGCAGGCAGTACGTGGTGATCGCCGCGGGCGGTGGCCGCATGGGACCGCCGTCGGGTTCCGAGTATTTCGCCTTCGCGTTGCCGGAAACAGCCGAGGACGACTGAGTTCTCGTTGGTGGCCAGGGGCAGAATCGAACTGCCGACACGTAGATTTTCAGTCTACTGCTCTACCGACTGAGCTACCTGGCCCAAGGACCGGCGGTACACCGCCGGGCGGCGTATTTAATCGACTACGCCCTCGGCGCGTCAACACTCTGAAGCGGTTTTCGAGCCACCAGCCGCGCCAAGGCGGCAGTGCGGCCGTCTGGATCGTCGACCAGACCCTCGTGAAGCGCTTCGACATCGAGTGCCTGGGCGAGTTCGGCGAGGTCGCCACTCGCCACACGGAACGCGGGGTTGGCGGGGCCGACGACGTCGGGATA
>JAGWBN010000042.1:4521-21334 GCA_021295875.1 Pseudomonadales bacterium
AAGTCAGCAGGGCGGCGAGCAGGGGGAGGTTCACGTAGCGGATGTTGACGATGACGTCGTAGTCGGTGGCGGGATCGAACCCGAGATCGAGATCGTGTTCGATCCAGCGGATGGACAGGTCGCGGGCGTCGGCTCGAGCCCGAGCGGTAGCCTGGGCCCGCTCCAGGGCGACCGTGGATATGTCCACGGCGTCCACGGCGAGGCCCTTGGCCGCGAGGTACAGGGCATTTCTGCCGGCACCGCAGGCGAGGTCGAGCGCCCGACCGGACGTCGGCAAGTAGCCGGCACATCGTTCCAGGAACGCGCTGGGGTGCTCGCGAGACCCGTATGCGCCCTCCTGGTAGCGCCGATCCCACCTATCGCGGTCCGCCTGGCTCATTGCGCGTCGTCGAGTGCGCCAGACACGGGCTTGTTGCTCGGAGGCGCTTCCCGTTGCGAGATTTCGCCTGGCGAATTCTCGGGGCGACCGCTCCGCGGTCGCGTCTCGGACGGCGGTGGCGGGGTGTTGTCGTCCGCCGGCAGCCGGCGGACCATGCGCCAGGCGAGCCACATGCCGCCGATGCCCACCACCAGTCCGAGGCAGAACACGATCACGGCACCGATGGTGGCCAGGTCTATGGAGGGGTCGCCGGTACTTTCCATTGGATCGGCCGGTTGTCTCGTGTGCCTATGAGACTCGAACCCGCCCGCCGATGCCAGTACCGCGACCCGGGCCACCGCGAATGCGGGCGCGTCGGGTATGCTGTGGCTTTCCGACCGGGGAGCAGCATGAAACTCTACGACTTCAAGATGGCGCCCAATCCGCGGCGTGTGCGGGTCTATCTCGCAGAGAAGGGCATCGACGTCGAAATGGTCCAGGTGGACATCCCGGCGGGTGAGAATCTAGGCGAGGAATTCCGCGCCATCAATCCACGTAGCGTGCTGCCGACGCTGGTGTTGGACGACGGCACCGTGATCGACGAGTCGGTGGCGATCTGCCGGTACTTCGAGGAACTCCATCCGGAGCCGCCGCTCATGGGCACCGATGCCAAGTCGAGGGCGGTGATCGAATCCGCCCAGCGGCACATGGAATGGGACGGGCTCATGTCGGTGGCCGAAGCGTTCCGCAATGCCAACCCGGCGTTCGATGATCGGGGGATTTCCGGCAGCACGGGCGTGCCGCGCATCCCGGACCTGGTCGAGCGTGGACGCGCGTCCACGGAACGCTTTTTCGCATCGCTGAACGATAACCTCGGTCAGTCGACTTATGTCGCCGGCGAGGACTATTCCATCGCCGACATCACGGCGTTCTGCGTGGTGGACTTCGCCAAGTGGATCCAGATCCGCGCCGGCGACCAGCACCCGCACCTCAAGCGCTGGTATGCGGAAGTCTCCGCCCGTCCAAGCAGCAGCGCATAGTCGCGGCCGTCCCGAGCATCCGCGTGGCGAGTGCCCGTTCGTCAGGAGGGCGGGACGTAGCCTGAAGGCTTGTCGTGGTCGTCGCCCGCGAGGAACTTGCGCATCTGTTCGCCGAGGTAGCGTCGCGCCTCGGGGTCGACCATCGACAGGTGATGTTCGTTGATGAGCATGGTCTGGAGGTGTTGCCACTCGCTCCAGGCCTTGGCGGAGACGTTGTCGAAGATGTCCTCGCCGAGTTGGCCGGGTAGTGGCGCCGCCGCCAGACCGGGCAGTTCTTGCCGGTACTTCCTGCAGAAAACGACGCGGGTCAAGATGGACCTCGTTCCGGGGTGATCGAGTCCAGCAGTTTAGCGGCAACGGCGGACAGGCCAAGTTCGTGCTGGCCGGGGACGATCCAACGTCCCCGGCTCTCCTGGGACTCCGGTGGAGCTCGGACCTCCGGCGGGGTTGTCCGAAGGCGGACATGGATCGGCTCCGCGACGAGGTCGAAGTGGCTGAATCCGTGGCGCAGATCGGTTCCCGCGCGGATCTCCCTCACGGCCCCGGGGTCGAAGCCGGAGTGCGCGAGGAAGGTCTCGACGGAAAGGTCCGCCGGACGTTCCGGAGGCGACCAGAGACCGCCCCAGATCCCTTCCGGGGCACGCTGCTCGACGAAACAGGCCCCGTCGGGGGTGGTGAGCACGAAGAAGCGTCGCCGTTCCAGCCGCTTCGGCCGGGATGTTGCCCGTTCGGGATACCGGTCGACAGCGCCGGAGGCATACGCCTGGCAGGTTGTCCGGACCGGGCAGACGGTGCACACCGGTCGACGGCGACAGACCGTGGCGCCGAGGTCCATGACGGCTTGGGTGTAGTCCGCCGCGCGGTCCTGGGGCGTGAGGGCATCGGCCAGTTTCCAGAGTTTCGCCAGCGTGACTGCGGAGGTGATATGCCCTGCTACCCGGTGCTGCCGGGCCAGTACCCGCTTGACGTTGCCGTCGAGGATCGGCGCCCGGCGGTCGTAGGCCTGGGCGACGATGGCCGCGGCGGTGGAACGGCCGATCCCGGGCAGCGCCTCGATCTCCTCCGCCGTAGCCGGAAAGCCGCCAGCGTGTTCCCGGACGACGATTCGGGCCGTGCGGTGCAGGTTGCGCGCCCGGGCGTAGTAGCCGAGTCCGCTCCACAGGTGCAGCACCGGGTCGAGTTCGGCCGCGGCCAGGGCTTCGATGTCGGGGAAGCGTTGGACGAAGCGCACGAAGTAGGGCACGACCGTCGCCACCTGGGTCTGCTGGAGCATCACCTCGGACACCCACACGCGGTACGGCGTGCGCGGGTTCTGCCACGGCAGGTCCCTGCGGCCGTTGGCCTCCCACCAGGCTAGCAGCGGCGATGCGAACTCCCCGTTCGTTGGGTGATCCGTCAGATGAGGCAAGTGCGGTTAGACTTCGCGTGGGCAACTGGCCGAAGAGCCGAGTATGGACGCGCAGATTGGTGCCTGGGAACCCCCGGCGAAGCTGGCCGAAGACCACGTCCGCGCGCTGGACGACTCCGTGCGGAGCATGGCGACGGGGGGCGACGCGTTGCACCCGGGGGACGATGACGCCGCCCGGTTCAGCGAGGTCGTGAACGCGCAACCGGACGCCCGGGCGAGTGTCTTCGCCGAGCGGCCGTCGGATCAGTTGGTCGGCTGGCTCCGGGTGCTGACCCTCGCGGAGGAAGCCGTACCGGGCTGCACGGCCGGTGCCAAGTCCCCGGTCATCGACATCGCCCGGCTGTTGCGCGAGCGCGGCGACTACCCGCCGGCGTTGACCGCCTGGATCCGGTCCGTGAGCAACAACCGTTTCCTACCCTACGGCAGCCTCATGGACCGCTTGAAGGGCTGAAGGTCCGGGTATACTGCGCCCCCTTTTGCGCGGTCCCCACCGAACGTGACCGACCGAACGGCCAGCGAGAGCCGCAAGACCCTGGAGACGAGCATCGACGTCGCCGTCAATCTGGACGGCCTTGGTCGCGCCGAGATCGACACGGGGTTGCCGTTTTTCGAGCACATGCTCCACCAGGTCGCCCGCCACGGTCGCATCGACCTGGACATCGCGGCACGTGGTGATCTGGACGTGGATCCTCACCACACCGTCGAGGACGTGGGCATAACGCTCGGTCAGGCGGTGGCGGCGGCGGCGGGCGACAAGCAGGGCATCTTTCGCTACGGACAGGCGTACGTCCCCTTGGACGAAGCGCTCTCCAGGGTCGTGGTGGACTTCTCCGGTCGTCCGGGGCTCGAGTACCACGTCGCGTTCAGCCGCGCGCGGGTGGGCGAGTTCGATGTCGATCTCCTGCGCGAGTTCTTCCAGGGATTCGCCAACCACGCCCAGGTGACCCTGCACATCGACAATCTGCGCGGCACCAATTCGCACCATCAAGCCGAAACGGTCTTCAAGGCGTTCGGCCGGGCGCTGCGCATGGCGCTTGAGCGGGACCCCCGCACGCCGGACACACCGTCCACCAAGGGAACGCTCTAAGCGCCACCGTGCTTCTGATCCCCGCCATCGACCTGAAGGATGGTCAGTGCGTGCAGTTGCGCCAGGGCGTCATGGCCTCCGCGACGACCTACTCCGACGATCCGCCGGGCATGGCCCGACGTTGGCGGGATGCCGGCGCCCGCCGGCTTCACGTCGTCGATCTCGACGGTGCCTTCGCCGGCCGGCCCGTGAACCACGACCTGGTGGCCGGCATCGTCGACGCCGCTGCCGGTGTGCCGGTGCAGGTGGGCGGCGGCATTCGCGACGTCACGGCAGCCGCCGGCTATCTGGACGCGGGGGCGAGCCAGGTGATCGCCGGTACCCGCGCGGCGGAGGATCCTGATTTTCTCCGCGCCCTCGCCGCGGCCTACCCCGGTCGCGTGATTCTCGGTCTCGACGCCCGCGACGGACGTGTTGCGACGCAGGGGTGGGCGACGGACAGCGAGGTCGATGCGTTGGACTTCGTCGGATCTCTCGGCGGCATTGGGCTCTTTGCCATCGTCTACACCGACATCCGCCGCGACGGCATGCTCACCGGCGTCAACTCGGCCGCCACCCGACGTGTCGCGGAGGCGGCGTCCGTGCCCGTCATCGCCTCGGGTGGAGTCCGCAGCCTCGACGATCTGAGTTCGCTCAAGGCGCTCGGCCTCGCGTCGGAGAAGCTGATCGGGGTGATCAGCGGTTCGGCACTCTACGAAGGGACGCTGGACTTCGCCGACGGGCAGAGTCTGCTCGACGCGTCGGCCGGTCAGGGAGGACCCGACTGATCCGGTCGGGATGCTGGCGGCTTTTTCCACACGACCCGCCGGGCGGCCATGAAGTTGACCGCCATGCCGGCGAGGACTCCGGTCGGTAGCGCGAGGAACCAGGGTGCGCCCAGGTTGTAGACCAGCACGGACACCCCCCAGTTGGCGACCGCGCCCACGGTCTGACAGGCGACGTAGAGCAGCCAGCCGGCGGCGAGGGTATGGGTTCCCTTACGTTGTGCATCGCGGAAGGTGAATCGATTGTTCATCGCGTAGTTCTGCGTCATCGCGACGAGAACCGGCAAGGGCCGCGCCCAGACGAACGGCATGCCGACGACGTTCAGCAGCAGTCCGGTGAGCAGCGTGTCGGTCACCAAGCCAAGCACACCGACGCTGCCGAAGCCCAGCCAACGCCTCGGAACCCGGCCGCGGAACAGGCAATACTGCAGCGAAACCAGGACTTCCCAGAACACCGGAAGCGCCATCTTGCTCGTGCCGCCGATCCTCGCCTTGAAGGTCAGTGGCGACTCCGCAACGACCAGTCGTTCGCAGGAGACCGCGAGGAAGTCGAGCAGGAACTTATAGCCACCGGTTTCGAAACGGTCGGCTACCTCGTCCCAGGCGGCCCGTTTCACCGCGAAGCAGCCGGCCAACGGATCCTTGACGCCACGGGGCCAGGTCGCGAGCCTCGCCAGCCACGACAATACGTTCGCCCCCCAGGATCGGTACCACGGCCAGTCCTCGGCCACGGAGGCCCCCGCGACGTTGCGCGAACCGACGGCGAGATCGGCGCCCGAACGCAGGGCCTCGAACAGCGTGTCGACGATGGCGGTGTCGTGCTGGCCGTCGCCGTCGAGGACCGCAACGCGCGACTCGACGGTGTTTGCCAATCCCGTGCGGATCGATTCCGCGAGCCCCGGGGGGCAGCGGACGAGGCGTAGGTCGACGCCAACCCGTGAGGCGGCGTCCTGTGCTTCGGCCACGGTGCCGTCGGTCGAGTCGCTGTCCAACAGGTAGACCCGGCGGTGGCGGGCCGCGGGAGCAAGCTGGACGAGGAACTTGCCGATGGCGCCTTCCTCGTTGAGTACCACGACGAGGATGGCCTCGTCGGCGCGCGGGACCTGCCCAAGCGGTTGCTGGGCCTCGGCTGGTGATTCCATGGACGTCAAGGAGACCGGGAGCGACGGTCGCTCGTGCTCGGCCCCTATGTGTTCGCCCCCCTGGCCAACGCGCCCTTGGCCGCCGCGAACAGACGCTCGTCGTAGACGTGCCGCCGCTCGTTCTCGTTGGCCCGTACGACGATGTGCGGGGCCACGCCGTCGGACGCGAGCGAAACCCCCGACGGGGTTAGGTAGCGGGCGGTGGTGAGCTTGATCGCTCGACCCTCGAAGCGCATCACCGACTGAACCGAGCCCTTGCCGAAGCTGGTCGTGCCGAGCAGGGTGGCGCGCGCGCGGTCCTTGAGGGCGCCGGCGACGACCTCCGCTGCCGACGCCGAGTAGCCGTTGATGAGCACGGCTAGCGGCGCACCCTCAAGGATGTCCTCCGAGTCGGCGTTGTAGTCCACGCGGCTGTCGGCGTCGCGTCCTTCCGTGGACACGATCAGGCCGCCGGCGAGGAACGCATTGGCGACGTCGACGGCCGACTCCAGCAGGCCGCCCGGGTTGTTGCGCAGATCGAGGATCAGGCCGGTGAGCGGTTCGTCGCGTTGCAGTTCCTCGATGATCGCGGCCAGGGCGGACCCGCTGGTCGTGTCGAACTGCGACATGCGCACATAGCCGAGGCCGGGAGACAGCAGCCTCCCCGTCACGCTGGCGATCCGGTCGCGGGTGAGGTCGAAGTCCAGGGACGCGCGTTGCGACACGCGGTTCACCCGCAGGTGGACCGTGGTGCCGGGCTCGCCGCGGATGTCCTTGATCGTCTCGTCGAGCGTCCGCCCCTTGAGCGAGGTGTGGTCGACCTCGATGAGCCGGTCGCCGGCGACGATCCCCGCGCGGGCGGCGGGAGTGCCGTCCAGTGGACTCAACACGGTGATGTAGCCATCCACCATGCCCACTTCGAGGCCGATGCCGCCGAAGTGACCGCTGGCATCCTGTTCGAGGGCGAGCAGTCCGTCTTCGTCGAGAAAGCCGGAGTGGGAGTCGAGGCCATCGACCATGCCGCGGATGGCGTCGTCGACCAGGTCGGTGCCGGTCACGTCTTCGACGTAGTTGTCGCGAATTTCGCGGGACACACTGACCAGCAGCCGCTCGCGCATCGCCGACTCGTCGTAGTAGCTGACCGTCCAGAACGCGGCGACGCCGATGCACAGCCCGCCGACCATGCTGATGACGACGCCAAGCAGGGTGACCGGTCGCAGAACCATGCAGCGATGATAGCGTAGGGCCGAGTGCCTTCGCGCCAGAACGGCGCGGGTCCGCATGTGTCACCATCGACGCGCAGCAGAGGAGTCAGACATGCATCCGTATTCTCCCCCTTTGGACGACATGGAGTTCGTGCTGTTCGATGTGCTCGATGCCGAGGCGGAGTGGTCGGGCATGCGGGCTTTCGCCGAAGTGGACAAGGCGCTCGCGCTCGCCGTGCTGGCCGAAGGTGGGAAGCTCGCCGCGAACACGATGGCACCGCTCTACCCGTCGAGCGATGCCGAAGGTGCCCACTGGACGAACGGTGAGGTGCAGGCCCCATCGGGTTTCAGGGACGCGTTCCGGGAGCTTGCCGGCGGTGGCTGGTTCGGCGTTGCCGGCAACCCGGAGTACGCTGGCCAAGGCCTGCCGAAGATGCTCACCGTGCCTCTGGAGGAGATGTTCTGGAGCGCCAATTCCAGCCTCTATCTCTACGGCGCGCTCACCGTGGGGGCGGCGGTGTGCATCGACACCCACGGCGACGAGGAACTGAAGCGAACGGTCCTGCCGAAGCTATACGGCGGGGAGTGGACGGCGGCGATGGCCCTGACCGAGGCCCATGCGGGCACCGATCTCGGCATGATCCGTACCCGCGCGGCGCCCGCCGCCGACGGCACCTTCGAGATCACCGGCACCAAGATATTCATCACCAGCGGAGACCACGACCTGGCGGACAACATCGTCCACCTCGTGCTCGCCAAGCTACCGGACGCACCCGCCGGTAGCCGCGGCATCTCGCTGTTCCTGGTGCCGAAGTTCCTCGCCGATGGAACCCGCAACACCTTCGGGAGCGCCTCGATCGAGCACAAGATGGGCATCCGGGGCAGCGCGACGTCGGTCATCACCTACGAGGCGGCGGTCGGGCATCTGGTGGGCGGTCCCAATGGGGGACTCGCCAACATGTTCACCATGATGAACCATGCGCGGCTCGCGGTGGGCATCCAGGGTCTCGGGCTTGGGGAGTTGGCGCTGCAGAGTTCGACGGCCTATGCCCGGGAACGGCTGCAGGGTCGCTCGGCGACGGGGCCGAAGAACCCGCAAGGGGAGGCGGACTCGATCCTGGTTCATCCCGACGTTCGCCGGATGCTGTTGACCCAGCGTGCCTTCACCGAAGGCGGACGCGCGTTCGCGGCCTACGTCGGTTTGATGCTGGATCGAGCGAAGTACGCCGATTCCACCGAGGAACGCGAGGCCGCGCAGGGTGCGGTGGACCTGCTCACGCCCGTGGTCAAGGCTTTCGTCACCGACCGCGGCATGGAGGGGGCCTTGCTAGCCCAGCAGGTGTACGGCGGCCACGGCTACATCGTGGAGCACGGCGTCGAGCAGATTGTTCGCGACGCCCGCATAGCCCAGATCTACGAAGGCACCAACGGTATCCAGGCGCTGGACTTCACCGCGCGCAAGGTGCTCCGCGATGGGGGTCGGGCGCTGCAGGGCCTAGTCGCCGATATGCGGGTGGCCCGGGTGCACGGGGAGTTCTCGGCACCGCTCGACGAGGCGTTCGACGCGATCACCGCCACCACGCAGAGCCTGCTCGCGGGTTCCGCGCAGGATCCCGACATGCCCGGGGCCGTGTCCGTCGACTTCCTGGAACTGGTCGGCCTCGGCGTGTACGCCTGGCTCTGGGCACGCATGGCCGAGATCGACACGCCTGGCGAGGGCGGTCGTTCGAAGGTCGAGGTCGCGCGGTTCTTCTACGCCAAGCTGCTGCCCAAGGTGTTCGCGCTGCAACGCACTATCGCGGCGGGCTCGACCAGCGTCATGGCCCTGCCGGAGGAGCGGTTCTAGCCCGCATCTCACCAGGTCGCTTGTGCGTCCTAAGTGACCTCTGACTAGGCAGGCGCGAGTCGTTCCCGCAAGCGTTCGTAGATGCCGCCGAACGCGCCGTTGCTCATGATGACCACATGGGTGGGACGCTTGGTGCCTTCGTCGAGTGCCGCGATCTTCGCCGTCAGGGCGCCTATGTCGTTCTCCACCTTCGCGGGTACCAGGCTTGCCCGGGCGATCTCGGCGACATTCCACTGGATGTTCTCGCCCCGGAACCAGATGGACTCGTCGGCGGCGACGCAGCAGTTGGTGAGATCCTCGCGCAGCGTTCCGAGGGACATGGTGTGCGTGCGCGGCTCGACCACCGCGACGATGCGATCATTGCCCACCTTGGCTCGCAGGCCTTCCAGGGTGGTCCGGATCGCCGTGGGATGATGCGCGAAGTCGTCGTAGACCTTCAGGCCCGGCCGGTCGACGATCAGCTCCATTCGTCGCCGGGGGCCTGCGAATGAATGCAGCGCGGAAATGGCCGACTCGGGGCTCGCGCCTGCGTGGTGGGCGGCCGCCAGGGCCGCCAGCGCGTTGTCGGCGTTGTGCCGGCCGATCAGCGACCAGGAAACCGCGCCGACGTTGGCGTCGTTCAACCACACGTTGAAACGGCTGGCGTCGGGCGCGATGCCCCGGGCGCGCCACTGGTCGCCGGTGAGCTCGGGATCGACCTGGGGAATGCGGCGCCTCGTGCCGGGGCCGAATCTGGTCACGGTTGTCCAGCAACCCTGCTTCAAGACCTCGTCGAGGTTGCGGTCGCTGGTCGGCGCGATGATCAGCCCGTTGCCCGGCACGCTACGCACCAGGTGGTGGAACTGGAACTGGATCTGGGCGAGGTCGTCGAAGATGTCGGCGTGATCGTACTCCAGGTTGTTCAGCACCAGCGTTCTCGGGCGGTAGTGCCGGAACTTGGACCGGCGGTCGAAGTAGGACGTGTCGTATTCGTCGGCCTCGACGACGAAATGCCGGCCGGTGCCGAGTCGTGCGGACGCCTCGAAGTTGCCGGGCAGACCGCCGATGAGGAATCCCGGATCGAGTCCAGCCTGATCCAGGATGTGCGCGATCATGCTGGCGGTGGTGGTCTTGCCGTGGGTGCCGGCGACGGCGATCGCCCAGCGGCCCCTGAGCACGGTGTTGCCCAGCCATTCGGCGCCGGATAGGTACGGCACGTTGTTGTCGAGAACATGCTCGATCGCCTCGTGACCACGGGGCAGCCCGGCGTTGCCGATCACCGCGAGGTCGGGCGTGGGCTTCATCTGCTTAGGCTCGAATCCCTCGAAGACCTTGACGCCGGTGGCGGCGAGCTGTTCGCTCATGGGGGGGTACAGGGCCTTGTCGAAACCGCTGACCTGGTGACCCTGCTGCTTCGCCAGCAGCGCGAGGCTGCCCATCAGCGTGCCGCCGATGCCGAGGAAATAGAGCCGCATCAGCGCACGGCCTCGAGACTCGCGCTCATGGCCGGGCCGAGGACGCTCTGCGCGACGACCACCCCCGTGAGCCAGGTGACGGCCGACAGCACAATGCCGACCCAGAGCCGCGTCGACAGCGCCCGGTGCAGGATGAAACCGACCACCACCAGACCCCAGATCGTCAGGACCCATCCGATGCCCAGGCGGGGCGTGCCGGTGAGCGTTCCCCACGTCAGCGACGTCAGTGCGCCGATCAACACATTGGTGCCGACGATGATCGCCTTGGTGCCAACGATCGCCCCCAGGGTGGCCGGAAACCGCGGCTCCTGGTTGCGCAGATAGAGGACGAACCAGGCCATGCCGGCCGTGACGGCAAGCCCGATGAACACCCAGTTCAGCGCCAACAGAGGCGACAGCGTCGGGTAGGCGAACCGGAACGAGAACACGCTGATCGTCAGGTGGGCGACGATCAGGGCGGACAGGAACCAGGTATGTGTCGGTACCGTTTCCGGGCCATCGCGCAACAGGCAGATGTTCCAGAACAGACGAAGGACAGCCGTCATGGATTTATTGTGGCACAGTTCATGAGCGCGGTTGATTTCGCGCCAGCGTCTTTGTCGATATTCGTTGCATGGGAGTCGCCGTGTCGTCGGCTAGGAGAAATGCGTTCTACGCGCAGTCCGGTGGTGTCACCGCCGTCATCAATGCCACCGCCTGCGGGGTGATCGAGACGGCACGTCTGCATAGTGATCGCATCGGCACGGTTTTCGCCGGCAGGAACGGCATACTGGGCGCCCTGCGCGAGGACCTCATAGACACCGGTGCCGAGACGGACGAGGCCATCGCCCGCCTGCGCACCACCCCCGGCGGGGCGTTCGGCTCCTGCCGCTACAAGCTCAAGTCGCTTGACGAAGCGGACGGTGAACGGGAATACCGGCGCTTGATCGACGTCTTCCGCGCCCACGATATCGGCTACTTCGACTCCCAGGACACCGCCCACAAGGTGTCGCTGCTCGGGGAACGGCTCGGCTACCCCGTCGTCTGCATCGGCATCCCCAAGACGGTGGACAACGACCTGGCGATGACGGACACCTGCCCCGGTTTCGGATCGGTCGCCAAGTACGTCGGCGTGTCCGTCCGCGAGGCGGCGCTCGACGTCGCGTCGATGTGCGACACCTCGACCAAGGTGTTCATCCTCGAGGTCATGGGGCGCCACGCGGGCTGGATCGCCGCGGCGGGAGGATTGGCCAAGCGGCACCGTGACGATGCCCCGCACCTCATCGTCTTCCCCGAGGTGCCCTTCGACGAAGTCGACTTTCTCGCCCGGACGAAGCGCACCGTGGAGCGTGTGGGCTACTGCGTCGTCGTCGCTTCCGAAGGGGCCCGGCACGCCGATGGTCGGTTTCTCGCGGACGCGGGGGGAACGGACGCCTTCGGACATGCCCAACTCGGCGGCGTGGCGCCGATGCTGGCGCAACTGGTGCGTGGACGACTGGGCTACAAGTTCCACTGGGCACTCGCCGACTACCTGCAGCGTGCGGCACGCCACATTGCCTCTGCCACGGACGTGGAGCAGGCCTACGCCGTGGGCCGCCACGCGGTGGAACTTGCCCTAGCCGGGCGCAACGCCGTCATGGCAACCATCGTACGGAACTCGGACGAGCCCTACCGCTGGCAACTGGGCGACGCCCCCCTCGAAAGAGTCGCCAACGTCGAGCGCAAGATGCCCAAGGCGTTCATCAGCCGCGACGGGTTCAGCATCACCAAGGCCGCGCGCCGGTACCTCGAACCGCTGGTGGCGGGCGAGGACTACCCGCCCTACGTCGACGGCCTACCGGACTACGCGAGCCTCGCCAACCACCCCGTGGCGAGACGCCTTGAACGATTCCCGTAGGGGTGACCGCGCGCCCGTGCGGGCGCGTTGTGGTCGACCGTTTTTTGCGCGTTGGGGTCGCCCAACGTTCAGGGCCTGTTCAGGCCACGCCTGCTACGCTCCGTCGCTTGACCCATGGATTTGTCGATGAACGCTAGAAGAGTTGCCGTCGTTTGTGCGCTCGCCTCGATCGCCACGGCCGCCGCCGACGCTCCCCCCGCCTACGCTCCCCCCGCCTACGAGAGTTTCGTGCTCGACACCGGCGAGGCGACCTCGCACACCGTGCTGCATGGCCGCATCACCGGCGGCGACGTCGACGACTTCGCGGTCTTCCGTCACCGGGACCAGGACCGGCGCATGGCGGTGTACGCGTTCGAGCGTGGCCAATGGCGTCAGACACACGTTGCGGACGTGCCCGACGACGTGATCTTCGTGGACATGATGGAACTCGGCGGCACCGACCGGCTGCTGATGTTCCGCCGCGGCCACATCGACTGGCTCGACCCGGAGACCTGGACGCGCCGCCCGCTCGTGGCCGCTTCCTCCATCTACAACGTGCCTCCGCTCGACGTGCCCGACGTGGAGATCGCGCGGGATCTGAACGACGACGGGCTCGACGACATCGCGCTCCCCGACTTCGACGGTCACACGGTCTGGATCCAGCGTCCGGACGGTAGTCTTTCCGATCCTATGCGACTACGTGCCGAGCATTCCGCCCGCATCGGCTTCCGCTCGTCAACGTACCGCGCCTCGGACATCTACCAGTTGGACCACGACGGCGACGGCCGGGTCGACCTGGCGTTCTGGCGTCCCGACGGAATGACCGTGTTCCGGGGTACGGACGCCGGATTCGACACCGAACCGGTGCTCGTCGAGCTGCCGCTCGCGGTGTCCACGGACGACGTCACGGTCAGTATCGGCTTCGGCGGCGACATCGACGAGACGCGCACGATGCTTTACACGGTCGGCGACATGAACGGCGACGGCGTGGGCGACCTGGTGACCAACACGCTGGAGATCGGCGGGCTCTTCGATCAGACGTCCCGCTACGACTTCTACTTCGGCAAACGACGCCAGGGCGCCACCGTGTTCGAGCCCGAACCCGACACGTCGATCTCCTCCGCGGGCGTGCAGGGCGTTTTCGAGCGGTCCGACTTCGACGGCGACGGTGCGGTCGACTTCGGCATGATCTCCTTCAAGCTGGGCATCGGCAAACTCATCGCCGTCCTCTTGAGGGGTTCGGTGAGCTTCAACATGGACTTCTACTTCATGAGGAACAACGACTATCCGGAGGAGCCCGACGTACGCCGCCGGGTCAAGCTCAACATCGATCTAGGATCCGGCCGCGTGGGCGGCAACTGGGTGTCCGTCGGCGATCTAACCGGCGACGGCGTCAAGGATCTTCTGGTCCAGGTCGACGCCTCGACGTGCGACGTCTATCCGGGAAGCGCCGACGAGCGCCTCTTCGCCGAGGAACCCTTCCGCGTCGACGTCCGGTTCTCGGATCAGGGCAACGTCCGGCTGGCCGACCTCAACGGCGACGGACGCGACGACATGTACATGGCCTTCCGCCTCGAGGACGGCGTGTCCCACCGGATCGGCGTCGCCCTCAGCACCCCGTAGCGCCCCAGGGCCGTCCCCTACGCTTCGCTTCGCTGTGCGCCGGGTTCGCCTCCGGCCCAGCCCCGCCGTCCTCTCCCGATCATCCCGTTGCGGTCGCCCGTTTGCGTGGCCCCGTTTCCGCAGTCAGCCGCCGAGGGCTGCAAGCAGCAACAGCGCGACGATGTTGATGATCTTGATCATCGGGTTGACCGCCGGCCCCGCCGTGTCCTTGTAGGGGTCGCCGACGGTATCGCCGGTGACCGCGGCCATGTGGGCTTGCGACCCCTTGCCGCCGTGGTTGCCGTCCTCGATGTACTTCTTGGCGTTGTCCCAGGCGCCGCCCCCGGCCGTCATGGAGATGGCCACGAACAGGCCCGTGACGATGGTGCCGAGAAGCATCGCGCCGACGGTGGTGAGCGCCTTGGTCTGGTCGTGCAGGGAGACGATGAAGTACACCACGATGGGCGCCAGCACCGGCAGCAGCGACGGCACGATCATCTCGCGGATGGCCGAGCGGGTCAGCAGGTCGACGGCGCGGCTGTAGTCGGGCCGGCCGGTACCCTCCATGATCCCGGGGATCTCCCGGAACTGGCGGCGGACTTCCTCCACCACGGCGCCGCCGGCGCGGCCGACGGCCTGCATGCCGAGGGCGCCGAAGAGATAGGGCAGCATCCCGCCGATGAGCAGACCGACCACCACGAACGGGCTCGACAGCGTGAAGTCGAACGTGAGTTCGGGGAAGTAGTGCTCGAGGTCCTGGGTGTAGGCGGCGAACAGCACCAGCGCGGCGAGGCCCGCGGAGCCGATGGCGTAGCCCTTGGTCACCGCCTTGGTGGTGTTGCCGACGGCGTCCAGGGCGTCGGTGGTCTTGCGCACGTCCTCGTCGAGGTCCGCCATCTCGGCGATGCCTCCGGCGTTGTCGGTCACCGGCCCGTAGGCGTCGAGCGCGACGACCATGCCGGCCAGCGCCAACATGGTGGTGGCGGCGATGCTGATGCCGTAGATGCCTTCGAGCTGGTACGAGACGACGATGCCGATGGCGACCACGATGGCGGGGATGGCCGTGGCTTCCATGGACACGGCTAGCCCCTGGATGACGTTGGTGGCGTGGCCGGTCTCCGACGAACGCGCCACCGAGCGGACCGGACGGTAGGCGGTGGAGGTGTAGTACTCGGTCACCCAGACGATGAGTCCGGTAACCGCCAGGCCGACGATGGCGCAGCCGAAGTAGCCCAGGTAGTCGTCGCCGAACAGGTACTTGGTCACGCCGAAGATCAACGCCGCGGAGAGCACCGCGGTGGCGATGAACCCCTTGTACAACGCGCCCATGATGCTGCCTCCGCCGCCGAGGCGCACGAAGAAGGTGCCGAGGATGGACGCCAGGATGCAGGCGCCGCCGATGGCCAGCGGCATCTCCATGGCGGCGGCGAGGTTCTCCGTTCCCGAGAACGAGATCGTCGCCAGCAGCATCGTCGCCACCAGGGTCACGGCGTAGGTCTCGAACAGGTCCGCGGCCATGCCGGCGCAGTCGCCGACGTTGTCGCCGACGTTGTCGGCGATGACCGCCGCGTTGCGGGGATCGTCCTCGGGAATGCCGGCCTCGATCTTGCCCACGAGGTCGGCGCCGACGTCCGCGCCCTTGGTGAAGATGCCGCCCCCCAGACGCGCGAAGATCGAGATCAGTGACCCGCCGAAGGACAGTGCCACCAGCGCTTCGATCAGCGTGCGCTCCGGTACGCCCACCGCGCCGAGGATGGCGTAGTACCCGGCGACGCCGAGCAGGCCGAGTCCGACGACCAGCATGCCGGTGACGGCGCCGGAACGGAACGCGATGGCGAGTGCGGGTTTGAGCCCTTCCCTGGCGGCCTCCGTGGTGCGCACGTTCGCCCGCACCGAGATGTGCATGCCGATGTAGCCGGCCGCGCCGGACAGGACCGCACCGATCACGAAGCCGATGGCGGTCCAGTAGTCGATGGCGACCCACAGCACGATCGCGGCAACGACACCGACGATGCCGATGGTGCTGTATTGCCGGTTGAGGTACGCGGCCGCGCCTTCCTGGATGGCTTCGGCGATCTCGCGCATGCGCTCGCTGCCCGCGTCCGCAGCCAGGACCGAACGGCTGGCGAGAACTCCGTAGACGAGCGCGAGCACGCCGCACCCAAGAGAAATGGTAAGGACATTCATGGACTATCGACCCGTGGCAAGTTGATTGGGCGGGCGGACCCCGCGAAATCGGGCGACTCTACCTGACGGGGCAGCCGTGAACAACACGAACGCCGGTACGCGGGGTCAAGTGGGCGACCGCGGGCCTTGGCGGGCGCGTTGTGAGGCACCCGCGTTTGACGAACTGCGGCGTGTAGCTAGTGGTCCGTTTCCGAAATAACGTCACAGTGCGACGAAGTGATCGACTCAGCACGGCGGAGTCCAAGTGGAGGAGTGCCGCCTTGAACCAGCCAGTTACGCACGCCTCAGCACAACCGATCAGACGAAGCGATGCAGCGTTACTTTGGAAGCGGCACACTAGTGCTGGGACAGTCGCTTCAAGTCCATGCTTCTAACCGGCGACAGACGGTGCCCGATCAGGTCAACGGCAGCACCACACTGTTCCAACGCGAGGTAGCCGAGAAGGGGCTCGTATTCGCCGTCGACGGGCGTCATCTCGACGAACAGCACCTCGTTGTGGATCACTCGGAAACCTTCAACCTGAATCCGCGCGGGACCGCAGACGAGTCCCGAGGCGATCGCCTGAGTCGCGGTCTCGAAGTCGACCTCCTGCTCGACGGCGAACGAGCCGAATCGGCCCCGCCACGCTTCGGGCAGTGTGATGTGGCTGGCACCCGTATCCACCAACGCATCGATTTTCCGGGCGAAATCTGGTTGTGCGACGTTTTGAATGTCTATGGAGGCAACGATACGCCCCACAAGTGAAACCTCTTCGTCATCGCATGGGCAACATCGGTGAGTGTGTCCGATCCGACCGGCAAGCGGCAAGTATGCGAATCACTTCACGGCTGCCCGTGTCACAACGGCCTAGCGTTCTTGAGCGGTCTCCATCTCGACAGTTGAACAA